>CAZHMG010000009.1:0-52289 GCA_964533575.1 uncultured Thermoleophilia bacterium | reverse complement strand
GGCCGCCGATCTTCTCGCCGAACACCCTGGCGTCGGCCTCGTTGTCGAAGCCGAGCACGAACAGATTGGCCATCTTCTACCTCCCTTGAGATCATTCGACACACTCCCGGGAGCCTGCGGCACGGAGAGTCGGCTGTCAAGGGTTGAGTGACCCTTCCCCCTCGCCAAACAGTACGCCGGGCAGACTCGCTGCCCACGCACGAACGGCCTCCCAGTGACGGGAATCGCCAGGACCCGCGCCGATGACGAGCATCACGAAGAGCTTCTGGAGGATGTTCATCTTCGTGAGGTCGATGGCCCCGCCGAAGAAGGCAACCTGACTGGGACGCACGGGCGATGTCTCTCTGAGGATGTCTCCGAGGTAGTGCGCGGGCAGGGCATACCTTTCGCGGTAGCTCGTGGCGCCCGGCCGACGCGGCGGCTTCACCAGCCAGGCGTCCTTGACGATCGGTACACCGTCGACTGTTTCACCGCCGTCGTCCGTCAGGGAGGCCGCCGTGATGAAGTACGCCAGGGGCATGCGTGCGAGCTCCCCGCGGCGAGCCTTGACATAGGCCGTCGCGTCCTTGTGCCAGCCGAAGATCATCGGGCCGCCGGCCACGACTGCATCGAAACCGACAGCGGACGGACTCTCCCGGGCCGCATGCACCTCGGCCTCGCACCCCGCCTTGCGCAACTCCTCCGCCACGACCTCAGCGATTTGCAGGGTCGACCCGAACTTCGTCGCGCACACCACGAGAACACGCCGGCCCCCCTGTGATTCAGCATCCATCCTCATCCCTCCGCATGCGGACTGCATTCCCGGGCATCGTCCGCCGTCCGCGTTCAATTAGTGTCCCCTGGAGGATACGCGCGTTTGACGCAAGGACAACTGCCGCAGTGAGGGTCGGAGCCCGAGGACCTACTGCCGATTCACCCGGCTCGACGCTCATCTCGTCCTGAAGGGCCAGCGTCACGCAACTGAAGCGACAAGACCGGCAGTCTGGTTTCCCGGACCGGGTGAACCGGTCATGATGATGCCATGGCGGGGAGCAGAATCAGATCCGTGCGGCGCCGGCGTTCCCGCCGGCGGGTCCGGCCCGCCTCGTCTCTGACGATCATCATCGCCGTGGGCGCCCTCGCCATCGCGGCGGCCGTGTCTGTCGGTATGGCATTGGAGGACGACGGGCGTCACCGCGGCGCCTATCTGATCGGCGCCTGGACGTTTGGCGACAGGGCTTCGCTCGCACGTGCCGTGGAGGCGGGCGCCGTCGATGAGGTCAGCGTCGACTGGCTGCAGTCGCAGCCGGACGGCAGCGTCCGCGCGCCGCAACTGAACAGCGGCTTCATCGACCTCGCCAGAGAGGCAGAATGCCGCGTCTTCGTCACGCTGACGGATTACAACCAGGAGCGGCACACCTTCGACGCGACGATCTCTGCCGCGATACTGCGGACTGAGGAGACTCGGCTGCGCCATGCGGAGGCGGTGGCCGCTTGGTGCCGCACGAACGGCGTCGACGGAGTCGACGTCGACTGGGAGGCGGTGAAGGGGGCTCAGCGAGACGCCTTCACCGCCTTCATCGAGGCGCTGGCGAGGCGGCTGCACGCGGATGGCCGCCTAATCGCCGTCGACGTCTACCCCAAGGTGCGTGAGCCGGGCGATTGGGACGGGCCGGAGGGGCAGGATTGGAGGCGGTTGGGCCGGACAGTCGATCAATTCCGTATCATGACCTACAACTACTCGGGCTCCTGGTCGGGTCCCGGCCCGCTTTCACCACCAGACTGGATGGACCGAGTACTCGATTTCGCCGAGACCCAGGTACCGCCCGAGAAGATCGTCATGGGCCTCGGCTTCTACGGGCGCGATTGGGCGGGATCACCCACCACCGACCTCGTCTGGAACGACATCGCCGGCCTCCGCGCCACGTACGATCCGCGTGAGAAGCGAACCGCTTCCGGGGAGCTTCGCCTCGACTACCGGCGCAACGGCCAGAAGCGCGCCGCCTACTTCCCGGACGCAGCCGCGATCCGGGCCAAACTGGGCATGATGCTTGCCGATCATCCTCGCATCCAAGGCGTGTATGCCTGGTGCATGGGCCAAGAGGACCCCCTGGTGTGGCAGGAACTGCAGAACGCCCTGCGCTGAGAGACCGTCTACGCCGAAGGCCATATGCCTTGAATGTGGGCGGTGCTCCCGAAGTAGGCGCCCACCACCTCCAGCAGGCGGCCGTCGGCCCCCTGGGGCGCTGAGAACTGCACGCCGACGGGAAGCCCGTCGCGGTCGAAGCCTGCCCGCACAGCGCAGCTGGGTATGCCCGCGACCGACGCCGGCACGGTATGCAGAAGCACCCGCTTCCGGAAGACTGCGGCGAACGTGCTGTCGGTGAGGGAGGCGAATGTCGGCGTGCGAGCCGCGCCGAGAGGCGTCAGCAGCACGTCCACCGACGCGAAGAGCGCCCGAAGACCCGCGGCAAGATGTTCGCGCTCGGCCCTCGCGGCGAGATAATCCGCGAGCGAAACGGATTCACCGAGCTCCAGCCGTTCGCGCACATCGTCCCCGTACTTCCGCCGATGGGCGGGGAACAGATCCCGGGAGCGATGCGTGAAGTACGCCTCGGCCTGCTGAACCGGGACGAACATGCCGAGGACGTGTGCCCAGAGCCGGGAGCCGATCTCGACGAGCTCCGCTCCCTGTGATCTCAGCGCGGCCATGGCCGCGCGAACCACGCGAGCGACGTCGTCGTCGAGCTCGTCGAGCGACGGCCCCTGCAGGACGCCTACGCGCAGGTCGCGCAGAACCTCGTCCTGCGGACGCTTAGCTTCGACCTTCGGTACCGCGACAGCCTGCAGTCGTGGATGATCGTCGAGCACCCCGAGGAGCAGTGCGAGATCCACCGGTTCACGAGCCAGAAGGCCGACGTGGTCGAACGTCGGCGCCAGCGGGAACAGGCCCGCGCGCGAAAGCCGATCATACGTCGGCTTCAATCCGACGATGCCGCAGAAGCCGGCCGGTATGCGGATCGATCCGGCCGTGTCGCTGCCGAGCGCAAGCGGCGCCACCCTCAGCGCCACCGCAGTCGCGGAACCGCTACTCGAACCGCCCGGGATCCGCGCGGCATCCCAGGGGTTTCGGCACGGTCCGAAATGTGGGTTCTCGCCGGTGATTCCCCAGGCGAACTCATCCAGGCTGGCCTTGCCGACAACGATCGCGCCGGCCGCCTCAAGGCGACGAACGCACTCGGCGGTCTCGCCGGGCATATGGTCGGCGAACATCGACGAGCCGTACGTCGTCCTGACCCCGGCCGTGTCGTAGTTGTCCTTGACTGCGACCGGGACGCCCAGCAGCGGTATGGCGTCCGCCTCGCCGCGCACATAGAGGCGCTCAGCTCGCCGCGCCTGCTCCACAGCCCGGTCAAACAGCGGCGTGACGAATGCGTTGAAACGGCTCGTCGCCTCGGCGCGCGTCGCGGCCGCGAGCAGGACGTCCACCGGTGAGAACTCCCGCCGCAGATAGCCCTGCCGCATGGCCGCGGCGGACAGCTGATTGAGCGATTCCGTGGCACGCACCTCGCTGTACGCGTGTTCCCTCCGGGCTATGCAGCCCAGAGAGCCGGATCAGGACGAACGAGCGGCCGCCGCCTCGTCACGAACGGCGGCCAGCTGTTCGACCGCGTAGTCCAGGTCGTCGAGCTCGTGCAGCGCCGAGACCTGCACCCGGATGCGCGCTTCGCCCTTGGGGACGACCGGATAGAAGAAGCCAACGGCGTAGACCGAGCGCTCCAGCAGACCGGCGGCGATGAGCTGCGCATCGCGCGCCTCGCCGACCATGACGGGGACGATCGCATGGCCGGCCCCGCGCGTCGTGAACCCCGCCGCCTCAACCGCCGACCGGAAGTGCTGCGCGTTGCGCCACAGGCGGGCGCGCAGCTCGTGCGATCGCTCCACGATGTCGAAGGCGGCGATCGACGCGGCCGCAATCATCGGCGCGAGACTGTTCGAGAAGAGATAGGGACGCGAGCGCTGGCGCAACAGGTCCACGACGTCACGAGAGCTGCAGGTGAAGCCGCCGCTCGCCCCGCCAAGCGCCTTGCCGAGGGTCCCGGTGATGATGTCGATGCGATCTCCGACTCCATGATGCTCAGGGGTGCCGCGCCCGCCGTCTCCGAGCACGCCGAGACCGTGAGAGTCGTCAACCATGACGAGTGCATCATGGCTCTCGGCAAGCTCGCAGATGTCCGCGAGCGGAGCGATGACGCCGTCCATGGAGAACACACCGTCGGTGACGATCAGTCTGGTACGCGCCCCTCGCGCTTCCTTGAGCTTCTCCGCCAGATCCGCCATGTCGCAGTTGCGGTACCGGTAGCGCTGCGCCTTGCAGAGCCTGATCCCGTCGATGATGCTGGCATGGTTGAGCGCGTCGCTGATGACTGCGTCCTCGGGCCCGAGCAGCGTCTCGAACAATCCGCCATTGGCGTCGAAGCACGACGAGTAGAGGATGGCGGCCTCCATGCCCAGGAAACCCGCGATGGTCTCTTCGAGCTGGGCGTGCACGGTCTGCGTCCCGCAGATGAAGCGCACGGACGACATGCCGTAGCCCAACTCCTCGAGTCCTTGAGCGGCAGCCGTTACGACCTCCGGGTGGGATGACAGGTTGAGGTAGTTGTTGGCACATATGTTGAGCACTCGCCGTCCGTCAGCGAGCTGCACCCATGCGCCCTGCGCGCCGGCGATCGGATGCTCAGTCTTGAACAAGCCCTGCTCGCGCGTCTGCTGCAGCTCGGCGAGCAGACGATCCCTGACGACATCGGCGATCATGACGCTCCTCCTGCTTCCTCATGATCGTGGCCTTCCCGGCCGAGCGCCGCCGGCCACTCCAGGATCACTTTGCCGGAGTGCCCCGAGCGCACGACACCGAAGGCCTCCTCGTACTGCGCGGCGGGGAACCGATGGGTGATCACCGGAGCGACGTCGAGCCCGCCGACGACCATCGCCGTCATCTTGTACCAGGTCTCGAACATCTCGCGGCCGTAGATGCCTTTGAGCGTGAGGCCGCCGAAGATGATCCGCTCGAGCTCGACTGGGGTCTCGCCTTCCAGAATGCCGAGCAGGCCGACGCGCCCTCCATGAGCCATGTTCGCCAGCATGTCGCGCAGGGCGTCCCTGCTCCCCGACATCTCCAGGCCGACGTCGAAGCCCTCCTGCATTCCCAAGCTTGCCATCGCCTCTGCCATCGAGGAGGCACGCACGTCGACAGTGAGCGAGGCGCCCATCTTCGCGGCGATGGCCAACCGCTCCGGGTTCACGTCGGTGATCACGACGTGCCGCGCTCCGGCATGCCTGACGACGGCCGCCGCCAGCAAGCCGATCGGCCCTGCGCCGGTGATCAGCACGTCTTCGCCGACCAGGTCGAACGACAGCGCCGCATGAACGGCGTTCCCCAGAGGGTCGAAGATCGCCAGGGTGTCGAGCGGGATCTGCTCCGGCGCCGGCCATACGTTGACGGCCGGCAGAGCCAGGTACTCGGCGAAGGCGCCGGGAGCCGTGACGCCGATGCCGAGGGAATGCGCGCACAGGTGGCGGCGCCCGGCGCGGCAGTTGCGGCAATGGCGGCAGACGATGTGTCCCTCGCCGGTCGCGAGCTCCCCGACCTCGAGGCCGCGAACACCGTCTCCCACCTCGATGATGCGGCCGACGAACTCGTGGCCGATGACGAGCGGCACCGGGACCGTGCGCTGCGCCCACTCGTCCCACTCGTAGATGTGGACGTCGGTGCCGCAGATGGCGGTTTCGAGGACCTGGATGACGACTTCGCCCGGGCCGGCCCGCGGGATGGGCACCCGCTCGAGTGTCAGACCCAACCCGCGACGGCTCTTGACGAGGGCGAGCATTGACTCCATGGCGCCCCTTTCACTGGTTGTGCGGCACCCGCTGGCGGCATCCGTGAAGCAGGTCCTGCCATGAGCAGCCTAGCACCAGCGTACGGACTCGGGGAGCCCGGAGGCGAGGCGCTCTCGAACGGCGACGCGTCGGCGTCGCGATAGACTCGCGGGCACAACGAGATGTGGAACGCGGATGAGGGAGGTCCATGATGACACGGGAGTACTTGCCCAAGGTGTACGTGAGGTTCCGGAGCAGATTCCCCGACGTCGCCGCCGCGCTCGACGGCCTCGGCGAAGCGGCGGATGAAGCGGGTCCTCTGGACGAGCGGACCGTGCGGCTCGTCAAGCTCGGCATGGCCATCGGCCATTCGGCGGAGGGCTCCGTGCGCTCCAACGCCCGCAAGGCGCTGGCTGCGGGAGCGACGCCGGAGGAGCTCCGCCACGTGGCGGTACTCGCCTTCACCACATGCGGATTCCCCACCGGAATCGCCGGACTCGGCTGGATCGACGAGGTCCTCGACGCCGAGAATTGACCGAGGGCAGGCCGTTGGGGGTGCCGCCGTACGGGCACATCGTAGGACTGACTGACGCGTCCTCTGCGTGACGAGCAATCCTGCTCACCGAAGGGAGGGTCAAGTGGAGTTTCCCGCCTTACGAGTGCGAGATCTCGAAGGGATCGAGTACGTCATTCCCGACGAGCTCCCCGGCGGGCCGCACGTGATCATCCTCGCGTTCCAGCGAGGACACCAAGCTATCGTCGATCGCTGGAAGCTTCCTCTCGAGGCGGTCGCAGAGAGACATCCCGGCACAGAAGTGTGGGAAGTGCCGAGTCTTTCGCGTGCCTGGCGGCTCTTTCGCTCCCAAATCGACGGCGGCATGCGGGCCGGCATCCCGGACGTGGACGTCCGCCGCCACACGCTGACGACCTACACAGACCTGTCGGCGCTGGCCGGGGCGCTCGACCTTGATGCCCTCGAGACCGTCCACGTATTCGTCGTCGGCTGCGAGGGCTCCATTCACTGGCACGGCGAGGGCGATCCGTCTCCTGGAGCGCTCGCGGAGCTCGAGGCCGCTCTGCCGCCCTGCCGTTAGCCCGCTGTCCACTCCGCGGAATTCAGAACCGAGGTACTCAAGGCCGACCGAACGATCTGCCGACCGGGCGCGCGGCGAATGGAAGCGCTCACAGCGGTCGAAGCTAGCGGATGCTGAGTGAGGAGAACTTCTCCACAGTGCGCGTCGGGCCCGCGACGACGAACTCGTCCCCCTGCTGAACCGGGGTGTCCGCCTGGGCGTATATGAAACCCTGCTCCGCGCGCTTCACCCCCACCACCGTGATGCCGTGCCTGCTACGAACGCCCGATTCCCTGAGCGTCCTGCCCCACGTCTCAGGGGGCGCGAACGTCCGGGCGATGGCGAAGCCTTCCTCGAACTCGAGGTACTGCGACATCCCTCCGGTGATCAGGTGAGCGACCTGCTCTCCCACAGAGGTCTCCGGATAGATGACGCGATGTGCTCCAACTCTCTCCAGGATCTGGCCATGCTTGTGATTGATCGCCTTGGCCCAGATGCTCGGGATGTTCGCTTGGGCGAGCGACAGGGTGACGAGAACACTCGCCTCTATGTCGAGACCGATCGCGACGACAGCATGCTCGAAGTCGACGACCCCCAGTTGTTCGAGCGCATCGTCGTCTGTCGCATCAGCCTGAACAACGTAGGTGAAGTCGTCGGCGTAGCGCTGTACGAGCACCGGATCGGAATCGACTGCGAGCACTTCGCGCCCCTGCCGCATGAGCGACGAGGCTACCGCGGAGCCGAAACGCCCAAGGCCGATAACGAGCACCGCTGAATCATCACGCCGCCGTCTGAATACATGCCTAACCAATGATCGGCCGCTCCTCCGGTAGGCGATACGCTCGATGGCGCTGACGCAACGCGAGCGCTGACGCTACTGTGACGGTACCCACGCGGCCAAGGAACATCAAGCACATGATGATGACCTGTCCGGACGGGGGGAGCAGTTCGGTGACGCCGGGGCTGAGCCCTGTCGTCCCGAAAGCCGACAGCGCCTGGAACAGCATCGCGTCGAGGGAGAAGTCGGTCACAAGCAGCAGGGCCATCGTGCCGAGCGCCGAGGCGCTCACCGCGAGCAAGGCAAGGGTGACCGCCTGCCGCTGTGCATCGGCGGGCAGCGCCCGCTTGCCGATCACGACCTCATGCTCGCCCCGAACCTCGGACCAGACCATGAACGCGAGCACGACGAATGTTCCCACCTTCAGTCCCCCTGATGTGCCGGCGCTGCCGCCCCCGACGAACATCAGAAAATCGTACAGAGCCCATGTCTCGTGGGTGGCCAAGGCATAGTCGAAGGTGCTGAATCCTGCGGTACGGACAGTCACTCCCCCGAAGAGCGAGTTGATCAGCTTGTCGCCCAACCCCATCGGCCCGAGAGTGCCGGCGTTCCGCCACTCGAACACTGCGGTGCCCAGTACGCCCAGCGCGAGCAGGAACACGTAGCCGAGAACCGTCACCTTCGTGTGCATCGACCAGTCACGCGGCCGGCGCCAGCTCCTGCTGATTTCCTCGACCACCGGGAAGCCGACGCCGCCGATGATGATGAGCAACATCATGGGCGCGAGCACAGACAGATCGCCGGCGAAGCCGACTAGGCTGTCGCTGTAGAGGGCGAATCCGGAGTTGTTGAATCCGGACACCGAGTGGAAGATGCCGTGCCAGGCTGCCTTCCCAAGACCGTAGTCGTACCAGACGTAGAAACGGACACCAAGCCAGACGGCCATGACAGCCTCGAGCGACAGCATGATGAAGGCGACATTCCTGATGACGCCCTTGATGTCGCCGAAGTTGAGCGCGTGCGCTTCGGTCTGGACCACCAGCGAACCCCGCAGCCCGATGCGGCCGGTGATCAGCATGGCCATGACTGTCGCGAGCGTCATGATGCCGAAGCCTCCGATCTGCACCAGCACAAGAATGACCACGTGCCCGAACGAGCTCCAGTACACGGGTGTATCCACGACGATGAGCCCGGTGATGCATGTGGCCGACAAGGCGGTAAAGGCCGCGGTGATCAGCGGCACGGGCTGGGCAGAATCCGCACGGGCCCAGGAGGTGAGGAGCAGCAGAGTGCCAACCGATGCAGCGAGGAGGAACGCCAGCGGAATCAGCCTGACGGGATGATAGAGGGCCTTTCGCACACCGCCTCCGGCAGGTGGGGACACCGTGGATTCGTCAAAACCCGGGGGACGAGCGCGCCGCAGTTGTCAGTTCGCCCCGTGACGGTCGTTCGTTGCAGGCAATCAGTCTACACGGGCACGACTGTTCGACTTGTCGTTCACTGTCCCTCGCTCCACTGATCGGCTCACACCCTGCGCCGGACAGCTCTGTTCGTTGCCTCGATCGTCGTCAGGGGTACAGGGAGTCATGGCAACGATGGGACGCATCCTTCTCGTGGTCGGCGCGCTCGTCTTCGTCGCGGGAGCGCTCCTCCTGCTCGCCGACCGACTCGGCCTCCATCAACTGCCAGGAACACTCGTGTGGCGTCGCGGCAACATCACGGTGTTCTTCCCGATCGGCCTCATGATCGTCATCAGCATCGTGCTGTCCGTGCTGCTGGCCCTTCTGACGAGGCGTTGACGCTGCCTGCGCTCGACGACCGCACCGTTCGTGGTCGAGAGAAGGCCCAGTATCTCGTCCAGTCGGGCCAAATCGGGTCGTGCGCGCCGCGGTTGCTCGAGGAGCGCCGGATCCGAGCGTTCAACGAGGCTGCCGCGTCCGATGACGGAGCAGAGCGCCGACGAGCATGCCCAAGAACAGCCCGAGGATCGCGGAGCCCAGCACCAGCCACACCAGAGATACAGTCGAATCGCCGAACACCCAGCCCACGGTGACCGCGTTCGTGTTTGCCACGACCAAGGCGACCAGGATGATGAGGACCAGCACGACCGCGACCACGTACGTATAGAGGAGAGTGCGGTGAGCGCCGCGCGCCAGCCGCTGACGACTCGTCTCGCCCTCGGCCGGGATGATGGTGGGCGGAGGCAACGGCGCGCTCTCTACTGGCTCCTGGGGCTGGCGTTCGCTTGGGTCAATCATGTGGCGCCTCAATTCCGAGGTGAAATGTCTCACCCTCCTATGCCCACAGTTAGGCTTTCGCTACCAAAAGAGAGACAGGCACCCGATGGTGCCGCCTCGCCTTCTCCTCCAATGGATGACGGACCATGCGAGCCGGGTACCACGTGAAGTAACGGATCGTAAGGAGGCAGCTGTGCGAAATCTCCTGTCACCCCTGCTGGCCGCCGGCGGCAAGCTCGTCGGCGCACTCTGGTTCCTGCCGGCGGGCATGGTCTTGATGGCCGTGCTCGCGGCGCTCATGCTCGTGCTCGTCAACCCCGATGTCTCATCCCTGGAGACCCTCTCCCCCCGGCTGTTCAGTGTCAGCCCCGAGGGCGCGCGGGGGGTCCTGACGGCGATCGCGACCGCAATGCTCAGCGTCGCGGGCGTCGTCTTCTCGATCACGATCGCCACGCTCTCGCTGACCTCACAGCAGTTCTCCTCGCGCGTGCTGCGCACGTTCGTGCACGACCGTGGCAACCAGACCGTTTTGGGTGTGTTCCTGGGCTCGTTCGCCTACTCTCTCATCGTCCTCAGGGCGGTGAGCGACCCCAGCGACGGCGAAGGCTTCGTACCTCAGCTGGCCGTCCTTGTCGCGATCGTCTTCGCCCTGCTGGGAGCAGCCGTTCTCATCTACTTCATCAATCACGTCGCCAGCTCCATTCAGGCCTCAACGATCATCTCCCGCATCGCCAGACAGACGGTGGCAGTGCTCAGGGCGGGGAGAGAGGCGGATCATGTCGACGAACTCGAAGAGCTCCGCTGGGAACATGAGAAGACGACCGTACCGGTGCTTTCAAGCCGTAGCGGCTATGTGGCCGCGGTGGATCTGAAGGTTCTCGGACGCTTGAGCCAGCGGCACAGCAAGAGCATTCGGGTAGAGACCAATGTGGGCGGATTCGTCGTCGAAGGGGAGCCGCTCGTCTCGTTTCTCGACGGTGGCGGCGATCCTCTGACGCTCGCAGAGAAGGACGGTCAGGCAATCCGGAGGGCATTCAGGATCGAAGTGACCCGCGACATCCATGGGGACCCGGGCTTCGGCGTACGCCAGCTCGTGGACATCGCCGTGCGTGCGCTCTCACCCGGCGTGAACGATACGACGACTGCGGTCATCTGCGTCGACTACCTGGCTGCCGTCCTCATCGCGGCCGAGGAGCACGCCGTCAGCAACAGGGTGTGGCGGTCAAGCGACGGAGTGGCGCGCGTCTTCGCGCGAGGGGCGGGATTTGAGGAACTCCTGAACAAATCGTTCGACCAGATCAGGGACAACGCAGAGGGGAACCTGGCGGTGCTCCTGCGTCAGCTGGAGACCCTGCAGCACCTCGGCGAGCGCGTAACGGACCCTTCCCGCCGCAGACTGCTCGTCCGTCATGTACAACTCATCCTCGAAGCAGGGGGACGAGGACTTTCTGCCGTCCAGCAGCGGCGACTCCTCGCCAACCGGGTAGCGGAGCTCATTCAAAGACTGCAGGCCGGATCCGACGAGGGGAAGCCGACGACGACGACGGAGAGCGCTGGAGGCGCAGCGGCCTGAGTCCTGGGCCTCAGGCCGCTTGACCATCCTCAGCGCCACCCTCGCCGCCCTCTTCCCCGACGGGCTGCGGCTGCTCGTTGCCAAGCTGGATCTCCAGTGAGTCCACGGCCAGCTCGATGTCGGCAGCCTGCAGCCGGTCGAGCACGCGCCGGGTGAGCGCGTCCTTGACTGACCGGGCCTCACGGACGGGGACGACGAAGCGAGCCGACAGTTCGACCCAGCGCTGATCGACGCGGACGAAGACGCGAGGTTCGATCTCTGCCCGCTTGACCGGATGAGTCCGGGCGATCTCCTCGATGGCGCGCTGCGCCCCCTCGGTCTGAGAGAGGGAACGAGCCTCCTCGAGCAGGATTGTCTCGGCGGCGCGCCAGTCCGATGTGTGGTTCACCGGAATGATGAGCTCTTCCCATATGTACTCGAAGGCGTGAGAGTAGTTGAACACCGGCTGCGTGAAGGTGGCCTTGTTCGAGATCGCCACGATCCGGCCCGTGTATTGACGCCCTCCCACCCATGAGTCCGAGGCTGACTGGCCGAACGATCGAGGAGCCCCCATCTCCAGGATCTTCGTGCGCAGCGGTGTGATGTCGATCACATCGCCGCGCACGCCGGCCATCTCAACCCGATCCCCCACACGAAAGATGCTGCCGGTCGTGATGTTGACCCATCCGGCCACAGCTCCGATGACCTCCTGTGCTGCGAAAAGCGATGCCCGCGGCGAACAAGCCGAGAACGACCCCGATCTGCCCGGCGAACGGCCGCCAGAGGACTGCGAGGGCGACCGCGGTAACGGCGAAGACAACGTAGCGGACGAGCTTGCGACCGTAGTATCGGCTGTACGAATCACGGGCTATCTTGCTTGCCCACCAAGCCGAGATCGCCGCCGCAACCAGGGCGACAACGACGAGGATCAGTGAGATGGCGAGCCGTCCGCCCAATGTATCGACTGTCACGAGATCCCCCTGCAACTGCAGTACCCGGCGCGCCTCCAACGAACACGGCGGGGGACGAATCACAGTGGCGCGAGATGGATCGGCGCTTGCCGCCAGGCCGTGACCCTCTATAGTGACCTCGTGCGCGTCCCCTTCTCAGCCAGACTCAATTGGCCCGCCCCCGGCAACGCCCTCTCCGCGCTGCGAGCAGAACTGATTGCGGCCGAGGTGCGGATCCTCGACTTCTCGGAAAGCAATGCGACTCTGGTGGGACTCGGCGCGCCGGAAGTCGCCCTCCGCCTGTTCCTCGATCCACGAAACGCGCGATACGAACCTGATCCCCGCGGCTTGGCCAGCGCGAGGCAGGCGCTCTGCCAGGCGTACCAAGCACGGCCCGGCCGGCTGCCGGGTATGCCCGACGGCACGGTGGATGCGCGCGACCTCTTCCTCTGCTCTTCGACCTCAGAGGCCTACAGCTGGTTGTTCAAGCTCCTCTGCAATCCGGGTGACGCCGTTCTGGTGCCCAAACCGGGCTACCCGCTCTTTGACTACCTCGCCGGCCTCGAGGCCGTCGAGGCTCGCCCGTACAGGCTCGAGTACGCTCACCCCATAGGATGGGGGATAGATCTCGATTCGGTCGAGGACGCGCTGCAGGCGGGGAGGACACGCGCCCTCGTCCTCATCAACCCCAACAACCCGACTGGTTCCTACGTGCTGCGACCAGAGCGCGAAGCGCTCGTCGATCTCTGCGCGCGCCACGGCTGCGCCGTCATCGCCGACGAGGTCTTCTACGACTTCCCGGTCGAACTCGCCTCCGATCGGCATGCTGCCGGCTCGTTCGTTGGCGAGGACCGGGTGCTCTGTTTCGTCCTCGACGGCCTCTCCAAACGTCTCGGCATGCCGCAGATGAAACTCGGGTGGATCGTGGCCTCGGGCCCCGAGCGTCAGCTGCGCGAGGCCGAGGAAAGGCTCGAGATCATCGCCGACGCCTACCTGTCGGCCGGGACGCCCGTCATGAATGCCCTTCCCGGCCTTCTCGCCCTGGCGCCGCGCTTCGCCGATCACTGCCGGCGGCGGCTGACCCTCAACATGGCTCACCTTCGCAGCATTCTCGAGGAGCCCGGCTCTCCCCATCGAGTGCTCACCTGTCAGGGAGGCTGGACGGCAATCATCGAATCGCCGCGGCTCCGACCAGAGGAGGAACTCGCACTCGGTCTCCTGCGCGAGGAGCATCTCCTGACTCAGCCTGGCTACTATTTCGACATGGAGCGCGAAGCCTTCTTCACCGCGAGTCTCATCCAGGATCCAGATGTCCTCTCGCAGGCATCCCAGGCATACGTGACGCATTTCGACCGGCTGATGCAAGGCTGATCCCAATCTGCTGGTCAGGGCGACGATCGTCGGCGACCGCGTTCCCCGGTCCAGGTGACGAGCAGCGCCACCAGAAGGACCACAGCCCGGCCATGACGTAATGGACCCCCTGAATGCCGACGGCGATACGGCTCAACGCTCCTCGTCTCGGCTCGATTCTGGGTTGACGCATGACTCAACCCCCGCGTCGCTCCAGGCCTCGCCGGCGGCTCCTCACTGTCGATTCTGCCCGGGGACCAGCATGCGAACTTCGCCTGTCCGTATACTCTTCACGCTCGGACCAGCATCCTTCCAATGAGGAGATCCAGTGTGCTCAGACAGGATGAGTGAGCCGGCGACCGGTCATGCCGGCCGGAGCCGCCGGCGCATGTGCTCGGCGCTCTTCTTCTTTCCGCGCGGCGGTTCGGCCCAAGTCGCCCGCGAGCTCTGCCGCAGCCTGCCGCAGGCCGGATGGAGCCCCACCCTGATCGCGGGCTCGCTGGGATCATCAGGCGAGGCGACCGATGCGTCGAGCTTCTTCGCCGGCCTCGACGTGCTGCCGGTCGACTACGGACGAGAGGCGGGACCGAAATGTATCCCCGCGGACCCGATTCCGTTCCAGCCGTCGTACGAGGATCGGCCCGGTGCGCCTGATCGCGTCTTCGCGAGTGTCGGCGACGACGACTACGAGCTGCTCGTGGGCGCCTGGGGCAGGGCATTGGCTCGCGCGGGCGCTAGTAGGGCGGAGGTTCTCCATCTTCACCACCTGACGCCGGCGAACGAGGCGGCGCTCAGGTCGTTCCCGGCCGTACCGATCGTCGGCCAGCTGCACGGAACCGAGCTCGCCATGCTCCGGGAGATCGCGGCCGGTCCTCCGGCAGGATGGATTCACGCATCGGCCTGGGCGGAGCGTCTTCGACGCTGGGCCCAGGCGTGCTCAAGACTGATCATCTCCCCGGGCTCCGAGGCCGATGTGGAGTCGCTCCTCGGCGTTTCGCCCGAGCGCTTCGCCGTGCTACCGAGCGGCGTCGAGCTCGGGTTGTTCCGTCCCCGCCCGCTCCCCGCCGTCGAGCGGCTCGCCTTCTGGCGCCGCTGGCTGATTGACGAGCCGCGCGGCTGGGACGAGACGGGGCGCCCGGGCACTGTCGCCTATCAGCCGCAGGACCTCTGGCCGCTGGAGCACGCAGAGGCGATCTTCCTGTTCATCGGCCGCTACACGGCGGTCAAGCGAATTCCGCTCCTGCTGCGAGCGCACAAGCGTGCCCAGGAGCGCTTCTGCGCGCCGGCTCCGCTCATCCTCGTCGGCGGGCACCCGGGCGAGTGGGAAGGGCAACACCCACGCAGCGTCATCCGCGAGCTCGGCAACGACCAGGCTTTTCTCGCCGGCTGGCACGGTCACGACGAGCTCCCGCAGGCGCTGAACGCTGCCGACCTGCTCGTCCTGCCCTCGGTGGCCGAGGCTTTCGGGCTCGTGCTCATCGAGGCGATGGCTTGCCGAGTGCCCGTGATAGCGGTCAACGCCCACGGTCCCGCCAGAATCGTGACCCCCGAAACCGGGTGGCTTGTGCCGCCCGACGACGAAGAGGCGCTCGTGGATGCCCTTGTCTCGTCCGTGAACGGGCGCGCGGATCGTCAGCGACGGGGCCTCAACGCGTCGCTGCACGTGCCGCGGCACTATGGCTGGGAAGGTATCGCGAAGCAGGTATCCGCCGTCTACGAAGAGGCTGTGGCCGACCCAAGGCCGCAACCCTGACGACTGGCTTGCGCCTGTTCTGGATCAAAGTACCGAATGCGGCTTCACGTCTTGCGGTCTTGCCGCTCGCGGCTGACCGGCACCTTTCTTCCCTTGATCGTGGTGCTCTGCAGCGCGGCGACGACTTCGTCGGCCGCCGACTCCGGAACCTCCACAAGTGTCGATCGGTCCCCGATCTCGATCGACCCGATGTCGCGTCCGCTCAGACGTGACTCTCCCGTGATTGCGCCCACCACGTCTTGAGGCCGGATCCCCCCGGTCCGGCCGGCGCCGATCCACAGGCGCGTGGTCGGAAACGCAAACGACTGCCTGCGCCGCGGCCCGGGGCTGCTGCCGCGCTCCTCCCGGAACGGCCGCGTCTCAGGGATCTCCTCCTCACCGTCGGCGCTCCCCTTGACGTCGCGGGCGAGCTTGACGGCGGCGAGGGCGATCTCCATGAGATCGAACTCCTCGGAAAGATGCTCCACAACCACGCGATAGTGTTCGAGATCGTCCTCGAGAATGCTCTCGCGCAGGGTGGCGCTGAGCAGCTCGAGTTGCCGCGCGCGCAGGTCGGCGACAGTCGGCACCTTCTCGACGGCGATTCGCCGTTTCGTGGCGCGCTCGATGGTCTTGAGCATCCGGTGCTCTCGCGGGTGCATCAGGGTGATCGCCACTCCGACGCGTCCCGCGCGACCGACCCGGCCGATGCGGTGCACGTAAGCCTCGGGCGATGCCGGCATGTCGTAGTTCACGACGTGCGTCAGCGGACCGATGTCCAGTCCTCGCGCGGCCACGTCGGTCGCAACGATGAGATCGGCTGCGCCGCTCCGGAGCCGCGTCATGACCCGCTCCCGCTGCTGCTGATTCATCCCCCCATGCAACGCTTCGGCACGATAGCCGCTTCCGCTGAGGGTCTCGGCGAGCTCGTCCACCTCCACCCGCCTGCGGCAGAAGACGAGGGCGGCTTCGGGGCCCTCCACATCGAGTATGCGGCCCAGCGCCACAGCCTTGTACGCGGGCTGGACGACGTATGCCACCTGCCGAACCAGCGGGGCCTCACCTGGGGCGGCGACCTCGAGTCCGATCTGGATCTGAACCGGATCATGCAGATGACTGCGCATCATACTGACGATACGGGCAGGGATGGTGGCCGAGAAGAGGACCGTCTGACGCTGCTCGGGGACGGCCCTGAGTATGTCCTCGATGTCGTCGGCGAACCCCATGTCGAGCATCTCGTCGGCCTCGTCGAGGACGATGACGGCGATGTTATCGAGCCGAAGTGTCCTGCGTGCCATGTGATCGAGGGCGCGACCCGGGGTTGCCACGACCACATCTGTCCCGCGTTGAAGCGCGACCAGTTGCCGCCCAATGGGCTGCCCCCCATAGATGGGCAGGACGCGGGCGCCGAGATCACGCCCATAGCGGTGGATCGCCTCCGAGACCTGGACGGCGAGCTCGCGCGTCGGCACCAGCACGAGAGCTCTGGGATCGTGGCCCACTCCGAGGTCGGGCAGACGCTGCAGCAGGGGCAGCGCGAACGCGGCCGTCTTCCCGGTCCCTGTGGGAGCCTGACCCAGAAGGTCGCGCCCTTCGAGCAGCGGGGGAATGGCCTCGCGCTGGATAGGAGTGGGCTCCTCATACCCCAGAGTGGATAGCGCGGCGATGAGCCGAGCGCTCAAGCCGAGGTCGAGGAAGCTCCTCATGTCGTCAGATGTGCCGTGGGTGCCGTCACTCGTCATGGCGCCTCCGTTCTCTGGTAATCTGGTCAATGTGGTGGTCAAAGGTGAGGCCGATGCCCTTGACTCGTCCTCCCCATACAGCCCGCTGTGAACAAGAAGCGTACGTTCAGTCAGTCAAGCTTCCCGCATCCGCACGACGAGGATGTGCATGTCGTCGCTCAGCCTGTCTCCGTACCCGATCACTCTGTCGCGCAGGTGATCGGCGATGCGCTGTGCGTCCCAGCTATGCAGAGGGCAGAGGGCGTCGATCAGACGCTCCTCGCCGAACTGCTCGCCTTGGCGGCGGGCCTCAGTCACCCCGTCTGAATACATCACGACGGTATCATCATGGCGGAGGAGCGTGCGTGATGTTGGGTACGTCGTGAGAAGGCTGCCCAACGGCAGGCCGAAGGAGACGTCGAGAGAGCGGCACGACGATGCGCCCACCACCACGGGCGGTGGGTGTCCCGCACTCGCGTACACTGCCTCTGATTTCGTCAGATCGAGGACGAGCAGGAAGACGGTGACGCTCTGCCCCTCCTCGTGGCGCCGGTGGATGAGCAGCTCATTCGTCTTCGCCAGGACGAAGTCTGGTGACGGCTCGATGAGCGCGAAGCTCTGGATCGCGGTGCGGACTGTTTCGGTCATCCCCGCGGCCGCCACTCCCTTCCCTTCGACATCCCCGATCACGATGGCAACTCTGCCGTCTGGCAGCGCGAAGACATCGTGAAAGTCGCCCCCGACCAGCTCGGGGGCATAGGCCGTCTCCGAGGCGACGGCGAACTCGAGCCCGTTCACAATCGGCAGCGGGTGGACGAAATTGTCCTGCAGCGTCAGAGCGATGCGCCGCTCTCTCTCCAGAAGCTCGCGTGTGGCCTTCTCTTCAGCCTCACGCTGAAGAGCGCTGCTTAGAGCGTTCATCGCCAACAGCGTCAGCAGGCGAAAGACGTGAAGCTGTTGAGGCGCGGGGGGATCCAGCCGGCGGTCGAGTCCCACCAGGACGCCGGCGAGCCTGACCCCTTCGATGACCAGCGGCGCGACCCACACCTGCTGAAAGCCGCTGCCGGCACAGGAATCCGTGAAGGCCGGCGAACCCAGCGAGGATGGTGCCACGACACATGGGCCAGTTCGTTCCAGGTCAAGCGCGGCGACATCGATCAGCCGCAGAGGCTCGGCAAAGAGCTCGAGGTCGACTCCCTCGGCAGCTGAAGGCCGGAGCTCCCCGCCCTGCTCGGACGTGAGGTACACGAGAGAGGCTGGCAGCCCGCTCAAGAGGCCGCTGTACTCAACCACTTGCGAGGCAACATCGTCCGGGGACGAGACGGCGGCCAACAGGCCACCGAGATGGACGAGCCCCTCTAAAGCCCTCTCGTCCAGTCCCTGCTGGCTTCCTCCGGGCTCGAAGCGTCGGCGGACCGGATGCCCTGGTACCCTGATCATGCCTTCAGCTTTCGACGTGGGCAAAGCCCTCACTGTTCGGGGGACTCGCCCTCCTGATGAGAACTGGCGATCGGCTCTCCGATCAGCACCCCCCTCGACGAGATCATGAACTCCCGGATGGCTTGGTCATGCTCGCTCGCCCGTGTCTTTATGACCGTCAAGGTCCGCCTGATCGATGCTCGCTCACGCAGATAGCTGAGCAGAACCACATTGTCGGACATATGACTGATGCTCTGCCGAGACAACACGGTGGTCCCGAAGAGATCCCCGATTTCGTGCGTCATGATGCTCGAGATGCCGCTCACGGCAAGCGACTGGTTGAACGAGTACATGAAGTCGTGGAAATGATGTTCGTCGCCCGATGCGTTCAGAAGATCGTTGAGACTGTCAACGAGGATACGCTGGCTGCCTTCGGCCCGCGCGCGCCAGCTCACCTGGCTCACGAACTCATCGATCGAGATCTCAACCGGCGACATGTACATCAGCGTGAGCATCCCCGAGGCGACAGCCGCTTCGAGGTCCCAGCCGAAGCTGCGCACGATCCGCTGGAGTTGCGTCGGGTTCTCCTGCATCGTGGCGATAATCCCTCTCTCGCCCACTTCAATGCCCTTGAAGATGAAGTGCAGGCCGAGAAGCGTTTTGCCGCTGCCCGGCGGGCCGAAGATGAGGGTGGAACTCCCTTTCCAGAGTCCTTCGTGCAGCATCGTGTCGAGGACAGGTACGCCCGTTTCGTTCCGGGCCTCGGCGAGGTCGTAGTCGACGGCGAGGGCTTGACTCGTGATGCGCGGGAAGAGCTCGAGTCCCCGATTGCTCACCCGAAAGGCATGCTCGCCCGTGAGGAACGGGCTGCCACGGAGCTTGACGACGCGCAGGTAGCGCACGTCGCGCACCCCGATCTTCTTCAGCACAAGCTCGATGATGCTGTCGGCGACGGCGAACTCGGGCAGCGTCGCCAACTCGTCAGACCCATACTCGCCAACGAGGAACGACGTGACCGCCAGAGACGACAGCACCGAGGACAGGAGCGAGAGCTGCTCCCGAAACTCCCTGTCGGAATCCGCGAAGACGTGCAGCGCCTTGAAGCTGTCGATGACGAGGAATGATGGCCGGTACTCCTTGATGAGGGCCAAGACACGCGCGAAGGCCGCCGTAAGGCCCTGGCTGCGCAGAACCTCGCTCAGGTCCTCGTAGACGATCGCCTCCCCGATCTTGTCCGCGTCGAAGAAGGTGAACTCCTGCACGTACTGCAGCATGCGGTCGAGAGGTTCCGACACGGTGCTGATGAACAGAACGGGTGCTTCGTCGCTGGCTGCATGGAAGACCACGCTCTGGACCAGAATGGTCTTCCCAGATCCAGGCATGCCCATGATGAGATTCGTGGAGTTGAGGGGAAAGCCGCCACCGAGGATCGAGTCGAGCTCTTCGCTTCCGCTGCTCATGCGCTTCATGGCCGAGACTCCTTGTCCTCTGCCTGGCGGGATGCCAGCATGTTCTTGACGAGCTCGATCAGTGCCGGCTGTTCCAGCGGCTTCAGCAGAAAGGCATCGGCGCCCGAGACAAGAGCACGCTCGCGCACGTTGAGAACGCTGAAGACGAGTACGGGGATCGTCGCCGTCTTTGGACTGGTCTTGAGCGCCTGGCACACCTTCAGCCCGCTCAGTCCGGGGAGGATGACGTCGAGGATGATCAAGTCCGGCTGCCGCCCCTCCGCCTCTGCCAAGGCGGTCCTGCCGTCAAGCACCGTATAGACGTCGTACCCCTCGTTGCGCAGGAAGTACTCCTCCAGTTCGGCGGTGATCGGATCTCTCTCGGCGACGAGAATCATGAGCACGCCTCTCTTCGGCGCTTCCGGCCGCGAGACGTCCGTCTTGTAGAACTCACGTTCAAGGAGGCGATGAGCGGCACTCGGCTGGATACCCTCGTCGACCTTCGCCTTCAGCCATCTGAGCCTCTCGACGTCCTCCTGGCTGTAGAGCCTGTGCCCGCCCTCGGTGCGTGCAGGAATGATGATCTTGAACGTTTTCTCCCAATAGCGCAGCGTCGTGGCCGGCACGCCGGTCAAATCCACTACCCCCTGAATGCTGTACACGCCTATTTGGGAGTCAGTCTCCAGGCCGGCCATCCCCTTCAAGGAATCCTGCACCAAAATTCGACCAAGTTGGGCGAAGTCTTGCACCATCTTAGCGTCTGCAGAAGAAGGGGCAAGCGGTGTCCGTTTCTTGACGCGGAGGGAATCCGAGCAGCTGCGGGTATGAGGCTACACACCATGGTCGCCGTGCGGAGTCCGGCGGTTGAATTTCGGCGACGGTCCCCGCCCCGACACGGGGGCGCCGGCCGTGACTATGGGTAAGAACAGATGAAGAGCGGCGACAGCCCCGTGAGCGTGTGTGGATTCACCGTCGGCAAGAACAAGGAGGGAACGAATGAACGATGAGCCGACGACCGTTTCATGGAAGGTCATCGAGCCGGGGTGGCGCGTGATCACGGTGGATGGCAGCGTGATCGGAACGGTCCACATGACCGTCGGCGACAGGAATGCTGACATCTTCAATGGGCTGGCGATCACCCAGTACGGCGGCCCCAATTTCGTGCATGAGCTCATCGACCGGCCACGGTACGTGCGAGCCGATCAGATCGCCAGCATTAAGCAGGGAACAGTGCGGCTGGCCATCGATAGCGAGGAAGCGGGACGGCTGCCGGAACACGAGGCGCCGGAGAGCGTCGCGATCCTGCCGGAGAGCGCTGGCCGGTCAAAACCGCGTCCGGCCTGACGACGAACGAGACCGGTGGCGGCTCACAGCCGTCGTCCTTACCGAGGGCGGCCCCCGACGCGGCTTGGGCAGGCCGAAGAACGACTCAGGCTGAACCGGGGGACTCGTCGCAGAGACGCCAGACAGCGCGGACCCTGGTCCCTTCTCCGGGCTTGGAATCCAGCTCGAAGCGCGCGTGAATCGATTCGGCCCGTTCGGCCATGATGCCGAGGCCCAGGCGGCCCGACCTCGTGTCGGTGTCGAAGCCGCATCCTTCATCTTGCACGACCAGCTCGAGGCCTTCCCGTTCGTCATGGCGACAGTCCCGCAGCGTCACGCGCGCCCGCTGGGCCCCTGAGTGCTTGGCGACGTTGTTGAGAGCTTCCTGCGCTATCCGATACAACGCCACGCGAACGTCAGGCGGAGCGTTCCCTGCACTGTCCAAGCGAAGATCGATCGGGATGCGAGAACGTCCCACCACCGCTTCAGTCAGTTGTCGAAGCAGATCCGGGAGACTCGTGTCGGCAAGAGCGGTGGGCCGCAGCTCGAGCAGCAGCATGCGCATCTCGGCGAGGGCCCCGCGCGTCAGTTGCCGCAGCTCCTCCAGCCTCTGCAGACCCTGTTCCGGATCGCGCTCGTAGATGCGAGGGAGGACTTCGGCGATCAGGCTGACGGAGAAGAGCGTCTGGCTGACGGCGTCGTGAAGGTCTCGAGCGAGCCGCTGTCGCTCCTCACTCGCGGCCAGTTCGTGCGCGTTCTGATAGAGGCGCGTGTTCTCGACTGCGATCGCCAGCTGATCGGCGAGCGTCTTGGCGGTGAACAGGTCCTGCTCGTCCAGGGGTTCGGAACTCCGGGACGTGATGTTGAGCACCCCGGCAAGGCTCTCACGCACACGGATGGGAACCGCCACCTCGGACAGCTGCCCCCCGTCAGCCGTGCCGTTTGCCGTCGCCTGCCTCTCGAGCAGGGGCTCGCCCGACCGCAGGACCGTCGCTATCGCGGGCAGGTGCTCGAGGTCGTTCAGCTGCACCTCGCACGTCTCCTCCTCCGCGTCACGACTGCAGGACAGCAGTCGACCCGAACCGTTGCCGCCGAGAAGGAGGATGCGGACGCTTTCGTAGTCGAAGCTGCCCAGCAGCGAGCGCGAGACCTGCGGCATCAACTCGTCCAGGTCGAGGATCGAGCTCATCTGCCTGCCCGCGTCGTTGATGGCGCGGAGATGATCGGTTCGCTTCTCGAGGCTGTGGACGAGACCGCGGAGCTGACCGGTCATCCGGTTGAACGAGTGAGCGAGCTGCCCGGTCTCGTCCTTGCGGGAGACATCCGCGTTCAGGTCCAGTTCCCCGTCGGCGATTCTGCCCGCTGTCTCTCCGAGCTGGGAGAGCGGACGCACGATGCCGTGGATAAGGACGATCCCGACAAGGATGGCGAGGACGGCCGCCAGCAAGCCCACGCCGCCGGTGGTCCATAATGCCAGCCGCGTGGCGCGAAGGGCCTCCGACTGCCCCTGCTCCGCCAGCAGCGCCACATTCAATCTGGGTATCCACTCATAGACGCCGATCACTGTGTCGTCGGCGTACCCCGGATAGACACCGAAGCCGCTCTCGTTCCTGTCCGCGACCGCGTCTGCGCCCATCGTCCGGACGTACGTGTTCGGAATGGAGTAGCCGGGGCGGCGGAGGTCGGTCAACAGGCGGTGGTTCGAACCCACGAGGTACGTCTCGCCCGTCTGGCCGAGTCCGGCTCGTCCGATCATCACGGCATTGAGGCTGTCGAGGTTCGCGCGGCCTGCCAAGACCCCTATCGGGACGTCCAGGTAGGTGACCGGGCAGCTGGCGACGACCGTCATCTTGCCGAGAGCAAGCGAATAGGAGGGCTCCTGGATGAACTCGCCGTTCATCCCTTGCGTGAAGTAGTCGTTCATCCCCAACTGCTGCTTCTCGTGGCTCCTGCTGGTCGACACGAGCACTTCGCCCCCCGCCCCCATGAAGAAGAGCTCTTCGAAGAGACCCATGCGGTTGGAGACCCAGGCGAAACGACGCAGGACACGGTCGTGAGCCGCGGCGTATTCAGCCGAGCCGGGGGTGGCCGCGCTGACGGTGCGCAGGTCGGCCGTGATGTCCTCAGACGCGAGGGCGATGTCCAGGTTGAGGCTGAGCCCATCGATCCAGGAGTCGACCTGCCGCTCCTTGAGCGTGGCGACGGACTTCAGCTGCCCGACGACCCTGTCGCGGGCATCCCGTGACTGGAGGATGGCAGTCACGCCGCTGATCGCGACCGCCGTGAACGCAACGATGAGGACGCAGAAGAGGAGGAGTCTGCTCTTGATCGTGAGTGAGGCCGGAAGCCTCAGCCGCATACCGAAGCCTTTCTCTTGCCGGCGCCCGACATGGCTCGTACCAGGGCGCCCTCACACCTGTCAGTACTCAGCAGAGGGGCCCGCAATGTACCCGGGTCGAGCGGGGTCGTAGGCGGCTCCCATGAGTCGCTGCCATCGCTCGGGCTCGATCGAGCCGATCGGCGCCTGCGGGGTGTCCACCAGAGGTCCTACCGCCCGCACGGCAAGCTTCTGAAACTCGAGCCCCGGCTCCGGGGCCCACGTGAGGAGGATCTCCGCTGCCTCGTCCGGATGTTCGACGGCGTAGCGCCAGCCCTGCAGGCTTGCACGCACGAACCGTTCGGCCAAGTCGGGGTCGCTCTCGATTGTGCTCTGACGCGCCAGCACGAGCCCCTCGTAGCCGCCCACCCCGTAATCGGCGGGAAAGATGGTGGTGACGTCATGGCCCGACACCTCGGCGTGGATCGGCTCGTCCTGCGCGTACCCGAGCCAAGCGTCGACCGTGCCGTCATAGAGCGGCTCGAGATCCTCGGGGTCCACCTTGACCTCGGTCACCCTCGAAGCACGTACGCCGGCGGCCTTGAGGGTCTCGTTGAGCACGTCTTTCCAATAGCCGGTCGTGACGCCCACTCGCTTCCCCTCCAGATCGGACGGCTCCGTGATGCGCGATTCGGACAGCGAGAAGATGACGAGAGGCGGTATCTGGAACGCGGCCATGACGGCGACCACGGGCTGATTCTCGGCCAGCAGGTCCTTCTGCTCATCGAACGAGGAGATGGCGAAATCTGCGGTGTCGTTGAGCACATGATCCCTGGCCGGGTCGCCGGGGCCGCCCTCCAGGATCTCGACGCTCAGGCCGTTCCCGGCGTAGAAGCCCTTGGCGTCGGCAACGTAGTAGCCGACGAACTCGGCTTCGTGGAACCAGTTGAGCTGCAGCGCGACCTTGTCGGGTGGGGCGGAGGGCTCGCCGCAAGCAGCGAGAAGCAGGGCCAGAACGACGCCCAGGACCGCGAGGGCGACTCGCCGAAGCGCGTTCATTTCACCAGTCCCTTGTGCAGGGCGATGGAGACCGCTTCGGTGCGCGTCGCCGCTCCCAGCTTCATCAGGATGTTGCTGACGTGGAACTTGACGGTGGAGCGGCTGACGAAGAGCTTGCCGGCGATGTCGGGATTGCTGTCCCCCGCCACCATCAATGCAAGGATCTCAAGCTCACGCGCGGTGAGCCCGGCGGCTTCGTCCGGCTGCTTCCTCGCCGCCTTGATCAGCGCCTCGGCCGCCTCCGGCGCCAGTGTGGAACGGCCGGCGTAGGCGGCTCTGATGGCATGCGCGAGTTCGTCGGCCGTGACGTCCTTCAACAGGTAGCTGAGAGCTCCGGCCTTCAAGGCCCTCTCGACGAGATCGTCTTCCTTGTAGCTCGTCAGCGCGATGACCTTGATGTCGGGACAGACTTCGCGGATGCGCCGTGTGGCCTCGGCGCCGTCCACGTCTGGCATGACGAGGTCCATGAGGACGACGTCGGGCTTGAGAGAGATGCACCTGCGCACGGCGTCGGCGCCCCCTGCGGCATCTCCCACGTGTTCGAGGTCGTCGAACGCCAGCAGAAACGCGGAAAGCCCGCTTCTGACGACTGCATGGTCGTCCACGATCATGACCCTGATGGCATCGTCGTCTGCTATTGCCGTCTCCCCCTCCAGCCCCTCGACCACGGGGTCCGATCGCATCGTCCAGCCGGGCATGACGTGTTCCGACAGTTTACGCTCAAAGATCGAGAATGACAGCCCGCAGCGAGCCTGATTCGGCTCAGCTCATGCCCGTCGCCGCGTACCGGGGAACGTGGGTCAGACGGTCGCCGGCTGGCCACATGGCCAGTGAAAAGACCGTCCTTCCCGCCAGCCTCAAGTCCCTCCGCTTGGCCGGCGTCCCGGGCCTCCGCTCCGCGTAGCCTTTCATCACGAACGGAACTCCCAGGAGAAAGGCCGTGCGACATGCGAACTGTCCTGGCTGATGGTGAACCAACAGTGCGAAACGCCCTTCGGACCCTGATGACCCAGGGGCTCGGCATGCAGGTGGTGGGCGAGGCCGACACGCCTCTCGCCCTGGAGAGCCAGGTACAGCTGCACAAGCCTGATCTCGTCATCGTCGCCTGGGATCTCCTGGTCACGCACGCTGATTGGGTCTTCGAGGCGTTGCGCACCTCGTCCAGGGGCCTGCGCATCATCGTCCTGGGACCGCGACCCGAAACGCGACTCGCGGCGCTGAGGGCCGGCGCCGACGGCTTCATCAGCATGGTCGACGGCCCTGAGGTGGTCATCGGCGTGCTGCAACCGCCCCAGGAGCACGGCCCCGCCGCATCCTGCCGAGGGGGCCTCTCATGAACCAGTCCACGAAGCGCACACCGCTTGCTTCCAACGATCACATTCCAGGAGGGACAGTCATGCCGGACAACAGGAATAGGCACCGCGCGTCTGCCGGGAACAGGAGCGGCGGTCTGACGGAGCGCCTCGCCCGCACGAGCGCACTGCACCCATGGCGCACAATAGGCGTCTGGGCGGCGCTCATCGTGCTGGCCGTGCTCTCCGTCGGCTCCCTGCTGGGCAGCGGACTCACATCGGAGATGAAGTTCCGCGCCGCCAAGCCGGACAGCCTGGTCGGGCAGGAGCTCCTCGAGCAGCGCCTGACGGGTCCGCACAAGGTCACCGACTTCGTGATCGTGAGATCAGCAACCAGCACGGTCGACGATCCCGCCTTCGAGGCCCTCGTGTCCGAGCTCGCCGGCACCATCGGCAAGCTCGGCCCCACCGTCGTCGAAGGCGTTTCCACCTACTATCAGACCGACGACCCCACGACTGTATCCAAGGACAGGCGCGCCATGCTGATCCCGGTCATCATGGCGGGGACGATCGACGACGCGCTGAAAAACGTCGACATGCTGCACGAGACGGTCATGGCGGCACAGCAAGACGGATTCACCGTCGCACAGACCGGCGACGCCAGCATCAGCGAGATGTTCACGAAGCTCGCAGAGAAGGATCTTCAGCGCGGCGAGCTCTTCGGCGTTCCGGCTGCCCTGATTGTGCTCCTCATCGTCTTCGGCGCCGTCCTCGCCGCCTGCATGCCGTTGCTGCTCAGCATCATCAGCATCATCCTGGCCCTGGCCATCACTGCCCTGATCGGCCAGATCTACCCGATGAACGCCTTCGTCCTCAACATTCTCACGATGATGGGCTTGGCCGTCGGCATCGACTACGCGCTCTTCGTGATCAGCCGCTACCGTGAGGAGCGCGCGCGGGGCCTCGCGAAGGTCGACGCCATCGCCGCCACCGGCGCGACGGCCAATCGCGCCATCCTCTTCAGCGGCCTGACGGTCGTGCTGGCGATGACCGGCATGGTCATCATCCCGCTCGACATCATGATCAGCATGGGCGTTGGCGTCATGCTCGTCGTCTTCACCACGCTGCTCACGGCTCTGATCGCCCTGCCGGCTCTGCTCAGCCTGCTCGGTGATCGCGTCAACGCCCTGCGCGTGCCGATCGTGGGTCGTCGCGCCGCCCGGCAGGCCGACGGCCATGCCGGCGTATGGGAGCGCCTCTCGCTCAGCATCATGCGCCGACCCGTCATCTGGCTCAGCGTGGCGGCGGTGGCGCTGCTCGTGATCGCCGCGCCGGTGTTCCTGATGAAGACCGGCAACAACAACGCAAGCGCGGCGCACCTCCCCGACGACCAGTACGCCAAGCAGGGCTGGGACGTTCTCGACCGCGACTTCAGCCTGGGCAAGGCCAATCCGCTGATGATCATCGTGGACGGCCAGGCCGCCTCGCCTGAGGTCGCTCAGACCGTTGAGCGCCTGCAGTCGGCCATGAAGAGCGATGGCCGTTTCGGCCCCGCCCAGGTCGCCGTCAATGAGGCAGGGGACCTGACCCTCATCACCACGACCCTCGCCGGCGACCCGGCCGGTGACGCCGCTCAGTCGATGGTGAAGACCCTGCGCTCCGACATCGTGCCGCAAGCCGTCGGGGACGGCGGGACCAGGGTCTATGTGACCGGCAACACGGCGGGAGTCGTTGACTACCTCGGCTTCTTCGACACCTGGATGCCCGTGGCGCTGGCGGTGGTTCTGAGCCTGAGCTTCGTGCTCCTGCTCGTCGCCTTCCGCTCAGTGGTCATCCCGGCGCAGGCCATCGTCATGAATCTGCTGTCGGTCGGCGCCGCGTATGGCCTCATGGTGCTTGTCTTCCAGAAGGGCGTCGGCGCCGGCCTCCTCGGCCTGACGCAGGTCGAGACGATTGAAGCCTGGGTGCCGCTCTTCCTCTTCAGCCTGCTCTTCGGGCTCTCCATGGACTACCAGGTCTTCCTGCTCAGCCGCATCAAGGAGCGCTACGACGAGACCGGCGATACCCGGGAGGCGGTGGCACGCGGCCTGGGCCGCACCGCCGGCATCATCACCGGCGCCGCCGCCATCATGGTCTGTGTCTTCGGCGGCATGGCGGGAGGCGAGCTCGTGATGTTCCAGCAGATGGGCTTTGGTCTCGCGGTCGCGGTCTTCCTGGACGCGACAGTGGTGCGCACCATCATTGTCCCCGCAACGATGGAGCTGCTCGGGGACTGGAACTGGTACCTGCCGCGCTGGCTTCGCTGGATCCCCGACATCAGCGTTGAGGGACACGCGTACAAGCCGGCCGCCGACAAGGACGAGCGCAGGGCGCCGCGTGAACCTGGGATCGTCATCCCGCGGCCGGCGCTCGAGGGCGCCGAGAACTAGCGGCAGGGCACGGAGCGGGGCGCTGCCGCCCCGCTCCGTCTCTGCCGGCCGGGCAAGAAAAGAGGACCGGGTGGCTTCTGGAGCCACCCGGTCCTCTTTGAGACCGCGAACCTGTCGCGAGTGTTACGCCATGACCTGCACGTTCGTCGCCGCCGGCCTGTTGTTCTTGCCGGTGCCAGCCTCGAACGAAACTGTCTGACCCTCGTCGAGCGACTTGAAGCCCTCGCTGACGATCTCCGAGTAGTGAACGAACAGGTCCTCGCCGCCCTCATGCTCGATGAAGCCGTAACCCTTGTCGGCGTTGAACCATTTCACTTTGCCTTGCGCCATGCTGACCAATCCTCTCGCCCCAAAGGGGGCAAAACAAAGCGACGCGACTGCCGCCAGAATGCGTTGTGTCACGTCGCAATCCCGCAGGTCCACTCGACCCGCCTGCCGACACTCTAGCACAGATCGATGGATGGCTCCGCCGCAGGGCGACAGGCTATGCCCCTGCCGGGCTCACGGCTGCTTGAACAGCCTCAGACCCGCGCCGTTCATCTCGTCGCCTGATCGTGTGAAGACGTAGGAGTGCTCTGCCGTCGTCACGGTCACCTGATCGCCGTCCACGGAGTACGTCGCGGGACCGAGCGCGCCGAAGCTGCACTCTGTCGCGCTGTTGAAGATCACGCTCACTTGGTCGCCCGTGCGGTTCGCCCCCTTCCACGTCGTGCCCTCGAGCGTCGCGCCGTCACAGGCGGCCAGAGCCGTGAGGGCCAGGGCCAGGAGGAGCAGCGTGGTGATGAATCGAGTCGGCATGCTGCCTCCGCGTCGGATGGTCCAGTCCAGTGACACCATTCTCTCAACCCGCCCGAACGAGCAGCACCTAAGATCGTCTCGCCCTGCTGGTGAGCCTGCAGCACTGGACGGGCGCGCACTGTGCCGCCCCGAGTGACGTTACGACATTCTGCTCGGGCCATTCAAGAGCCCTGGGGCAACCCACTCGGTCCCCACGCCAGCGCTCGCGCCCGACGATGACGTCGGGGTATGGGCGCACGGACAGAGGCCGCCTGCCCGGCACAAGCAGGGCGGCCCCTTCCGGCGCGCTTCGTCGCAGTTGTGCCTAGCCTACGGTCTCGCCCGTCTCACCCTTGATCGCTTCCTCGAAATCGTTCGGCTGCCAGCCGACGATGACCCGGCCGTCGATGACGGTGACCGGCATGGTACGCCCACCGCTCACCTCCTCGACCTCCTTGATCATGGCCGCCATCTCGTCGGGTTCCAGGGCATCGACGTTCACGTGCTTGTACGGGATGCCTTCGTCCTCGAACCAGTGCTTCGTCTTGGCACACCAGCGGCAGCCCTTGAGGGCGTAGATCATCACATCGTGCTCGGCCATTGCTGCAGCCTTTCGTTCAGGCCCCTCACGGGGATTGGCCCGGAAGGATGGTTTCGCCATCCCCAAGCTTGTACGTATTTGCACATACCCATTCGAAGAGCGAGAGAACCACCCGGTGCAGTCCCCGTGGGGCGCCCAAGACCCTCGGTGCTGCTCGCCGGCGCGCCACGACGACAGAGCTCCCGCGGTCACACGATGTCTGGTCAGATCACGACGTCGATCACGATTTGTCTCCCCTGCTTCGGCTACCGCTCTATCGTGACGCCGTGGGCGTCCACGTTCCCGGACCCGGTGGTCGCCACACCTGCCGTGGAAGAGGTTTCGTCAACGAGAGCGTTGCGACTGCTCATATGATGCTCAAGCTCTCCTGCTTGCTGCCGATTCTGTATGGTGAGGAGGGCTTGTATGGTGGTTGGGACCTTCATCAATGGACTCTGGTTTGGCCGTTGCGTTCGCTGCGACGGGCGCACCTTCCGAATCGAAGGCGTCGGCCTCACGACCGCGACTGAGGTCGCCGCTCAGGCGCGTCAGGGCGACCTCGCCTGGCACTCACGGCGCGCGCGTCACCATTGCCTCGGGTGCGCTCACTTGGAGCGCTGGGCCCACATGCGGTCTGATGAAGCTCATAATGAGACCGGACTGATCGGGTGAGGCGGACCTGTCGCTCCACGAGCTTCGTAGGCTGATCAAGGCTACCCCTGGATCAAGGCTACTCCGACAGCTTGAGCGCATGCCGCGGACGGTGACCCAACGGTGATGATGATGAGACATTGGACCAAGATGCGGTAGGCTGCCGAAGCAATGCCCAGCCAGGAGACAAGAGCAGCGGGTGACCGCCAGCGGCCCGCCCTCACGCGAGACCTCATCCTCAAGGAGGCGCTCGTCCTGCTCGACGAAGAGGGCTTGCCACGTTGCACGATGCGGCAGATCGCGGCACGGCTCGGTTGCACTGACATGGCGCTCTATAGGCACTTCGCGTCTCGCGACGAGGTGCTCGACGCCGTACTCGAGTCGCTGCTTTGCCAGATGGGCGCACCGCCGCGTGAGGGCCAGAGCTGGGAGGAGCGTGCGCACGTGCACTTCAGCTCGCTCTTCACGCTCTTCCGGCAGCACCCGCAGGCGCTGCCAGCCCTCCTTGACCGGCCTTTGAGCCTGCCCTCGATCGACCGGGGACGAGCCGCTGGTCAGGAGCTGCTTGTTGAGCACGGCTTCTCCGCGAGTGAGGCACTGGACATCACGGACTCGCTCGCAGCCTACACCCTGGGCTACGCGGCTCTGCTCTGTGGCGGCTATTTCGGTCAAGTGCAGCCGGCAGTGCCAGAGCGCAGCCGCTCGCGCCGCAAGCCCGCCGGCGGTTGCCCCGGCAACCAGTCCGAAGCTGACTGGGAGGCCGCCCAGCAAGCGTTCGAACGCGGCCTGACAGACATTCTGGCTGGCTTGGGACGCATCGAGCTCGCCACCTAGTTCCGCGCGACAGGAGACTGGCAGCCAGTCTCCCATCTGCTTTCGCCACTCCCCACGACAACGAGGCTCAAGACAGCTGCCGTTGCTGCCGAGTATGAGTATCAAGCTTGAGCATCAAATCGTGAAGAGGCGGTTGGTTGAAGATTCTCAACAGAATCCTGACGATCACAGCAGGCCTCATGCTCGTCGCCATGGGTGCGCTCGCCCTTATTGGCGAGCAGCACACCGGCTCGGCGACCATCGTCGCCGAAGCTTGGACCACGGTCACCACAGCCAAAGGTGAACGCGGAGTCTACTCTTGTCGCGTCACCCTGCGGGACCGCTCGCAATTGCTCGGCTATGAACTCAGGGGAGCCGACCCAGAGCTTGAGCTTCGGCTGACGCGTTGCGGCCCGGGCCAGAGCCGGGTCGGCACTCTCTTGGTGGAGGCGCGCCAGTCCGGCGAGGGGAGCCAATCCCTCGCCCTGACTCCCGGCGCCTATCGGCTCGAAATCGTCGCCCACTCCTGCCGCTGGCGAGTGCACCTGTGGGAGCGGCGCCTCCATGAGGAGGTGGCAGTTGATGCACTGCAAGGGAGGACTGCCGTCGTAGCCTCCCTGACGCTGCTTTGGGCGGGACCACTCGGTCTACAGCCGAGAGTGCGCTGACGGCACTCCACGAGTCGCCGCTGCAGCTCCCCCTTCACCCCTGCGAGAAGATGGCCACCTCACGGTCGGGTGCCGCGAGGTGGCCCGTCCACCCGTCCTTCGAGAGAGGCTGAGCGGGTGGAGACCACACTAGCGGCGGTCCCGATTGAGCGTCAAGCGACCAGTCGGGCCACTGCCGAGACGGAGGTAACGGCAGTGGCCCGATTACGAGGCCAGGACCAGAGAGGAATGGCCCGCGGTAGCAGGTATCGGCATGACAGACGCCGAGCTTGATAGTCAAACCTTGGACGACACCCCCAACGGCTGCTTCGCCGACAGGACCTTCATCATGACCCCGACCAACGCATCAGCTGTAAGCAAGGACAGCGACTACATCTACTGGTGCGATGACGACCGCTATCAGCAATCCGGGGCGATCGGTCGGTGAGGAACGACGGCTCGCACCTCAACTCGACGCTCATCACCGCCTGCAACCGGCCCTCCGCACATCGAATGTGGTCTCGGTAGGGACACCGGTCGTCAACGTATTCAGAATGACGCAGTACTTCTCTGCACTCCGCAGAAGACGCTCAGCCCGCTCCTCGCGGTCCTCATGTCCTATCGTCACCTGTGTTCGGGTGCGAATCGCCGTCAGGCCGATCGGGAACTCCTTTCCCATTGCCAGAGTGCCACGTGGGTCCCAGTCCGCTTCGACGCTGACCTCAAGTCTCTCCAGGACAATGCCCATGTTGACAGCGACCATTCGCAGAGTAGTCTCCTGGCATGCAGCCAAGGCGGCGAGCAGGATCTCGCCCGAGCACGCGACATCTCCCGTCCCGCCTACAGCAGGGTGCGCACCGCCATGCATCACCGTCGGCACTGAATCGATCGCTACACTCACGTGCAGCGGGTCTGTCAGGTCACTGTCGCCGCTACGGACGCGCAGGACCTCCGGTGCGTCCTCAGGATGCGTCTGGTAGCGCTCCCGAATGGTCTTTTGCAGCTTCCGAACGTCGACCCTGGATGTAGGCATTGCCGCCTCCCCCCGGTTTCACGAGCCGGTGTCGGGATCAGTCACACGCACCACGGCCCACACTTCAGCCTCAATTGCCTTCGCCTACCACAGGATATGCTCCGGACTCCGGGGATCAACGCCTCGTGAAGCCGCCGTCCGCTTGCCGAGAGCAGGGGAACACGCTGGGCCTCTACGAAATTTGGGCATTTCGTATCGCGAGACCGCATACCGCACAAAGGCGTGACTGGACCTGCTCGGCCGCGAGCGGACGGTTGCGCGGGCGGCAGCGGCAGGACAGCGTTGGCAAAGGCGGATCCTCCGCCGGCCGTCTCATGCGCGAGGGCGCGTCCGATCACAGCGCGGTGGCGAGCGACCTCCTGAGGCAGCGACGGCAGCGCGCGCGGCTTTCGTCCCCATCAGCACTTCCTTACTCGGTCCGTGAGATCCGTCTTCAGTCAAGCCCGTAGGGAAACAGCCCGGACGCCTTGTCAGCACGTCAACTTGCATTACGATGAGACAGCTGCCGGGAATGACGAAAGTGGGTGCAGGCGTCTTCACGGGCAGTATTTGGCGGCCGCATGCAGGAGCGCCCTCGATGGCGACACAGTGGTTCCGGTCCCGAATTACCCGCGCTGGGCGAAATCGTCGCGCGTCTCAACTCCTAGCGTCCCCGTCGTCCGCTGCCTTCCGGCGCCTCGCCGACGTGACCGCGGACACCCCAAGGCGCATGTTCGGTTCATCATCCGTAAGGAGGGGGCTCATGAGGAAGCGCATCCTGTCCCGGCTCGGCTTCGCACTGACGCTCGCACTGCTACTCCTGCTGTTCATTTCCGGCGCTGCTTTCGCCTGGACAACGACCAGCCTGCAGCCCATCAGCAGCGGCGAGGATCAGTTCTACAACTACGACTTCACAAGCAGGACCATTTCCTCTACCGCCGTGGACTGGCCGGTGACGATCATCTTCCACGGAAACGCCTCGGTCTCGAAGGTCAAGAGCGCCTTCCAGAAGCGCGGCTGGAACAACCGCTTCGTGAGCACCATGTACGAGTACGTGAACGACGGCGCGGGATTCACCTTTGTGGGGGACGGCGGCGTCAAGACCTTTGCCACGAAGTCGCCGCACATGCGCCTCTACGCGCCGGGCGGCAGGATGCATAACAGCGCTTGGGGCTACTACGTCATCGCCACGACGCATTACGACTACGCCGAGCTCGCGGCTCCCCCGACGCAATGGTTCGGCATGAGCGAGGATGCAGCGACGGCAGCGGTGCAGACTGCGATCAAGGCGTGGGGCTCAAAATCGGTCACGCTCAACTCACTGCCTCTGGGGAACGCCCAGTACGGCGAGGTCACGGGAGCAAGGGGCGAGCGCCACATCTGGCAGTGCGACGGCATGGCGACGCTCGTGCGGGTGCCGTAAGGCAAGTGTCCGGCGGCCAACGGCCGCAGTAGACAGCAGTCTCAGAACGGCCGGGTCGCCGCCGCGGAACCCGGCCCGTTCACGCTCGTAAGACAGTTGAGGATTGAATCGCGTGGATCAGATTCCAGGCGTGGCCTTTATGGCCGCGCCGGCGATAGCCTCCTGGAGCGCCTGCCCGTCCTTCTTCGTCTGGTCCGCGTACGCGGCGGCAAACGCCGCCAATGGCCCTGTCGAAGGCCGCGCCGGACCCGAGGTAGGCGGCGATGACGATGAGGTCGCCTGATCGCGCGTGCGCGTGAGCGAGACACCGAGCGCACGCGTTCAGATACCGCGTCAGCTCCTTGGCGCCGAGGAGGCCGATCTCAGCCGAGGCCTTCCTTGTCCTTGAGCTGCCGCCAGTAGTTGCGGCGGTCGGTCACGCCGCCGCCGCGCGGGTCAGTACTCACCGAGGTCCTGCCGACTTACGGCTGCCCATGCCGCCCGGCCAATCTCGGCACGATCCACAGCGCTCGCGGGATGAACTGCGGCGAGAGGGGCGCTTCGAATGATGTCATCCCGGAACCTATCGAAGTGCTCGCCCTCGTCGCCTAAGGGCTTTCGTAAGAGAAGGTCGGCGGCCGCATCCACCTAAGCCCGAGGACGGTCAAGAACCACATGGCCGGGATCATGCGGAAGCTCCGTCTGAGGAGCCGCTTCCGCTGCCGAGTCTGTGATCGAGCGCTGCACGCCCGAAGACTTGGGCCAATCGTCCTCGGCTCCCGAGCAGACGACGAGAGGGGCCCGGGCTGGTCCGGACCCCTCTCGTCGTCATGAAGTCGACTCGGCCGGCGACATCCCCATCGGGGACTACCGCACCGACAGCTCGCCTCCGTTGAGCAGCTGCTCCACGCACTTGCTGCCCTTCCAGTAGTTCGCGAACCACAGACCGCCCGACTTGCGCTGAATGGTGATCGCAAGAGTGTCTGCCACGCCTGCCGTGGTCGCGTCCGTCATCATGAGCTGCAGCTTGGCGCCGCCGTCGACGGCGACCAGGGTGCCGTCGCCGAGCCGCTCCACCACGTTCGCCTTGCTGCTGAAGTCGGCCTGGGGCGTCCGGACGGACAGCAGAGATGGCGTTACTCGTGACGATGTAGGTGTGAGGGGCGCTGTCGAGCACGCCGTCGGGCCTGTAGTAGCTCCTGATGGTGATGGTCGCCTTCCCCGTGGGTTGGCGCCGCTCTTGCTGTACTTCACGTCGAACTCGAAGCCGGTCAGCCGGTCCTTGGCGCCCTTGATCAAACCGGCCGAGGTGTCGCCGTTCTTAGGCGCTGCTGATGCCCACCGCGATCCGGAAGCTTCGGCGTTGGCCGAACCGATGCTGAGCTGCACGGTGGCGCTCGCCGTACCCACCGTGCCGTCGTTCGCGTCGATGAGCCCCACCGGCAGGTTCTTGGCGCCGCTGATGGGGTCAGCGTAGAGCCGTTGACGAGGGAGAAGGTCGCCTTGGCGCCGCGCACGTCGCCCTTTGGGGTGTTGCTGGTCGGCCCCGAGGTCCAGGCGAAGACGTCGCCGCTGTAGTAGCCGGTCGCGCTGTAGGGAGCGGCCGCGCGCGGGACGACCGTCAGCGACGTCGTGCCCTGACTGCCCGCGTAGTTCGCGCTCGCGTTGTCGTACGTGGCGGTGACCACGTACGTGTCTGGGAGCTCGCCGGCCTGCAACTGCACGACCACGCTCGCTGAGCATGAGGTGGATCCGGATCGCACTCAGACCGGAACAAGGAGATGCGTGCTGGCCCACGTGGTGAAGGTGAAGAGCGCCGAGAGATGACCGGTGGACCGTGCTGCATCATGGGTGGTGGACCCCAGGGGAGTCGAACCCTTGACCTCCGCCCGTCACGATGAAGAGCGGCAAGCCCGCGACCCAAAGCGCCTGTCCTGTCTGCGGCACCATCTATTTGCTCTTGCCGATCCTGAACATCCTTCGCGCCGCTTGAGGCAAAGCGTCGATTCGAAACGCTACCCAGCAGACGGACAGACGTTGTCACCGATCAGGCAGAGCACATCGCGCAGCCGACTGTCCGCCGGCTGAGGACCAGCGGCATTAGGCATTCGTCGGGAGGCGTGTATCATCGCAATGGTTGCCGAATGCCGTTCTGTGGCGGAGAGGGCAAGAGATGTCTCCAACGATTGCACGCGAGAACGCCATGCGGCTTTGTCTGATCAACCCATCCAACGCGCTCGTCAGCGTCCTTCGAATCAAGGAGAACCGCTGGAACCGCTATCGCGTGTGGAAGCCACTCAATCTCATGGTTCTCGCCGGCTTAACCCCGCCGCCTTGGGAGATCTCGATCCTCGATGAGAACCTCGGCGTTCCGGACTATGCGACCATGGCTCAGCCGGACCTGGTGGGCATCACCGCCTTCACCTCCCAGGCGAACCGCGCCTACGAACTGGCGGCCTACTTTCGGCGTCTCGGCGTGCCCGTGGTCATGGGCGGCATCCACGCGACTACCTGCGCGGAAGAAGCTATGGAGCGGGCGGATGCGGTGGTCACGGGGGAAGCCGAGAGCGTATGGCAGCAGGTCTTGGAGGACGTCCGACTCGGCGAGATGAAGCGCCGTTATGACGGTGGGCGCTTCGAGCTCACCGACGTCCCGCCGGCACGTCATGACCTCCTTCCGGCCGGATACTTCTTCGGGGCGATTCAGACCACGCGCGGCTGCCCCTTGAGCTGCAACTTCTGCAGCGTGACAGCCATCAACGGACCCCGCTATCGGCAGCGACCGATCGCGGATGTCGTAGGGGAGTTCCGCCTGATCCGCGAGCGGGGTGTGCTTGTGGTGGACGACAATCTCATCGGCACACGGACCGAGCACGTGGCGCGCGCCAAGGACTTGTTTCGCGCCATGGCAAAGGCAAACCTGCGAAAGCAGTGGATCGCCCAGGTCACGATCAACTTCGCCGATGATGAGGAGCTCATGTCGCTGGCCGTGCAGGCCGGATGCAGAGGCGTCTTCATCGGCTTTGAGTCCCCAACCCCCGAGGGGCTTCGGGAGCTCGGCAAGAAGTTCAACCTTGCCGGCGACCGCGACTTGCGAGCATCCGTGCGGCGCATCCAACGGCACAAGATCCTGGTCGTGGGCTCCTTTGTCATCGGGCTGGACATAGACGAACCAGGCATCGGCGCGCGAGTGGCCGAGACGGCCAGCCAATACGGAGTGGACATGCTCAACGCGCTGTTTCTGACGCCGTTGCCCGGAACGCGCCTGTGGGACCAGATGAACGCCGAGGACCGCATCGTTCTCAACGAGTTCCCGAAGGACTGGGCGCATTACACGCTGGGCTTCCCGGTGGCTCGCTACAAACATCTCTCGCTGGCTGACAGCATTGACGAAGTGGACACGTGCAATCGAGTCTTCTACTCCACACCCCGGATTGCGAGACGGGTGGGGCGCGACGTGTGGAGTCGCCGCCAGCCCTTGAGGAGTCTGGTCAGCAACCTCGCATCCCGAGGTAACGCCCGGCTAAGCCGCGCGGCGCACGCCGACTTCACACGTGACCTGGCCGAAAGAAGCACCACATCAGCGTCCCAGACGAGCTGAACCACGCCAGGACATCGTGCGCGTGGCGGCGTTCCATGAGGTGAACGTCACGGTCATCCGCATCTCCAGCACATCCGCACAAGACGCCGATCTTGTGTCACTGGCGCCGCCCGCTCGCTGCACCTCGCGGAGCTTCCGGGCTGACCCCCCAGAACCTCGGCACGGTACACCTTGCGACGAATGGGAACCAACCAAGGGTAGCTGTCGAGCGTCGTCAGGAGATCGAGATGAGTGATTCCAACCGAACGAATCTCAAACGGTTCGCGGTACTGGTGAAATCAAACGCCGATGTCGAGGCTGGCGCGATGCCCACCGAGCAGGATCTGGCCGCGATGACCAGCTTCAACGACGAGCTGATCAACTCGGGCGCGATGCTCGCCGGCGACGGCTTCAGGACCAGCGTCGACGGTGCACGCCTCACCTACACAGACAAAGACGTCAGCGTACAGAACGGCCCCTTCTCGGATCCCGAGTCACTGATAGCGGGCTACTGGATCATCCAAGCCGGCTCTCTCGACGAGGCGATCGAGCTGATGAAGAGGGCGCCCATGGGCGGAGGGACGGTAGAGATCCGGCAGGTGGCCGATGCCGAAGACTTCGGCGAGGAACTCACGACGGAGCTGCGCGAACGCGAGGAGCGGCAGAAGGTCAGAATGGAGAAGAACGCCAGGCGCAGGGCCGCCTGAGCAAGACTGCGGCAACGAGTGATGGGCGAGGAGCGCATGTGTCCTCCCCGCCCATCATCCACTCGTTCGCGAACCGCTGCCGCGAGCACGGTTGCCAGACGCGTCGTGGCGCGTGGCAGAGCAAGATGGTGCCAGCCGCATAGCGACACCGGTCATGGACACCACTGAGGGCAGACGAGGAGCGCCGAGTGCAGCTTCATGGGACGAGCCGACGGGATGCCAACGCGTGACTCGCAGACAAAAGGTCACTATTTCGGCTGTCAGAGCATGCAGAAGCCCTGCACGCGAGCGTGAAGAGGGTGGTGGACCGCAGGGGAGTCGAACCCCTGACCTCCGCCGTGCAAAGGCGGCGCTCTCCCAACTGAGCTAGCGGCCCACGAGGGGGTCAGTATACCTCGTCAGCGATCTGCTGCCCGAGTGTCGCCGGAGTCCTCGCTGCCGCGCCAGGGCACGCGTCCGTAGATCTCGATCTCCAGCGAGAAGCTCAGAAAGGTTCGGACGAGGACGATGACGGCGAGGACGGCGACGCTCTCGAACGTGCGGTCGATCGTGACCGTGCGGATTAGGTCCGCTGCGATCAGGATCTCGAGGCCAAGCAGGATGCTCTGACCGAAGTACCGCCGGACCATGACGTAGAGGCTTTCCCGTTCCCCTTTCAACCTGTGGCGAACGGCGAGAATGGCGCCCAGGCCAATGCCGGCGAGCATGATCCCGACGCCCAGAAGCTCCAGCGCCTGCGACACGACATCGATGAACTGCTTGAAATCCATGCGCCACGTTCCCTCGCCAAGCATCTAATCCCGTCAGGTCCCTGTTGAACAGAGCTTGTGCGTTCGTGGACATGCCGCCGTCGCTGGGATAGCGTGCAAGATCAACCATGAGTATCCCCACCTACGTCTTCCTCATCGCCTTCGCCGTGTATGTGCTCGTGCTGATCGTGCTGCTGATCAGCGACGACCGCGAGCCCTCGCTCACGCTCGCGTGGCTGCTGGGCATCATCTTCGTGCCCGTCCTGGGTGTGCTGCTGTACATCTTTCTCGGGCGGGATTGGCGGGTTGTCGCCAAACGCAAGGGATGGATACAGCCGCTGCACCAGCTCCGGCTGGAGTCGATGGCGCCGGTCTACGAGCGCAACCGGTGCGCGTATGATCGGTTCGTTCGCGATTGGCACGGCACGACGGCCGATAAGGTGCAGCGATTGATCAGCGCCAAGGAAGTCGCGCAAGTCCTGCCCGCCAGCTCGATCGAGCTGTTCGTCAACGGCGCCGACAAGTTCGCCGCGCTCAAGCGCGATCTGCGCAACGCGCGCCGCTTCATTCACCTGCAGTACTTCATCTGGGAGCGGGACAAGCTCACCGCCGAGATCACCCAGATCCTTCTCGATCGCCTCGACGCAGGCGTGGAAGTACGTATCACGTACGACTGGATCGGATCGATCAGGTTCGGCAAGAGCGAGCTGCGGCGCCTGTCTCGTGCCGGGGCGCGGGTGGAGGCGGATCTCGCCGACATCCTGCGGGTGAACTACCGCAATCACCGCAAGATCGCGGTCATCGACGGCAACGTGGGGTACACGGGCGGCATCAACATGGGTCAGGAGTACATCGACGGTGGCCGGCGCTTTTCGAGCTGGCGCGACACGCACATCCGCATGACCGGTCAGGCGGTTGCGGATCTCCAGAAGCTCTTCGCCTCACGGTGGTACGAGAACAGGCGCCACCGCGAGAGCCTGTTCGGCGAGAAGTACATGCCGGCGCCGGACCCATCCTGCGTCGAGGAAGGCCTCCTGGTCGAGATCGCCGCGCAGGGGGTCGAGGATCCCTGGGACGTGGCGCGCCGCGCGCACCTCGTCGCCATCGCCCAGGCCGAGCGCACCGTGCACATCCAGTCGCCCTATTTCGTGCCCGACTACAGCATCTACGACGAGCTCATCAATGCCGCCCTCTCCGGCATCGAGGTACGGCTGATGATGACGGGCGTGCCGGACAGGCACATACCGTTCTGGGCCGCGCTCACCTACTTCCGCCGGCTGCTGGAGGCAGGGGCACACGTGCATCTGTACACGAAAGGCTTCTTCCACGCCAAGACGATCATTGTCGACGGGAGCCTGGCTGCGGTCGGCACCATGAACATGGACAACCGCAGCCTGAAACTGCACAAGGAGCTCATGGTCTGGGTCTTCGACGAGCTCTTCGCCCAGCAGGTGCAGCATTCGTTCTACGAGGACCTGGAGCACTGCCGGGAGCTGACGCTCGCCGACATCCGGCGCATGGGCCGGCTGCGCCGCTTCCGCAACCAGGCGTCCCGGCTGCTCTCCGAGGCGCTCTGAGGGGGACGACCGTCAGCCCTTCGGGGCCGCCTTTCGGCGGCCATCCAGCAGATGCCGGACCGCCAGGACCGGATGCGTCTTGAGCATGCGCGGGCCGCTGAATCGCATCACCTCGCGGATGCGCTTGCGCATTACGGGCCGGTAACAGTGGGTCGGGCAGTTCAGGCACGTCGGCTTGTCGGCGCCGTAGCGGCATGACTCCAGACGCCGGCGGGCGTAGTCGAGCAGGGCGGCGCACTCCGGGCACAGCCCGGCGGCGTCGCGCTGCGCCTCCTTGTGATGATCGCCACAGTACATGGCGATCATCATGGCGACGGTCTTGTCCTCGCGTTTCAGGTGGCTGGGGAGTCGCTCGCCGTTCATCATCCTCTCACGGTACCCGATGACGTCGCGTGGCTCCACATGCAACCAGGGAGCAGCGCCCCGCGGACGGGTAGAGTAGCGCCATGAGCAACGAGTGGCGCCGTGAGCGCGACAGCATGGGCACTGTGGATGTCCCCGCAGGACACTATTGGGGGGCGCAGACGCAGCGCGCCCTCGAGCACTTCCCGGCGGGAGGCGAACGGTTCCGGTGGGGACGACCCGTCATCGCCGCTCTCGGCGTCGTCAAGCTGGCGGCGGCCCAGGCGAACGAGGAGCTCGGCAAGCTTCCGCATGACAAGGCCGGCTTCATCGCCCAAGCCGCCACCGAGGTCGCTTCCGGCGACTTCGACGCGGAGTTCCCGCTGGTCGTCTTCCAGTCAGGCTCCGGCACTCAGACGAACATGAATGCGAACGAGGTCATCGCCAACCGCGCCAACGAGCTGGCGGGCGCGACGCTGGGCTCCAATGCCCCCGTTCACCCAAACGACGATGTCAATCGCGGACAATCGACCAACGACGTCTTCCCGACAGTCATGCACGTCGCCGCGGTCCTGCAGATCGAGGACGAACTCCTGCCTGCGGTGGGCGCGCTGCGGGACACCCTCCGGACCAAGGCGAAGGGCGGTGAGGCCGTCGTCATGCTGGGCCGCACACACCTGCAGGATGCAACGCCGGTGACGCTCGCGCAGGTGATGGGCGGCTGGGCGGCGCAGCTGGACGCCGCGATCGGGACGGTGATGTCGGCCCTGCCGGGTCTGTACGAGCTGGCGCTGGGGGGCACGGCCGTCGGCACGGGGCTCAACACTCACCCGCGATTCGCGCAGCTCGCCATCAGGCACATCGGCGAGGTGACGAGCAAGCCGTTCCGGCAGGCTGATGACCTGTTCGCCGCGCTCTCGGCCCACGACGCGGTCGTGACCACGAGCGCCGCCCTGCGCACGCTCGGCGGCGCCCTCATGAAGCTCGCCAACGACGTGCGCTGGTACGCATCTGGGCCGCGCGGCGGCATCGGGGAGTTGCTCATCCCGGCCAACGAACCCGGCTCGTCGATCATGCCCGGCAAGGTCAACCCCTCGCAGGCGGAAGCTCTCACGCAGGTGGTCGTTCACGTGTACGGCAACGACGCAGCCGTCGCCTTCGCCGGGTCGCAGGGAGTCTTTCAGCTCAACGTCTATAAGCCGGTCATGCTCCACAACCTGCTCGAGTCCGCCGGCCTGCTGGCCGAGGCCGTCTCCGCCTTCGACCGCTTCTGCGCGGTGGGCATCGAACCGAACCTGCCGGTCATCCGGCGGCATCTCGAGGACTCTCTCATGCTCGCCACGGCGCTCTCGCCGCACATCGGCTATGACAGGGCCACGCGCATAGCGTTGCGGGCGCATCAGGAAGGAATCTCGCTGCGCGAGGCTGCCTTGGGCCCGGACGGCGTCACGGCCGAGCAGTTCGACGCCTGGGTGCGCCCGGAGCGCATGACGGAGCCGTCCGGCGAGTGAAGCGGGGCCCTCCCTCCTCGCCGCCCGGGAGGGACACCGCTACAGGTTGGTCATCCGCTGCGGCACGCTCTGCTCGAGGGCGCCGCGGGCCGCGGCATTGAGCTCCCGCTCGTGCTCGCGACCGACCGCGAACACCCGGTAGAGGTGCGCCTTGGCCGGCACGAACTCGAGGATCCCGGTCAGCAGCTGCTCCTCGATCCGCTGGCTGACATCGTCGTAGACCGCGATGCGCTTGGGACCCATCAGCGGATTCAAAGGCCGCGGATCCTGCGACGCGATGTCGACGACGAAGTCGATCTCCTTGAGAGCGGACGGCAGCCGCCGGACAATCTCGACGCGGAACTCCTCCTTCGTCAGGTCCCGGGTCGCCGGCAGCGGCTGCTGTCGCTCCACGTGATGCTCGTACACCATGCTGTACTTCACGTTACGATGAATGATCGACTGCCACTGCTCCGCTAGCCCCCTCTTCTCGCTCGTGAGCGGTTCGGACAGCCAGTCCTCCACCGTACTGAACAGCGACCACTCGCTCAGCCGCCGGTATGCAGCCGAGTCCTCAAGCGGGCTGTTCGGCAGAATCAGTTCGAGCGTGGGCCGAAAGATCTCGCGCAGGTGCAGGTCGATGGCGTGCCCGACGCGGTGGAAGTAGACATTCTCGTACATGTAGAAGCGCGCGTTGAGAAAGGCGCGCAAGGTGCTCAGCGCGCGTTTGTGAAACGTGAGCCCCTCGTCCGTGCAGAACGTGTAGTAGATGAGCCGATTGACGTCGACAGGGCCGATCGACACGCCACACATGTATGCGTCCCTGCGCACGTAGTCCATGTTATCCACCGTCACGGCGCCGGACAGCGCGCGATGCAGCAGGCGCACCCAGCGTGGGATGGGACTGCCGGCGTCGCTGGCGGACGAGTCGACGCCGTCCGGGCTCGTCACCGACGAGGCTTCGCGCACCCCGTCGGCCCGGACGCCGTCCTCCTCGGCACGAACCAGGAAGGCCACGTGCCAAGGGTCGACCGCCTCGCCTGGAGTGAACGGGCCGGAAGGGCTGCGGCGCAGTTCGCGCAGCAGGTCGCCGAGCTCGTTGACGATAAGGTACTGAGAGACCTGCTCGTGGTCCAGGCCGAAGACGGGCTGGAAGTACTCCTCATCGCAGAAGTGGCTGAAGGGTCCGTGTCCAAGGTCGTGCAACAGCCCGGCCAGCCGCAACGTCTCCTCGACGAGCGGCAGCGACGGAGTGTCTGGCTCCACATCGGTCAGCGTCTCGTGCACCTGCCGCGCGAGCATGCCGGCCAGATGCATCGTGCCGATGCTGTGGGCGAACCGGCTGTGCTCGGCCGCAGGGAACACCCACCACGAGCTCTGCAGCTGATGGATGCGCTTGAGTCGCTGCACCCACGGATTGTCGATGATGTCGGCTTCGGCGATCTCGCCGGCACGAGACAACGTGATGCGAAGGTAGCCGTAGAGGGGATCGGCGATCAGATGGATGTCGTCGTACGGGAGTTTCACCGTCCGAAGACTACCGCTCCCCCCGGACGGCGACAAGACGCCGGCGTGCCGTCGGCACCTGCCTCGGGTACCCTTCGGGAATGATCGACCTGCACACGCACACCACCTTCTCGGACGGCTCGTACACCCCGGCGGAGCTGGTGACGGCCGCCGCGGAGCTGGGACTCTCCGCCGTCGCCGTCACCGACCACGACACGGTCGGTGGGCTGCCGGAGGCGCTGGCCGCAGGCAGGCGCCTCGGCTTTCACGTCGTCCCCGGCGTCGAGATCAATCTCGAGCACGAGCACGCGACAATGGACATGCTCGGCTACTTCCTTCACGGCGGCCCGGGCGCCGAGCTGGACGACGAACTGGCAAGGCTGCGTTGCTATCGCAACGAGCGAAACGCACGCATCGTCGCCCGTCTTGCGGAGCTCGGTATGCCGCTCGCGGCCGTCGAGCTGCGGGCGGCCACCGGCGACGGCGCCGTCGGCCGCCCGCACATCGGCCTCGCCTTGATGCGCCGTGGCTACGTCACATCGGTCGCCGAGGCGTTCCGTCTCTACCTGCGGCGCGGCGCGCCCGCCTGGGTCGACCGGCGGCGGCTTTCCCTGCACGCCGCCGTCGAGCTGCTGCGCGCCTCCGGCGGCGTCGCCGTGCTCGCTCACCCCGGCCTGATCCACTCCGAGCGGGGCCTCGACAGGATCGTGTGCGACGCCGCCCAAGCCGGCGTCGTCGGGCTGGAGTGCTACCACCCAGCGCACGACGAGGAGACGATTGCTGCATGCCTGCGCCTGGCGTCGCGCTTCGACCTCGTCGTCACAGGGGGCTCCGATTTCCACGGGGCCGTCAAGCCGCAGGTACGCCTCGGCATCGGCCCGGGCGGCATGTCTCTTCCCGACGAACTGCTCACCAGTCTCACCATTCGGGCGCAAACGCTTGCCGCCCGGACAGACTGATGTGAGCCGCTTGGCAATGATCCCCCCGGGGGTATAATGGCGCGATGGAAGAGCGTTACGAATACGAGGATGCCTCACGGCTCATCAACCGCCTGCGTCGCGTCGAGGGCCAGTCTCGCGGCCTGCAGCGAATGATCGAGGAAGGCCGCTCCTGCGAAGAGATCTTCACCCAGCTCGCAGCCACGAAGGCCGCCCTCGACCAAGTCGGCGTACTGCTCATCTCTCTCAAGATGCGTGAGTGCCTTGTGGGCGACGTCGAGAATCTGGCGACACAGGAAGCCGTCGAGAAAGCCTTGGACGCCTTTCTCAAGTACTCGCGCTGCATCCGCTAGGCTTGCCCGTGGCTGAGAAATTCGATCCCAAACACGCGGCAAAGCTCGAGAATCCTGACCGCTTGGTCGAGATGCCTCCAGCCCGGCTCATCGAACTGCTGGAGTTGACGGGCGCCGAAACGGTCGTCGACTTCGGCGCCGGCACCGGCATGTACTCCCTGCCTATCGCGGGCGCGCTGCCGCAAGGCGAGCTCATCGCCGTGGACGAGCAGCAGGTGCTGCTCGATCGTCTGCGGCAGAAGCTCGCAGGCCGGCCGGAGGCAGAGCGCGTACGGGTCGTCGTCAACGATGACGGTCATGTCGCGCTGCCTGACGCGGTCGCCGATCGCCTCGTCATGATCAACGTGGTGCACCACGTCCACGACGACCCGGCCGCGCTGGCCGAGGCGCTGCGCCTTCTCGCCCCCAGCGGCCTCCTTCTGGTCGCCGAGTTCGCGCGCATGGATCGGCCTGTGGGCCCGCCGAGCGATCACGTGCTCGCGCTCGACGAGCTTCGCACGGTGTTGAGCCGCCTCGGACTGCGCGAACTCGCCATCCACGCGCCCGGCACCATCGCCCTCTATCACACCATCATTCTCTCCGAGAAACCTCCCGCATGAGCGGCGCGCCGTCGGCTGCACGCCCTGACGGCCCCGCAGTCGTGAGCCACGTCCGGGCGCACCATGGCTCCGGCTTGGCAGCGAGCCTTGATCGACTGATAGAGCCATTCGGCGGGTGGCAGTCGATCGTTTCTCCCGGAGAGACGATCGCCGTCAAGGTCAATCTGCTGCGCGCGGGGGCTCCGGAGACGGCGGTGTGCACGCATCCCGAGACGCTTCGCTTCGTCCTTCGCGCCCTCAAGGCACACGGGGCAAACCCCTTCGTCGCCGACAGCCCCGGCGGCGTCAACGGGCCTGCCAAGGTGGCTCGCGCCTTCAGGATGAGCGGCATGAGCGAAGTCTGCGTTGACGAGCATGTGCCCATCATTGACATCGAGGACGACCACAGCATCCTCATGGCGCCACAGGGACGTCTCTTCCGCAGCTTCCCACTTGGCCGCGCCTTCGCTGAGGCGGACGCGGTCATCCAGGTCGGCGTGCTCAAGACGCATCAGCTCATGCGCCTGACCGGCGGCGTCAAGCTCACCTACGGCTGCATTCCCGGCTTGGCCAAAGCCCAGCTGCACGTGCGCGCGTCGCGTCGCGAGGACTTCGCCGACATGCTGCTCGACCTTCACCTAGCCGTGCGGCCGCGATTCACGGTGATCGACGGCATCATCGCGATGGAGGGCCAAGGACCCGGCAGCGGCACGCCCAAGGCGCTCGGTTCGCTTTTCGCCGCGTCGGACTGCAACGCATTGGACGCGGCTCTTGCCGACAGGACGAATCACGCCCGACGCTCCGTGTACACGCTGGCGGCCGCCGAGCGCCGAGGCTTCATCGACCTCGATCGTGCGTACACTGTCGCCGGCGATCCGGTCGAATCGGATACGACCTTCCGCCCGGCCGGACGAGACTTCCAGGACCGCGTACCCCAACCGCTGCAGCGTTTGGCCCGGCATCTGGTCACGGCGCGTCCGCGCCTGGTCGACAGCAAGGCGTGCATCGAGTGCGGCGAATGCGCGGGGATCTGCGGCGCAAAGGCGCTCTTCCTCTACCCGAAGCCGATCTTCGACGATACCGCCTGCGTGCGCTGCTATGCGTGCACTGAGGTGTGTCCTACGCGCGCGATCGATGCCGTCACACCGCCGCTGGCACGATTCTTCGGGGGCTGACGCTAGGACCGGCCCCCGGCCGGCTCAACGTGGAACACGACGATTTCCGGGCGACAGAAGGCACGGAAAGGAAGCAAGCTAGTCCCCACGCCTCGCGTCACGTACAACGCCCGTCCGCCGATCTCGTGATAGCCCTCGACGTACGCCGCGCGTCGATCGCTGAGCGGTACGCATCCTCCCGGCAGCGGGAACTTGATCTGGCCGCCGTGCGTGTCCCCTGCCAGCGCCAGGTGGAAGTCGCCGGGCGCCGCGCGCAACGCCACACTCGGGTGGTGCGTGAGCAGGAGGCGCAGGACGTTCGGCCGGCGGTCAAGCTTCGCGATCACCGTCGGCAGATCGTCGTGTCCGCCGCAACTGTCATCGACGCCGCAGAGCTGCATGACGGCGCCGCCGCAGGCCACCTTCGCCGTCTCGTTGACGAGAAGCCGGACCCCGCAGTCGGTCACCAGGGCTGGATCCATCGGCGTCACGAACGGCGCCTTGCTTTCGCCATGGTCGTGATTACCCAGCACGCCGAAGACGCCGAGCGGCGGACGCAGGCGCCGGAGCTCACGCCGCAGCGCTGCCTTGCCAAACGGACCACCCGCGAAGTCCCCGGTGATGAGGACCAGGTCAGGGTCCGCCGCGAGCGCGAGGTTGACTGCCTTGCGCAACGCTCTCAGATTGAGGCTGGGGCCGTAGCCGGCATGCAGGTCGGAGAGCTGCACGATGGTCAGGCCGGCGAGGTCGGCCGCGTCGGGTGGCGCCGTCAGACGCCGGTCCACACGGCGGACCCACTGCGCCTCATGGAGCAGGTAGGCAAGGGCGAGCGTTGCGGCCGCGCCAAGCGCGGCCGCAACGATACGATTCCTGCGAACGCCGCTCAGATCTGCTCTGATTGATCGTACGGCCGGGTCGCGGCGGCGCTCACGTCCACCGCGTCTTCGTCTTTCGCCATCTCGTGGCTGAGCCGGTCACGCGTTTCCTGGATCTTGCGCCGAAGTGCTTCGGATTGATCTGCCGCCTGCTCCCTGCCGGCCTCCAGCGCGCCCTTGAGGCGCCCAACCTGGCCGCCAACATCGTCGGTGGCGCCGAAGAGCTGGGCGCGCGTCTCCTTGCCGCTGCGCGGCGCCAACAAGAGCCCGGCGATCGCGCCGGCGATGGCGCCGAGCAGGAATCCGCCGCGCCGCCTGCCGCGTCCCGCCTCTTCAGATCTGCTCACCCTGCACCTCCGCTCGTCAGTTTTCTCCCGCCGGCCTCCATCGTAGCCGACGAGGTGGCCGGCGCCTACGCCAGCCTGGTCCCGTTCATCCTCAATTGGAATGAACAGTTCAGGAACTCGGCCGCCCTCCGGCACATGACCATTCGATCGAGGAAGATCTCGAAGTACTGCATCGGCTGCGTCATCGCCGTGTCGATCTCCAGCTCCAGCGTGATCGATTTCGCCTTCCCGTCAACATTCAGAAAAGACCTGGTCGTCGCCATGTTCACCCGGTCATGTATATCCTCCGTGCCGGGATCGACCCGCCGAACGCGTGAGCGATGCACCTCCGACTTGTCGGCAAGGATGACGGCGGCGGCCAGGGGGCTCACCGCCTCGCCGTACTCTTCCTCGTGATTGCCGATGGCGCACATCACCTCGACGTACTCCTCAGGAGGCATGCCGAGCCTGTCGAGGATGTGACGGGCGCTGAGAGCGGCGGCGATGCCGTGGTCGACACGGCTGATCCCATTGCCGATGTCGTGCAGGTAGCCGGCAACGGCTGCCAACTCGGCGATACGCTTCTCGTACCCCAGGCGCGACAGCACGTTGAAGGCGGTGTGCGCGACGAGCGACGCATGGCGCACGCCGTGTTCGGTATAACCGAGGATGCCGAGGTTCTTGTTGGCTCGGACTATGAAGACCTGCACCTCGGAGTCGTGACGCAGGTCTTCGAGAGTGACCGCCACTATCGCACCTCGAATCGGGAGAGGGTCTCGTCCGGCTCCGCGTCGTTCACCTCGACCCGCCGGACGTGGGCGGCAGGAGGACCAACGCTGCACCAGCCGAGCATTGCTTCGACGGCCGCCGGATCACCCTGCAGGTGCAGGGCCACCGAGCCGTCGGAGACATTCTTCACCCAGCCGCGCAGGCCCAGGCGTTCGCCTTCGGCCTGCGCGCGGGCCCGATAATACACGCCTTGCACGCGCCCGTGGACGCCCACCCGCACTGCCTTCATAGTCGCTGCCTCCCCGCCCTGCGTCGACCCGGATTCCCCGAACAAGCCCCACTCACGCGTCACCGGGCCGTCCTGCTCATCCTGCCTCTCCTCAGCGCTCATCAGCGGGACGAAGCGGCAGGCGACGCTGGCGCGGCGTATCAACTGTTCCCCATCGCGCTCGAACACCATCAGGGTCTGCTCTCGCTTCGAGTCCCCGATGGGAATGACGAGCCTGCCGCGGTCGGCCAATTGCTCGAGCAGCAGCGGCGGCGGCTTCTCGATCGCCGCCGCGACCAGGATTCGATCGAACGGCGCCTCTTCCGGCCAGCCCTGCGTGCCGTCGCCGACGGCGACCCGGACGTTGTCGTACTGCAGGCGAGCAAGGACGGCGCGAGCGCGCTCGGCGAGCGGCGCGAGCCGTTCGAGCGCGAACACCTCGCCGGCCAGCTCGGCCAGAACGGCAGTCTGGTAGCCGCTTCCGGTGCCGACTTCGAGTACCCGGCTGCGCACCGTCACCCGCAGCTCCTCAGTCATCAACGCGACCATGTAAGGCTGGGAAATGGTCTGTCCGTAGCCTATGGACAGGGGAGCGTCCACGTAAGCCCTGTCCGCCATCCCCTCCGGAACGAAGAGGTGGCGCGGAACCGAGCGCATCGCCGCGAGCACGTCACCGTCGGCGATGCCTCTGCCGGCAAGCTGCTCGTTGACCATGCGTGTCCGGCGCACCGCGTGATCACTCACGGTCGCTCATCCTCCATGCTGCCCGGCCGCGTCCGGCCCCTGGCCACGCCCTTGCGCTGCATCCTGCGGTACTTGGCACGGTGCACGTACCCCGTACGCCAGTACATGACGACAGTGAAAGCAAGCGCGAGGTAGCCGAACGGCGAGAAGATCAGCGTGAGCAGGCCGGAGGCGAACGCCGCCACGTCCTCCCAGATGCTGACCAGCACGAGCGCGGCGTCGCTCGGGACCGTCTTCGGCCGCGCCAGCTGCTTGGTGCTGAGCGTGAACCATGCCACGGCGGCGGCGACGAGAGCGCCCGTCACGATGCCGCCCCACCCAAAGGGCATTGTCGCAGCTCCTGCGATCCCGCCCATCACCATTCGGTACGGCATGGACAAGCGTCCGGCCACCCGATCAAAGCTCGGGATCTTGTCGACGCCCGATTCGACCATGGCGAACACGACAAAGATGATGATCGCCGGGTAGCTCCCCAGGAACGAGAAGACGGGATTGAGCGTCGTCCCGCCATGCAGGTGGTGCATGATGCCGATCAGGGCGATCGTCAGCGACGGACGCACACCGGCCGAGGTGCCGAGACCGACCATACGCCCGAGGGCAAACAGCAGCTCGATCATCACACCCCCTCAGTCCTTGTGATTCTACCGGTCGGCCGGTCCGACCGTCGTTCAACGCGCCCCATTGCTCGGCAGAGGGAACTGCGAAGCGAGGCCCTCGGTCAGGTGCGACGACGCGACCGTTCGTACCGGGCGCGGCCTTGCTCGTAGAGGTCCTCGCCGTAGGAATCGTTGACGACCACGGCCGGGAACTCCACGACGTCGAGCCGCGCGATCGCCTCGGCGCCGAGTTCGGGATACGCGATCACCTCATGGCTGATGATGTGAGTGGCGAGGAGCGCTCCGGCGCCGCCGGTCGCCGCCAGGTATACGGCGTTGTGCTCGCGCAGAGCGTCCCGCACCGCTTGAGTACGGGACCCCTTGCCGACCATGCCCTTGAGGCCATGCCGCAGCAAGAGGGGTGAGTACGCGTCCATCCGTCCGCTGGTTGTGGGTCCGGCCGAGCCGATCACGCACCCCGGGGGCGCCGGGCTCGGCCCCATGTAGTAGACAACCGCTCCGCGCAGATCGAACGGCAGCACTTCACCCGCCTCGATCAGTGCCGCCAGCCGCTGATGAGCGGCGTCCCGCGCCTGGTAGAGCACACCCGAGATACGCACGTGGTCGCCGGCATGCAGAAGGCGCACCGCCGCATCGGTCAGGGGTGTGGTCAGCGTCTTCAGCGTGGCCTGTCTCAAAGGACGACGCTCCTGTGCCGCTGCGCATGGCACTGCACGTTGACGGCGACCGGAAGGCTGGCAATATGTGAAGGCATCTCCTCGATGAAGACGGCCAGCGAGGTCACGCGGCCGCCCAGTCCCTGTGGACCTATACCGAGATCGTTGACCGAGGCGAGGAGCTCGGCTTCGAGCGCGGCAAGCCGGTCATTCGGGTGCCGCGAGCCGATCTCGCGAAGCAGGGCCTTCTTGGCCAGCAACGTGACCATCTCGATGGTCCCGCCGACTCCCACGCCGATGATGGTGGGAGGGCAAGGATTCGAGCCCGCCCGGCTGACCGTGTCCACGACTGCCTGTGCCACACCCGGCCATCCCTGCGACGGCTTCAGCATGCACAAGCTGCTCATGTTCTCCGCGCCGCCGCCCTTGGCCATCATCGTGATCTTGACCGAGCTGCCCGGCACAATACTCGTGTGCAAGATGGCCGGGGTGTTGTCGCCGGTGTTGCGGCGCGCGTGAGCCGGCTCGGCGACCACCGACTTGCGCAGATGGCCGTCGCAGTACCCGCGCCGCACTCGCTCACCCACGGCCTCGTCGAAGGGTCCGCCGGTGAGGCGCACGTCCTGGCCGACCTCGGCGAACACGCCCGCGCATCCCGGGTCCTCGCCGATGGGCCCCGCGC
>CAZHMG010000008.1:0-57213 GCA_964533575.1 uncultured Thermoleophilia bacterium | reverse complement strand
GCGACGAGGAAGCCGATGCGGCCGAGGCCGATGATGCCCAGCGTCTTGCCGCGCAGCTCGACGCCGGCCTTGCCCCACTTGCCCTTCTCCCAGCGGCCGGCCTTGAGATCTGCGTGAGCCTGCGGAATGTTGCGGGCGCAGGCCATGATGAGCGCGACGGTGTGTTCGGCAGCCGAGAGCACGTTGCTCTGCGGCGCGTTGACGACGATGATGCCGCGCTTGCTGGCCTCCTTGACGTCGACATTGTCGACGCCGACGCCGGCGCGGCCGACGACTTCGAGCTTCGTGCCGGCCTGCAGCACGTCGGCCGTAACCTTCGTGGCCGAGCGGATGATCAGGCCGTTGTACTCGGGGATGCGCTTGAGCAGCTCGTCGGCGTCCCACTCGTAGCCGAGCTCCACCACGAAGCCCAGGTCCTCGAGGTGCTTGATGCCCTCCGGAGACAGCTTCTCCTTGGCGAGAATCTTCTTGGTCGCAGTCATCAGATCATCTCCCCCGCTCAGAGCTGGACCGGACTCTGCATGAACACCTGCTCGGCAGCCGCCAGCGAGGCGCCGAACTTCACGTCGTACCCGAGCTCTGCCAGGACCATCTCGACGGTCGACAGCCCGACGACGATGTCGGAGTGGCCGAAGTAGCCACAGTGACCGAAGCGGAAGATCTTGCCCTTCACTGCGCCTTGGCCGCCGGCCAGCCATACGCCCCACTTGTCGCGGGCGATCTTGCCGATCTTGCCGCCGTCGACGCCCTCGGGCACCTTGACGGCGGTGACGGAGTTGGCCTCCGGGTCGTCTGGCGCGAAGAGCTCGAGTCCGAGCGCCTTGACGCCCTCACGGCATGCCTTGCCGAGCACGCGATGGCGCTGGAAGACGTTCTCGAGACCTTCCTCGCGGATGAGCTCGATGGCGGCGTTCTGCGCGATCATCAGCGAGACGGCCGGCGTGTACGGCGTCTGCGCCGCCTCGCCGGTCATCTTCGCCCGCGCGGCGACCCAGTCGAAGTAGAAGCGCGGCGACGTGCACTCCTCGACGACCTTCCAGGCCTTCTCGCTGACGGCGACGTAAGCGAGGCCGGGCGGTACCATGAGGGCCTTCTGGGAGCCGGAGATGCAGACGTCGACATGCCACTCGTCCGTCTTGAGGTCGGAGGCGCCGAGACCGCTGATGGCGTCGACGACGAGGACCGCGGGAGTCTTCGCCACGACGTCGCCGATGGCCCTGATGTCGTTGAGCACGCCGGTTGAGGTCTCGGAATGCTGGACGAACACCGCCTTGATCGACGGGTCGGCCGCCAGGGCGGACTCGATGTCGGCCGGCACGGCCCTCGTGCCCCATTCATACTGGAGCGCCGTGACCTCGGCTCCCCACGTCTTGTTGAGCTTGATCCAGCGCTCGCCGAAGTTGCCGACCGAGGCCACGAGCACGTGATCGCCGGGATTCACCAAGTTCACGACGGCCGACTCCATGGCGCCCGTGCCGGAGGCCGCGAAGATGATGATGTCGTTCTCGGTCTGGTAGACGTACTTCATCCCAGCGACGACTTCCTTGAGGACCTCGGTGAAGCGCGGCGCGCGGTGATGGATGACGGGCTCGGCGAGCGCCGAAAGGACCTCGGGCGGCACGGGCGTAGGTCCAGGTGTGATGAGGAAGCGCTTCTGCATCAGTTCATGTCCTTTCATCGGTGTCGCTCGCGGCGCCGGCGGTTCTTCTTGTGAAACCGGATACAAGCCGACATTCTAGCGGACGGGGGCAGGACCTCGCGAGTCAGTCCCGGCACGTCATCTGCCGTGGCAGGAGAGCGAGGACCGAAAAGTCCGGCGACGAGAGAGGATGCGAGCGCAGAGCAGGAGTAACCGGCTGCGAAGCACTCTGAAGGGGAGGGCTGACGGGGCGGCGGCGGGAGCGCATCATGTGCTCCCGCCGCCGCCCCGTCTCCACGTGCCTTGACTGCCGGCGTCAGCCCTCGATGTCGAGGTCGCCTTCCTGGATCCAGCTCATCATGCCCCGCAGGTCTTTGCCCACGCTCTCGACGAGGTGCTCCTTGCCCTGTCGCTTGAGAGCGTTGTAGACGGGCCTGTTGGCCTGGTTCTCGAGGATCCACTCGCGGGCGAATTCGCCGCTCTGGACCTCGGCGAGGATCTCGCGCATGGTCTGGCGGACGTTCTCGTCGATGACGCGCGGCCCGCGCGTGAGGTCGCCGTACTCGGCCGTGTCGCTGATGCTGTAGCGCATCCCCGCGATGCCCTTCTCCCACATCAGATCGACGATCAGCTTGAGCTCGTGCAGGCACTCGAAATACGCGATTTCCGGCTGGTAGCCCGCTTCGACGAGCGTGTCGAACCCAGCGGTGACCAGTTCCGTGCAGCCGCCGCAGAGGACTGCCTGCTCGCCGAAGAGGTCCGTCTCGGTCTCCTCGGCGAACGTCGTCTCAAGGCCCCCGGCGCGAAGACCGCCGATGCCGCGTGCATAGGCCAGCGCCTGGGCGTGAGCGTTGCCGGTGGCATCCTGGTAGACGGCGATGAGCACCGGAACGCCCTTGCCCTCCTCGAACTGGCGACGCACGATATGGCCGGGGCCCTTGGGGGCGACCATGGTGACGTCGACGGTGCTGGGCGGCACGATCTGGCCGTAGTGGATGTTGAACCCGTGGGCAAACATGAGGGTGTCGCCGTCCTTGAGGTTCGGCGCCACGTCATTGCGATACACGACCGCCTGCGTCTGATCAGGGACGAGCATCATCACCACGTCGGCGCGGCGGGTCGCCTCGGCGGCGGAGAGAACGTCGAAACCCGCCTTCTCCGCGCGCTCGGCGTTCGGCGTGCCCGGCACGTCGCTGACGATCACCGTCACGCCGGAATCGCGCAGGTTCTGGGCATGCGCGTGGCCCTGGCTGCCGAAGCCGATGATCGCGACCGTCTTGCCTGTGACGAGGCTGAGGTCGGCGTCCTTGTCGTAGTACATGCAGTGTCCTCCTCTGTGCGCCCGCAGGCGATCGCGCTCCGAACGCAGTAGTGTACGTCGTCCGACGAGAGGCGGCAACGGCAAGACAGGACGTGTGAACGACCGGCGGTCGTCCCGGGGACGACGTCTCCACTTTGGAGGCATATCGTCGCTCACCGCAGCCCCAGTCGCAGGCTGCGCCGCAACTCGATCATGGCGATGCGGCACCGCCCAGACACCTGAAACGACGCGCGCCAGTACAGCGAAGCGCGCCGCGGATGATGTCTCACCTCACTGGAAGCATCTCCCAGTGCGTCGCGAACGGCTCCCTCTCGAGAAGCCATTCGTCGTCATCGGGATAGTACACGGCCTCCTCGTGGTTCTGGCCGGCGAACGCTCCGACCGCATCCAGCGAGTCCCAGAACGTGAGAGTGATGAAGTGCGTGACGTCGCCCTCATCCCGTCGCAGAAGCTCGACGCCTCGATTACCAGGTGTCGCCGCGTAATCCGCCAGCCCCGTGCCGATGAGGTAGCGGTGGTAGCCATCGGCATCCTTGCCGCGCACACGGCCGTGCCACATTCTCGCGATCATTATGCCCCTCCTCGGGTTGCTCACCTCGCCTCGCTGGCCACTGAGTGTCCATCTGCTCTGCGCCGACGCGAGCAAAACGGAGGGAGCAGGACATGAACGGCCGGTGGCCGCGTCAGGAGCGATTCAGCGGCGCCTGCGCGGGTCGCTCAGCAGGATGCCGGCGGGGAGGCGGCGCGCAGCAGCCGCTTCTTGAAGCCACGGTAGGGCTCACACTCGTATCCGAGTGCCTGGTAGAAGCACACCGCGTCCTCGCGCTCCGCTTCGGTCATGAGAAGGATCATCGAGCAGTCCCGCTCGGCGGCGAGCCGCTCCAGCTCGCGCAGGAGGGCGCCTCCGACACCCGCGCGCCGCATGCTCTCGTCGACAACGAGGTCCTCGACGAGGAGGAAGGGGCGGCATTGCCCGTACAGCTCGTCGCAGAAGACGCCGAGGACGGAACCGGCGAGACGGCCGCCCTGCCGCGCGACGACGAACGCGTAGTCGGGATCGGCGCGGCGCCGGCGGTACGTGGCCTGCATGATCTCGAGCGACTGTTCCTCGCCCCAGAACTGGCCATGCAGGTCCGCCAGCGCCGGCAGGTCAGACTCAGTGAGGAGGCCGATCTCGATGGGCTCTCTTTCCATCAGACATCGATCAGTTCGCCCGAGGCACTTCATGCATCTGCTCCTCTTCAGACCATTCACCATCTCGGCGCGACAGTGTACCTGCCCCGGCTTCGCATTTGACTCTCGGGCAGCGTCAGGCCCTTCCATCAGAGCGTCGCTCGACGGGAGCACCCGCCGCCGCGAACGCGGCGCGGACGGCGCTAGACCTGGTCCGGCATGCTGGATCTCTCCCCCAGCGGCTGGATCTCGCCCCCGCTCAGCCTGCGGGCCACCGCGCGGTACTTCTCGTGAATCATGCGCTCGTCGAACTCCCTGAACTCTCGGAGCATGGCATGCTCCTCATGGCTGCTCAGGTACGAGAGCGCCGCCGGAAAGAAGACGTCGTCCTCCCTCGCGATGTGGGCCGGATACAGGTCGACGAGCGCCTTGAGACTGGTGCAAATGACGGCGAGAGAGGATGGATCGCCATCGCGATGAACCGCGTTCGCGTCCGCGAGTTCCGCCGTCGTCTGACGGCTCAGGGCATGCTCGTCCATCAACTCCTCCAGCCAGACCCGATGCTGCAGGGTGAGCGGACGGCTGCTGAGGTGATGGAAGAGGATGTCCTCCTCCTTGCCGTGGTGGGTACGGTCGGCATAGGTGCGCAGGAAGTCGACCATGTCGTCGATGGCCGGACGGTCGACGCGGCCGCCGGCCGAGATGGCGTCGAGCTGGACCTGCATCGCTCCAACAACCTTCTCGATCACTCTGTGCTCCACCATCAGGGGACCGCGCGCTTCCATCAGACACCTCCAATCCGGGTTCGAGTGTGGCACATATTCCCTGCTCAGACAGGGAGTATGTGCCTGTTCATCCGCTCGTCACAGCAGGTGGACAATCTCCCAGCCACTGGTGGGATACGCCCAGATCATCGACCTGAGGCGGGCCGCGGTCAGCCTTCCGGCCATTGCCGCGGCGAAGACGTTGATCATCTCGTCGGCGTGCGGCCCGAGGAGATGCGCGCCGACGATGACATCGCTGCCCCGCTCGACGAGCACCTTGGCGGCGGCCACGCGGGATCCCGCGCGTCGCGAGGACGCCCACGAACTGCGGTCGTGGAAGCGCACGTCGACGTCGAGCCCCTGCTCCGCCGCGTCCCGTTCCGAGAGCCCGATGGCGGCCAGCGGCGGATTGGAGAAGACGACGCTGGGGACTGCGCCTAGATCGAAGACGGCGGTGTCGTCGCCGCGCAGGCCGCGCGCGACCACACGCCCCTGGAAGACGCCGACCGGCGTGAGGGGAAGGCCGCGTTCGGCGGCGTCGCCCGCGGCCCAGACCTTCGGATTCCCGACGCTGCGGAGGTGCTCGTCGACCTCGACGCCGTGACGGGAGTGCGTCACACCGGCGACGGCGAGATCGAGCGCCGCGAGGTCGGCGAGTCGGCCGGCGCCGTGCACCACCATATCGGCGTCGAGCAGCCTGCCGTCCTCAAGACGTACGACTGATCCGTCGCCCTGCTCGTCGACGGCGGCGACGCGGGCGTTCGTGAGGACATGGATCCCGGCATGGCGATAGGCCCCGGTGAGCATCTCGACCAGATCCGGATCGAACCCGGCCAGAATTCGGGGGCCGCGATGACAGATCGTGACGTGGGCCCCGGCCGCGGCCGCGACGTGCGCGAACTCGGCGGAGATGTAGCCCCCGCCGACGAAGACGACCCGATCCCCCAGGGCAGTGGCAGACATGAACTCCTCACTCGTTCGCACGAGCTCCCGACCGGGAAAGTCGAGCGGCGCCGGCCTGGCGCCGGTAGCAACGACGATATGGCCGGCCGTGTACGATGCGTCGCCGACCGCCAGCGTGGCGGTATCCAGGAAGCGGGCCTCGCCGCGAAGGAGCGCCGCACCGGCACTCCTGAACGAGTTCTCAACCGCCGCAGGCGCGGGCTCGGTGAACTCGCGCTTGAAGGCCAGGAGGGCCGGCCAGTCGAGGCGCAGCGTCCCCTCCGGACCCTTACCCTGCAGAGCCTCCGCCCGTTCCACGACCTCCGCGGCGGCAACGAGCACCTTCTTCGGCTCGCAGCCCCGCAACAGACAGGTGCCGCCGAACTCGCGCCGGTCGGCGACGGCGAGGCGGAGCCCCGACCCGGCCAGCTCCTCCACGACGCTCTGCCCCGTCACCCCCGTGCCGATCACGATGACATCGAAGTCTCTCACCCGCGCCTTTCCCTCTTCATCAGTGAAGGGGCGACCTCTCTCAGGCACCAGCATATCCTGCCGGACCCGCCTGCCCGTGCCAATGTGCCGGCCTCGTGCAGCAGCGCGGAGTTGATCGTTCACCCGGACGGGCATCTGGCGCCGGCCAGGAGGCGCAAGGGGGCGAGGCGTGCCTGGCACGCCTCGCCCCCTTCTGGTTTCTCATGTTAAGGATCAGGTCCCTGCGGCTACCCCATCCTGGGCGCTGCGTGCACGCCGATCTTGTTGCCTTCCGTGTCCTTGAACAGGCCGATGAAGCCGACCATCTCGCCCATGTCGCTGACCGGCATGATGACCTCGCCCCCGGCAGCGACGGCGCGATCGAGCATCCCCTCGGGATCGCCGTGGCTGTTCAGGTAGATCGTGCAGCCGTCGGTGCTGGGCCTGGTGTCCTGCGTGAGGGCCAGATCGAAGCTCACCGGCATCTCGTCCTGCTGCATCCCTGATGGATCCTGGCTGGGGGCTTCCAGAGCGATCCCTTCCAAACCCTCCGCCTTGACGAACTCCCGCTGCAGCACCGCGCCGTAGAACGTCATGGCTCGATCCAGGTCGGTGACGGGGATGTCTGCCCACACGATCGTGTTCTCCATTGTCTCCTCCTTGATACGGGGGGTACGTGGCGGGCCGTTGTGCATCTCGATGATGCGGAACTCGTTCTCGGACGTGGAACGCCTCCGGGACATCGACGCATACCCGGACTCGTACCCGCCGACAGCAAGACAGCATCGGCGTCCCGTTAGCCCTTCGCGTGAATGAACGGACCCGGTTCGGGAAGAGAAGACGTCCGCCCGAAAGCAGGAGTCGTGATGGCTCGAGGGACTGGCCGTCAAGCGCCAGTCAGGCGACGCCTACGTGCGCAGCGTGGCGACGAGCCGCTGCGGTAGTCGCAGGAGGTCGAGCGCGTCAGTGACGCTCACGGCGACGATGTCGGCAGCGGCCAGGGTGACGCCTGCGACCCCTTCCTTCTGCACGACAGCGATGCCCAGCCTCGCGGCACGCAGCATCATGGCATCGTTGCGGCCATTCCCGATCGCGACGACGCCCGCTGCGCCCAGGTGCGACACATACTCGAGCTTCGCCTCGGCCAGGCCCGTGCCGGCCAGCACGGTGAGCCCAACCGGGAGCCCGTCCAGCTGTGCCGCCGCCTCCCCGAACGTGTCCGCCGTGACGACGTGCACCTGCAGATCGCGGGCGAGTTCGCTCAACGCCCTCCCCGCCCCCGGCAGCAGCGTTCCGTCCACCGCCAGCGTGCCGTTGTAGTCGCAGACGAGGTGCAGCAGGCGAAACTCACCGGCTCCGGGTACGGCAACGGCGATCATCAGGAAGCGATTCGGAGCATCGCGGCGCTGATCTCCTTGACGAGCTTGGCGGCCACCATGGCCGTCATGCCGTTCAGATCCCGGCGCGGGTTGTACTCCACGATGTCCGCGCCGACGAGCGGTGTCCGCAGTTTGTGCACCACCGTCAGCACGTCACGAACGGACAACCCCCCGGGCTCGAAGTGCGAGACGCCCGGGGCGAAGGCCGGATCGAGCGCATCCATGTCGAACGAGAGGTATGCGGGAGCGGCAAGATCCGGGGCGAATGACGCCACGTCGAAAGAGCGCATTTCATGGACCTCGACGCCGAACCGCTCGGCCTGCTCTCGCTGATGCTTGTTCAGCGTGCGTATGCCCACCTGGACGAGCCTCTTCGCCAATCCCTCCTCCATGATCCGCGCGAACGGACATGCGTGGGACGTGCGATTGCCGTCAAGCTCGTCGTAGAGGTCAGGGTGGGCGTCGAAATGCAGAATCGCGAGCGGCCCGTGGCGCCGGGCGAGGGCACGAACGATCGGGACCGTGACGGCATGATCGCCGCCGAGCACCAGCGGCATATCGCCGGCGGCCGCGATCGCTGCGACGCGCTCCTCGATCGCCGACAATGTCGCGGCGTCATCGCCACCGACGTCCCCATGGTCGGCCACGCGCGGATGCCCGTCCAGACAGAGACCGGTCTCCGCGGTGAGGTTCGACGAACCGCTGAGCAGGGCGGCCCGGATCAGCGGCGGCGCGTCGGCTGCTCCGCGCAGCATGCTCGAGTTGACGTCGGAGCAGGCTCCGAGGAGCACCACACGATTCGACGGCGTGCCGGCGCTGCTCATCCTCTCACCCGCGCGCCCGGCTCCGCCGGCACGAGCTCATCCAGCCAGCAGGCCGCGTCGTCGCGATGGTAGACGAGGAACCGGCCGGCGTCGCAGGCGCGCTTGGCCCGGTGGAAGCGGGCGTAGATCCAGTCTTCGTCGACGCCCGTCACCTCGATCTTGCCCGATTCGTGCGAGAGACAGAGGCGAGCGCGGCGGGACAGGCCGGAGACGCGCGCCCTCGCCCTCTCCACGATGTCCGCCGTCCTGACGAGAGGGACCGCGAAGTGCCCGGTCCCCAGGGTCGGGCGGCACTGGAAGACGTAGTACTGCGGGCATCCCGCGTCCGTACAGGCCGCGAAAAGCTCGGCAAGCACCTGAGGATCGTCGTTGATTCCAGCTGAGACCGGACACTGGTTGAGGCACGCCGCGCCGGCGCGGCGGAGCGTGGCCACGGCCGCGACAGCCTCGCTCGTGAGTTCACGCGGATGGTCGAAATGCGTCATGAGATAGAAGGAGCGGCCTTGCTCGACCACGTCGGCCACGAGCGTGGCCAGCGAAGGGTCATCCGTGATGCGGAATGGGTCGAACGCAGGCATCTTGGACCCGATGCGCACCGTTCGCACGTGTGGCAGCGTGAGCAGGCGTCCGATGATCTCGCGGAGACGCCGCGTGTCCAGCGTCAGCGGGTCACCACCCGTGAGCAGAACGTCCGTGATCTCCGGATGCGCGGCGATGTAGCCGAGAGCGTGGTCGCAGTCGCGGTGCGTCTCCCGGCTCCCCGGCAGGAACAGTCGCTTGCGGAAACAGTAGCGGCAGAAGCCGCCGCACTGGTCTGTGACCAGGAGCAGCGCCGTATCGTCGTACTTGTGCTGCAGGCCCGGAAGAGGCGTGTTGGCGGCCTCGTTGGAGGCGTCCAGCGATCCAGAGCCGGTGAGCTCCTCGCCGCTCGGCACAATCAATCTGCGGATCGGGTCGTCCGGGTCGTCCCAGTCGATCAGTGACGTGTAGTAGTCGTTGGCCCGAAAGGCGAAGCGGCGGAGAACCTCCCGATTGGTCTCGTCCGCAGCGACGGCATGCGGCAGATAAGAGAAACCGACGTAGCATCGATGCGGACGTGCGTTCGCATGATCCGACGGCGATGAATGGCCTGTTGGTGACTGGACGGCAGACATGGACCACCCCACTTCCGTCTGCGAGAGGACCCTCGCGATCACCCGGCTTCGAGCTCTCGCCCGAGACCCTGCGTGATGTGGGATTCAAACACGCGGTCTCGGCTGCGGCAAGCCTGCGGGGCCGCAACGAGGCCTCCAGGACCGTTCAGGCCCTGTTCGCCGTCAGAGCCCTCGCGCTTGCTGGTACTCGCTGAAGTCCACGCAGCGCTCGTTCACCTTGAGGAAGGGGATGCGGGCCCGTGTCGTCTTCGCCGCCTTCACGAGGCGCCCTCCGTCCCGCCCGCGAGGTACCCGTGCGGATAGGCGGCATCCCTCTTCTGGAAGGTGAGGATCGCCTGGTTCTTGATCACGCCCTCGTCGATGTCGATCGCTCTGAACAGAGTCTCGTGTTCGAGCCAGCTGTCGTGCCCGGCGATCATGGCCGGGAGATGGACGAGCAGGGCCGCCGAGATGGTTCGGGAGGCGGCCTCCCACAGATACGTCGGCGTGTGATCGACGGCGTAGTAGTCGACGGATCCGACCTTGAACATCGGATCGTTGAAAGACGTCGGCCGCGCGAAGGAGAACCCCATGCCCTCGTCGCAGCTCACGTCGACGATGAGACAGCCGCGTTTGAGATACGGGATCTCGTCCTCATCGACGAACATCAGGGGGGCATTGGGATCCTGGTAGGTCCCGTTCACGATGATGTCCGCCTCACTCACGAGATCGAGCAGCGGCCGCTCGGTGCCGTCGTCCTCGACGACGATCATGCGGCCCTCGCCCTCCACGCCGAAACGCAGACGCACGTAGTGGCAGCCGAGGACCTCCTCCCGGATGTCGTGCTCCGGCCGGCGGATGCAGACGGTGATATCGCGAAAGCCCAAAGCCTTAAGCGCGTAGATGGCGCCGCGGCTGACCGATCCGTAGCTGAAGACGACGCATTTGCGCTGGTTGCCGTAGTGGCCGTCGATGCCGCGCAGCTGGATCGCGTGCAACACGCCGCAGTAGCCCGCCATCTCGTTGTTCTTGTAGAAGGTGTGGCGGCCGTGATGCCCGTCGGGAGACCAGAAGTACATGTTCTCGAAGGCGATCAGGCTCAGTCGCCGGTCGATCGCCACCTGCGTGACGTCGGCATGCTGGACGCAGTGCGGCCACCCCCACAGAATGCCGCCCTCGCGCAACTCCTGAAAATCCTCCAGAAGGGGCTTGGAGAGGACCACCGCCCCGATGCCGGCGAGAAGCTCGTGACGCGAAGCGACGCCGCCGGACATGGCCTCGATCTCGGCGTCCGTCATGCCGAACGCCTCTCCGTAGCCGGTCTCGAAGACGAGCTGCCGGCGCACTCTCTCTGGCAGGCGCTGCAGATGTTCAGGATGAATCGGCATGCGCCGTTCGTTCTCTTTGCGCGAACTGCCGACAACGCCCAATGTCAGGCCGGTCATGAGCTTCCTCCCTCGCCGCTGCGGGCCGCCGATGGCCTCATGATACTCCCGCATCGGAGACGACCGAGACCATATGCCATTCGCGCCGAAATGGTCATTCTCGGCCTGTCCGCTTCTGGAACTGCCGGGCCGCCTTCCGGATACCCTTCCACTTGCGCTGCTCTTCGGCGCGAAGGCGGGCATCGGTCTTCATTGCCGTGACGCGCGCCTCGCGCAACAGCTTGTGGTAACTCTGCACCCGCTCCTCCGAAAGGTGGCCGGACGCCACGGCCCCCGCCACCGCGCATCCCGGCTCGCCGTCATGCGCACAGTCACGGAAGCGACACCGTGCGGCGGCCTCCTCGATGTCGGTGAAGGCCGCCTCGATACCGGTCTCGGAGCCCGTCAGCGCCATGCCGCGCAGGCCGGGTGTGTCGATGATCATCCCGCCGCCGGGGATCTGGATGAGCTCACGTACCACGGTCGTGTGGCGCCCTCGGCCGTCGCTGACGCGCACCTCGCGCGTCAGCTGGCGCTCCTCGCCCAGCAGGGCATTGACCAAGGTCGACTTTCCGGCGCCCGAAGGACCGATCAGCACAGCGGTGCGGCCATGGGTGAGGAGAGCGCGGACCGGATCGAGGCCTTCGCCCGCGACCGCGCTCGTCAGATACACGACGACCCCAGGGGCCACGGCCCCCACAGCGGCCAGCGCGTCCTGAGGAGAAGGCGCGAGGTCGGCCTTGGTCAGCACGACGACGGGCACCGCACCGGACTCCCATGACAGGGCAAGCTCGCGCTCGATGCGACGCACGTTGGGCCCCTCTGCGATCGGATGCACAACCAGGACGACGTCGATGTTGGCGGCCAGCACCTGGGTGTTCGACGTGTCGCCGGGATCACCGCGCACGATCGCGCTTTGCCGCGGCAGCACGGCGGCGATGAGCGGCACGTCCAGATCAGGCGCATCGAGCAGGGCGACCCAGTCGCCCACCGAAGGCTGATCGGCCGACCCGGCCGCCTTCAGCAGCGAGGCGGCCGGCTTCGCCAGGCGTATTCCGTCTTCGGTGGCCACGATCGCCCCGCCGCGCGCGGACTTGAGCACGCGCGCGGGATGAACGTCTGCCGCCGCATGGGGCGCGAAGAGGTCACGCCAGTGGGCGGCGTAGCCGAGATCTGCGAGTGTGGAGTGGTTGTGCACGCGGGTCCTTCCGACGAGGCGCCCGCGGCCGCGTCAGACCCGGGGCACCGGAGTGGAGCCGAACAGGAACAGGGGTTCGTGAAACCCCTTCACAGCCTTGCTGTGCATCTGTCGCCTCCTCTCCTCGCGAAACGTCTTCGAATCGTACCACGGCCACGGGCAGTGGCCGCCTCTGCTCCGCCTCGCAGGTCGCCCTCCGCGCGCAGAGCGATCTGCTCGTCACTCATCCTCGCCGATCGAGATACGCGGAGGCAACTGGCGACGGCGCAGGAATCCGCGCTGCCTGCTCTCCGCATCGCGCGACTCGTACCGCAGCTTGATGTAGGGACGCCTGCTGTCGCCCTCGTCGTACTCGTTGGTGAGGCGACGGCGCTCCACATCGGTCACCTCGCGAACGCTGCCGTCGTCCTCGACATAGACGTACTCGAAGCCTTTCTCCCGCGGCCGGCGCGACCGCATCATCACGGCGAGCCAGATGACGTACGCGCCGACAATGACGATCGCGACGCCCAGGATGCCTGCGGCGATCACGAGAATCTGGCTCATGACCCGGAAACCGTGCAGCGGCGCGCTTGGCGTTGATCAGGCGGACGCATGGACGACTCCTCCACTTCAGGCTGCTTGCGGATCTCGCGGGAGCGAGCATCCTCGACATGCTGATCCTCTCATGAGTCGAGGGTGGTCCCGGCACCCGCGTGGGAGCCGGGAAGCCGGCACTCCAGCCGGACGACCTCGTCTTCCGCGCCGGCGACAGTGACGAGGCGACGCGCGACCTCTTCGGTGAATCCCTCGCGCCGCCAGAAGGCGAGGGACCGGCGGCGTGAAACGATGACGCCGGCGGCCAGCGACCCGGCGCCGACGGCCATGGCATCGGCCGCGATCGCTCTGACGATGCTGCCGCCAATCCCGCTCCCGCGCTGCGATCCATCGACGAGTACGATGCCGACGATCCACTGATCGGGCCGTGCGAACCCGCGCAACACCTCGGCGTAACCGACCGCCCGGCCCTCCCGATATGCCCGGTAGATCAGCTCGTCTGCGCGGGTGAAGCCTTCCGGCAGATCGTCGAGATCAGCCTGGAACGACTCGGGCGTCGGCGGCGGATCGCCCGCCTCGACGAAGAAGTCGCCGGCACGCAGGCGCACGTCGTGCAACTCGGCCAGATCCTCCGCGGTCAGCGCCGTCGCGTTCGTTCGCGTGATCAGCGGATGCATCGTCCTCTCACCCCGTGCCGCATGAGGCTCCGCCCTGCTTTTCGAAGTACTGCTGGTGGTACTCCTCCGCGGGCCAGAAGACGTCTGCCGGAGCGATCTCCGTGGTGATTGGCGCGTCGTATCGCCCGGCTTCCTCCAGATGCCGCCGCGAGGCCTGGGCCCGTGACTCTTGATAGGGAGAGTGGTAGAAGACGGCAGACCGGTACTGGGACCCCACGTCTGGTCCCTGGCGGTCCGCGGTCGTCGGATCGTGATGCTCCCAGAAGGTCGTCAGCAGCTCGTCGTAGCTCCCCTGGCTCGTGTCATAGGTGATCTGGACCGCTTCGGCGTGACCCGTGGCATGAGAGCTCACATCCTCGTACGAGGGGTCCTCCAGCGTGCCGCCGGTATAGCCGACCTGCGTGGAGAGCACGCCGGGCACGTGCCGAAAGAGCTCTTCCACGTGCCAGAAGCAACCGGCGGCGAAGGTGGCGGTCCGCAGTTGCGCCACCTCGACGATCTCACGCCGGGCAAGGGCGCTCGCCGGCGTGAAGACGAGCGCGGCCGAGTTCATGCAATAGCGCCGCCGCGTCGGCGGCGGGCCGTCGCCGAAGTTGTGCCCGAGATGAGCGCCGCACCGCGCGCACAGCGTCTCGATGCGCGGCATCACGAGGCTGTAGTCCCAGCGCCGCGCGACGTTCTCGGGCGCAAACGGCTCGAAGAAGCTCGGCCAGCCCGTGCGCGAGTCGTACTTGGCCGTCGAGGAGAACAGCGGCAGGCCACAGCCCACGCAGCTGTAGATCCCCGCTTCCTTCTCCTTCAGGAGGCCGCCACAGAAGGCGGGTTCGGTGCCGGCGCCGCGCACGATCGCAAATACCTCGTCACCGAGCAAGGCCCGCCATTCGGCATCCGGCTTGACGACGCGAGCGGATGCCACGACGGCGCTGGGCTGACCATCATCGCCGACCAGTCGCACGCTGACGGTGTCGACCGCGGCAGCCGCTTCGTCGCGGTCAAGCCGGACGTACACCGCCAGGACACCGATGACCACGAGCGCGGCCAAGCCGGTCCACACGACCCGGGACAGCCTCATTCACATCACCTCGCAGGATCCGTTCTCTCCCATGGTACCGCCCTGCGCCGCCCTCTCACAGCGAGCGCGGCCGGCGGCGCCGTCAGCACCGTGCGAGTGGACGGGAGATGTGATCGATCCAGTCCAGCTCGCCGGCCGTCAGCCGCATGGTCATGGCGCCGGCGCTCTGGCGGGCATGTTCCGGACGCGTTGCACCGGGGATGGCCACCATCGTCTCTCCGTAATAGTTGACGAGCCACGCCAGCGCGATCTGCGAAACCGAGGCGTCGCGGGCGGCCCCGACGTCTCGCAGCGCGTCTATGAGCGGCTGCGTGCGTGCGAGATTCTCTGTGCCGAAGTCGCGACCGGAGCGGGTGGAGCGCAAACGGCGCCAAATCGGCAACGACTGCGCCCGCTGCGGATCGTCATGGAACTTGCCGGTCAGAAGCCCTTGGGCAAGCGGCGAGTAGGCGATCAGCGAGACGCCGAGACTCCTTGCGGCGGCAAGGACCTCGTTGTGCTCTACTCGCCTGTCGAGCAGGCTGACGGGCACCTGGTTCGACGCCAAGGGAAGGCCTTCGGCGCGCAACGCCTCACTCGCCTCCTCCATGTGCCTCGCCGAGAAGTTGCTGACGCCGACGGCGGCGACCTTGCCGGCGTGGACGAGAGTCGCCATGGCCTGCATCTGCGCCTTAATGGACGACACGCTCCACGGCTGATGGATCTGGTAGAGACCGATCGGATAGCCCTGAAGATGCCTGAGGCGGCTTTCAATCGTCTGGGTGATGCTGGAGGCAGTCCGCCCCAGCGGGAGCCACTTGTCGGCGATCATGGCGCGGCTCGGATGAACCCGCAGATGATGGAGCGCCGTGCTCAGCGTCTTCTCCGACTGGCCGTTGCCGTAGGCCTCCGCCGTGTCGAACCAGGTGAAGCCGCCCTCCAGCGCGGCAGCGACGATCGCGTTGATGGTCTCCTGGTCGAGCATCGCCCACGTACCCTTGGTGTAGGCGCGGTTCTGGGAGAATTGCCAGCATCCGAGGCCCAAAGGCGATACGAGAAGGGAAGTGTGGCCCAACCTGCGAAGGTTCACGACGGCTCCTTTGTCGAGGTGGTGCGATCCGGCACGGGCGGCGCTCCGCGAGGCCCGCGCCGCAACTCGAGGGCGGCGAGCTGCGCGTGGATCCGGCCCACCTCAGCCGCAAGCGCCGCGCGATCACCGCCCGTCTCCTCCACCCCCTGCAGCACCCTCTCGACAACGGCCTCGTAGTGGCGTCCGGCCTCGTCGTTCAGGCGTTTCCACGGGATGCCGGAGAGCAGCCGGGCGAGGCCGCGGTCAAGACCGATGCGGCCTGTCGCGAGGAGGACGGCGATGATCGGATAGCCGGCGTAGCGGCGCCAGTACGAGGCGTTGTCGTTGGACGAGAACGTGGACCCGTCCTCCGACCACGTCACGGTGTACGTCTTGTCGCCTGACGAGGATGTCACCTCGGCTCGATGTGCATCCGCGAGGTGCACTCTCCCGTCGGCGACGGCGGTCAGGGCCTCGTAAACCTTGAACTCGGGCGGCAGTCGCCACACGGGATCGAGCTTCTCGCCGGTCCGGCCCACTCAAGTCCGCCTTCCGTCGATGCGTCCTTCACCCCGCGTACCCGTCAGCAGCGCTTGGTCAGCATGCGCGCCTGAAGGCTGGGAGACGGGCTGACCTCTCCCGCCCGCCCTCACTGTGCCGAGTACCCCCCGTCAATCAGGTAGAACCCACCCGTGACGAATGACGCCTTCTCCGAGCAGAGATAGGCCACGAGATCGGCGACCTCCTGAGACTCGCCCATGCGCCCCATCGCGTGGAGCCCGCTCAGATAGGCTTCCGTCGACTCGTCCATGTGCGTCGTGATGAGCGGCGTCTTGATGAACCCCGGACCGACGGAATTGATGCGTACCCGCTGCTTGGCGTACTCGAGCGCCGCCGCCTTCGTCAGCCCGACGACCCCGTGCTTCGCAGCCACGTACGCGGGGGCCGCCGCGAAGCCGAGTGAACCCAGGATCGACGCCATGTTGACGATCGCGCCGCCACCCCCCGCCAGCATGCGGGGAATCTCGGCGCGCATGCAGTAGAAGACGCCGTTCAGATTGACGTCGATGACCCGCAGCCAGCCCTCGGTGCCATAATCGCCCACCGAGTTCGCCTCGCCGCCGATGCCGGCGTTGTTCACGGCGATGTCCAGACGCCCGAACACCTTGACCACCTCGGCGACCATCTGCTCCACGGCGTCGGGATCGCTCACGTCCGCGCGAAAGAAGGCCGCGTCACCGCCAAGCCGCTTCGCCGTGGCGGCGACACTCTCGCCGAGCTCCGCGTTCGTGTCCACCACGGCCACTTTCGCTCCGCCCAGGGCGAATGTGCGAACACAAGCCTCGCCGATACCCGATGCGCCGCCGGTGACGATCACGACCTTGTCTTCAAATTCAGAACCACACATGTCGGTCCTCCTCGACGGAAGGCGCGAGGGCGAGGGCGAAGCCCTTCTCCCCACCTCGACAACCGGTCTTGACTCGCCGGCGGCTGCGCGCCTTCAGGTGAATGCGATGAGATCTGAAACGGAGCGTACTTCATCGTCACGGGCCTACACTACTGTTCAGAATGAGACGTACCCGGACACGTGAAGGAGGCGGCGATGAGTGAGCCGCGCGTCGCACAGGCCGAACCCATGACCATCGCCTACCTGAAGATGCGCGGCGCCTACGCGCAGATCCCCGGGGGGTACGGCACGCTCTACCGATGGGTCGCGACGAGGGGCTACGCGCCTGCGGGCATGCCGCGGGCTGTGTACCTGACCAATCCGGCGCAGATCCCGGAGCCGGAGGCGGAATTCGAGCTGTGGGCGCCGGTGGCGCCGGGCCCGCCCGAGGAAACTCCCGGCGAGGGTGGCTGCGGACTCAAGCGCGTGCCCGCGCGGACCCTGGCGATCGCCGTCCACACAGGGCCGTACGACTCGATCGGCGCCACCTACGAAACGCTCGTCCGCTGGATCGCCGAACATGGCCGCACGATTGTCGGCCCCTGTGAAGAGACCTACATGACAGATCCGGCCGAAGCTCCACCGGAGGAGTACGTCACGGAGGTCGCCTTCCCGGTCGCCGAGCGCTAGGAGGACCGGGCTGAGGCCGCCCCGTTCACCCGAGACACACGCCCAGCCCGGCGCGGCGAGCTACTGGTAGACGCGGCCGCGGTGCCGCAGCCAGCCGGCGACATGGTCGTCGTTGGGATCGCGGTGAGTCCAGTGAATGGTGCCGCCCTCGTCGTTCCACTCGTACTCACCGAAGAATGCCACCATGTCGCGCACTCGCAGGCCCCGAATGCGCGGCGCGAGGTCGATGTTGTGCGCGACGAGGATCGTCTGTCCGGAGGCGAGGCGCAGGATGAAGCGCTGATGACAGCCGCCGTCCTTGTCGTCCTCGAGCACGCGGACGACGATCCCCCTGCCTTCGACCTGAACGTGGTGGGCCTGTTCGGCGAAGGCCTGGGCGATGATCTGATCGGCCACAGCGGCAGCGTACATCGGCGTGGTCTCGGCCGGTCGCGAACCGGCCTCGCCGGACGGAGGGAAGCCGCCGCAGCCGGCGAGGCCGCCGGCCGCCGCGAGGAGGGCGGGCAGCGCTGCGAGCAGCAGCTTCATCTCATGCCGGCTCTGCCGGCATCCCCTCGTAGCGCACGATCCAGGCGTCCCTGCCGGTGAACCGGAAGCTGGTGTTCATGTGGTCGCGCTCGTCGAGACCGATGCGGCGAAACACGTCGCTCCAGGTCTCGCAGTCGCCGGCGTACGTTCGCACCAGCCCACTCGTCACCGGCTGCCGGTCCCACTCGGGGCGGTCACGCACCAGCTCGGCGTAGGTGTGCTCGGCGTGGTCCTCGAACTCGGCGTTGAACAGGAAGGCGCGGCGTATGTCGACGAGCGCCAGCGCCCACGACATCAGGGAGTACCCCGCGATCATCGCCTGCGGAATCGGCGGCGCTAGGTACCACGCCTCGCGTTCGCCGTCCTCGCGCATCTTCTCTTCGATGACGAGCAGATGCCACTGCTCGTTGTCTCTCGCTTCACGCGCCCACGAGAGAATGGACGTCGCCTGGCTCACGAGGGTCTCCGTCCGGCTGCGGCGCGTCATCCTCGCGTACTGACGGTTCTCCCACGCCCGGTAGGGCACGCCCGCCAGCGCCTCGATCAGCTTCGCCTTCGAGAGTGTCGTTCTGCCGCCGGTCAGCAGATCCATTGACTGGAAGAACCCCCTGGCGACCCGAGAGTACGGGTAACGGGGCCTCGCCAGCGTGGCCTGCTGCTCTCTCTTCAGATCGATGCTTGCCTGTTCCATAGCTCCCTCCCGCATTCGCGTACGTCAGGCTCCTGTCGTGTCAGACCAGTCTACCCGCCCGCCTGCTGCAAGGCCTCGTCGAGCATGGCGAGCATGACGCCGATCTCCTCGTCCGTCACGGTGAGGGCCGGCATGAAGCGCAGGACGGCGGGACGAGGAGCGTTGAGCAGGAGCCCGTCCTCCATGGCTCGTGCCGCGACCGCCGCGGCGGTGTCGCGGCCGAGCTCGAGAGCGACCAGGAGCCCTCTGCCGCGGACGTCGCCGAGGCCGCGTCGGGCAGACAATGCGGCCAGACCCTCCACGAGGGTCGCGCCGCGCTCCCGCACGCCCTCGAGAAAGCCGGGAGCGAGCACGGCGCCCATGACGACGTTGCCGACGGCGGCCATCAGCGGATTGCCGTTGAACGTACCACCCTGATCGCCGTGCTCGAAGCACGAGACGCGCTCGGTCGCGACGAGCGCAGCGAGCGGGACGCCGCCGCCGAGCATCTTGCCGAGAGTCATCACGTCCGGCTCCACGCCCGCGCGCTCGTAGCCCCACAAGGAGCCCGTCCGGCCGACCCCGGTCTGGATCTCGTCGACGATCAGCAGAACGTCGTGTCGCCGCGTCAGATGCCGGAGCTCGCGCATGAACTCGTCCGACGCCGGGACGACCCCGGCCTCGCCCTGCACAGGCTCGAGCATGACGGCCACGGTGCGGTCGCTGATCAGCCGCTGGACGGACGCCAGATCGTTGATCCGCGCCTTCGGGAAACCGGGCACCTTGGGCTCGAACAGATCGCGGAACTGTGGCTTGCCTGAGGCCGACATGGTCGCCAGGGTGCGGCCGTGGAAGGAGTTTTCGAGAGTTATGATCTCCCACGCCCCGCCCTTGTGCAGCGCGCCCCACTTGCGCGCGAGCTTGATCGCCCCCTCGTTGGCCTCAGCGCCGCTGTTGGCGAAGAACACGCGCTGGAAACAGCTGTGATCAATGATGCTCCGGGCGAGCTTCAGCGCAGGCTCGTTGTAGAAGGCCGGGCTCGGGCTGATCAGCTGCCGAGCCTGCTCGCTGAGAGCGTCAACAATGGCCGGCGGGCAATGCCCCAGGCAGTTGACCGCCCAACCCTGGACGAAGTCGAGGTAGCGCCTCCCCTCATGATCCCATAACCAGGAACCCTCGCCGCGCACGAAGACGAGCGGCGGGCGGGGAGTGATGTCCATCAGGCACTCGGATGCGTAGTCATCGAAGCTCGTCACACCCATCGCAGCGCCCCCATGTAGACGAGACCCTCGGAGGACGGCTCCAGGAACGCCAGCAGGCGCTGTCCCTCCGCTTCCACCGCCTCCGCATTCGTCTCGCTCAGGCTCGCGAGGGTCTCGATACGCATGCTCGCTCGCGGACCCTCGCCGACGACGCGCCAGATGGCGCGCACCATGCCGTCCACGAGCACGGAGCCGTAGACGAAGGCGCCTGGCGCGTTCGGCATCTGCTTGCCCTGTTCTTCCGAGAGGAAGCGTGCCGGATCCGCATACCCGAAGAGAAGGTTGTCGCCGTCGTAGAGAAAGCGTACCGGGACCGGCGTCGTGGGCTCGGGCCGGGGCGCCTCGGGCAGATCGAAGAGGTCGCGCCCATGCATGTCCCGGAACACGGACAGCTGCGGCCGCATGCTCTCGATCACCACGCCGAGACCCATGAGACCAGACCAAGCCTCGATGTCCTCGGGAAGGGCCGGGCCAAAGGCCGCGAGATAGCGAGTGACGAGTTCCTGGGCAGTGATCGCAGGCCCGAGCGGGCGCCCGAGCCACGCCTCCGCGGTCACATGAGCGATAGGGCCGGACCTGCCCCACATGCCGCGCGGCGGCACCTGGACGAGCGGCAGAAGCAGGCGCATCGCCTGTCCGAGAGCCGCGGGGTCGGCGGTGGCGAACTCCTCGCCGAGACGCTCTCCCAGCTCCGGGAAGGTCACGGGCTCGCCGCCGAACACGTCACGGCCGCGCTGCATCAGGGCATCCAGGTCGGCGCCTTTGAGCAGCCGCGCCCATGAGGCATCGAAGGTCTGGGCGCTCACTGCCTGCATGACGGGCTGCAGAGCCGCACAGTCGGCGGCGCTCACGGCATGGATCGTCGATCTCATCAGCACGATGCGCACGATCTCCCGGTCGCCGAGCAGCCGGGAGACAATCTCGGGATCGAAGTCGATCAGCCTGCTCCAGAGGCCCACGTACCACGTCCGCGGCGTCTGGGACTGCAGTCCGACAAGGTGCTCGATCGCCGCCAGCGGCGGAAGGTCAGAGCGCTCCAGAAGCAGCTGGCGAGCCAGCGTCGCCCGGTTGAGCGCTTTGGGGCTCAGCATGCGCGGCGCCTCGCCCGTCACGCCGCTCAACCCGCCACCATCAGCAGAAGACACTTCATGAGGACACCCCTGACGTCGATGACAACGCTCACGACTGCTGGCGATACCGCCTTCGGGCGAGCATTGCCGCGGACTCCTGTTGCATGACGCCCGGCTGAGCGGTCCCTCCGAGAGGAACGTGTCCGGTGCGGGCATCCGGACGATGGCCTTCGCCGAACCTCCAGGGCCGGCGCGCCGTGACGAACCACAGGTGCGGGGCGTTGCGCGCGTCGACCGGCGTCTCCGACTCAGGCCACCGTCCGTGTGAGACCTGCGGGGAGCCGCACTCGGCCAGCTGGACCTTCCAGCCGCGGCGCTGCGCGAACGTCTTGGGATCATCCAGCGTTCCGACCCAGGGCGCGCCCGACTCGGCCTGCATCTCCACCCATGGCTGCGTCAGTGGAGACGTCAGCGCCTCGCCGTTGATGATGTCGAAGGCCAGGTAGCTGCCGCCGCTGGCCACCGTCATGACCCTGTCCAGCAGCGGCGTGAGCACCTCGGGAGGGACGTAGAAGAGGAAGCCCTCGAGCACCCAGACGACGGGCTCGTCGGCGGAGAGACCGGCCGCGGCGAGCGGCGGCTCCCATGCGCCGGTCAGATCCGCGCCGACCGTGAATCGCTCACATGCGGGCATCGCTCCAGCCTCGTCGAGCACCTTCTGCTTCGCCTCCAACAGCTCGGGCAAGTCCAGCTCGTACACCCGTGTTCCTTCGGGCCAATCGAGACGGTAGGCGCGAGTGTCGTACCCGGCAGCCAGGATGACGACCTGGCGGATGCCATCCTCGCGCATCATCTGCAGGACGAAGTCGTCGAAGTGGCGGGTCCGCAGCACGATCGGGAGGACGCTCTGCGCCGAGCGTCCTTCGAGCCATGCGAGGCCTTCTGGCCCTGCCAGCGCCTCAGCCCACGGATCGTTGAAGAGGGCGTCCTCCCTGGCACTCTCCTGAGCACGCACAGCAGCCGTCCATGACGCCGTCTGCGCCGGTGTACGGCGCGGCGAAATGTCCTCGCTCATCGTCACTCCCTTCGGTCTACGGTGAGCCGCACGATCATCAAGCGTTGAACAAAACCGGAAGGAATTGGACATAGCCTGATCAAGCGATCGCCGCGGCCGATTATCGCAGTATCTACCCTGCCCTCGTGCGAGTGAGACCTTGGCGACACGAGGGGGAGATCAGGTAGTCTACACCGAGGCGAAGCGACTCGGCGAGCAGGAGGAGACGAGATCCTGCCTGCCCCGTAGGGGCCGAATGCCGCCGGTCGCGACCCTTTCACCCGCCGTACTTCGCTCACTCTGGAGGACGACGGGCGCTCAACGGAGGCGGCGGCCCCCCGAGAGAGAGACCAAGGCGACGAACACGCTGAGAACGCCGCCCCAGATCATGTCGACGACAGTGACGATGAGCGGCCAATCCCGCAGGGTGGCGAGATTCGTCAGGTCGTACGTACCGTACGCGACCACGCCCAGGAGCGCGGCGCGCGCGAGCGGTCCGGCGAACCCGTACTGCGAGACCGCCGGCGCGACCACCAGCACAAGGACGCCGGCGACGAAGAGCAGGTAGAAGAGGATGGCCGGCGCCCACGAGACCTCGGCTGCCATGAGCGAGCCGAGGCGCGGCTGGTAGAACCTCGGCGACATCACCACGAGCCAGACCAGGTCGACGACGAGGAACGCGGCCAGCGACACCGCGTACAGCTTGATCCAGAACCCGGCCGTGGGCGGCGGCCCGGTACGGTAGCGATCACGCAAGGGAGTCGTCCCTGGCAACGAACGCCTGCCAGCGATCGTCCACTTGGTGCTGCAGACGGGCCACGGCCTCTTCGTCCATCCCCTTGAACCTCGTCTGCTCGACGATGAAGGTCGTGATCGGCTTGCGTCTCCCGCCGGCTGCCAGCGTTCGTGAGCGGCCTGTGAGGCGGAAGCGGCCGTCCTCGATCTCGTAGAGGACGACGAGACCGGCGTCGACCGCGAGCTTCCCGAGTCGCACGGCGGCGCTGGACTCGAAGCCCCAGCCGGCCGGGCACGGCGTCGTCATGTGAATGTAGCGCAGGCCGTCGATGTCGCGGGCCTTCTTCACCTTGTCGTAGACGTCCTCGGGAAAGACGGCGCAGGTCGAGGCAACGTACGGAATGCCGTGCGCCTCCATGATGCGCGGCATGTCCTTGGGGTTCTCGCGCTTCCCCGCCCAGGTGGTCGTCGTGCGGGCGCCGTGCGGCGTCAGACCGGAGCGCTGCGTCCCGGTGTTCATGTACGCCTCGTTGTCGTAACAGATGTAGATGAAGTCGTCGTTGCGTTCCGCCGCGCCGGACAGCGCCTGGATGCCGATGTCGCCGGTGCCGCCGTCACCCGCCATGGCGACGACAGTCAGCTCGCGATCGCGGCCGAGTGCGCGCAGACCTGCCGCCGCTCCGGCGGCGGCGGCGGCCGTCGAGGGGAAGGCGACGTTGATCCAGGGAACGGCGACGGAGGCTACCGGATACATGCCGCCCAGCACCGTCAGGCAGCTGGCCGGCACCGTCATGACCATCTTGCCCTCGAGGGCCTTGGTGATCGCCCTCAGGCCGATGCCGAGGCTGCAGCCGGCGCAGGCGCGATTGCCTGACAGGACGTACTCGTGTTCGGGCAGATCGATGATCTTCGTCACGCGGCGCCTCCTCAGATCCTCAGCGCGAGCCAGTCGTCGGGCCGGTCACGCACGCCGCGGTCGTAGTCGGCGACGGCGCGCTTGGCGGCGGCGGCGAGATCGTCAGGCGTCGTATCGCGCCCGCCCAGTCCGCAGATCGCGCCGAAGACCGCAGGCGCGTCGGCGCGTCCGCACAGCACGGCCCGCACGTCGTTGCAGATCGGGCCGCCGAAGCCGTACGACAGGGCCTTGTCCAGCACCAAGGCGACTCTGCAGCCCGCCACCGACGCGCGCAGCGCCGCCGCCGGGAAGGGCCGGTAGGCGCGGATGCCGAGCACCCCCGCCTTGATGCCCTCTGCCCGCAGCGCATCGACGGTCACCGTCAGCTGCGTGGCGAGCGACCCGGCCGCGATCAACGCGATGTCGGCGTCGGCGAGCCGGTCCTCCCAGACGAGGCCGCCCCAGCCGCGCCCGATCGCCTGCTCGTACTCGGCGTCCACCCGCGGGATCACGTCGAGCGCCTCGAGGATGGCCCTCTGATGCAGGGCGCGCAGCTCCATGTAGCCATGGCAGACAACGCCGGCGGCGTCCTCGCGGGGATCGGCCAGGGTCACCTGGCCGATGTTGCGCGGATCAGCCGCGTCGACCACCTGCAGCGGCGCGGGGCGCGGCGGCAGGAACGCGTCGACCTCCGCCTGATCTGGAACGGCGACGGGCATGACCGTGTGCGACAGGAGAAAGCCGTCGTAACACACCATCACCGGCACGTTCACCGTCTCCGCGATGCGAAATGCGTGCAGCAACGTGTCGAGGATCTCCTGGTTGTCGCGACAGTACAACTGGATCCAGCCCGCGTCTCGCTCCGACATCGAGTCCTGCTGGTCGTTCAGGACGTTCCACGGGGCGGCCATCGCCCGGTTGACCACGCCCATCACGATGGGCAGCCTGGCCCCGGCCGCCCACCACACCTGCTCGTTCATGTACGCCAGCCCGTTCGAGCTCGTCGCCGTGAAGACACGGGCGCCGACGGTCGCGGCAGTGATGCAGACAGTGAGGGCCGAATGCTCCGATTCGACGGTCACGAATTCCGCCGCCAGTTCGCCGCTCTCAACCTGCCGCGACAACTGCTCGACGACCGGCGACTGGGGCGTGATGGGGTACGCGGCCACAACCTGGACGCGAGCCAAGGCCGCCGCCGTGGCGGCGGCCTCGTTTCCCGTCATGACGGTGACGCCGGCGTCCTTCCCGGGGACGGTCGCCTCCCCCTCTGTGCGGCTCACAGGAAGCACTCGCAGTCCTCGCGCTCCGGTTGCATGACGATCGCCTGGACCGGACAGACCTCTGCGCAGATGCCGCACCCTTTGCAGTACGTCAGGTCGATGACCGGGCCGATGCCCTTGGTGATGCTCGCATCCGGGCAGTACGCCCAACACAATTGGCAGACCGTCTTGCCGGCCTTCACGGCCAGACATGCGTCGCGAGCCACGAGGACAGGGCGGTCGCAGCGCCAGTCCCCTGTGTTCCCGGCTTCGCCGACGCTCGGCGCCGCCATGCAGATCTCGTGACCGCACCCGCTCGTCCTCATTGATCGCTCCCGGTGGTCGTGCGCAGGGCGGCGATGCCCGCCGCCGCGAAGTTCTTTGCCGCTGCGCCGGGTGCGAAGGCATGATCGATGGCTTCGCGCAGCGCCTCCATGCCGATCAGGCCCGTGGCCGCCGCGATGGCGCCGAGCATGGCGGTATTGACCATCGGCGTTCCGGCGACGATCAGACCAGCCTCGCGCGCCGCGCCGCTGACGTCCGAGGTGACCACGTGGGCGCCGGCCGGCAGCGCGGCGCCGTCGATGTCCAGCGCCGCGGCGGGCCGCTCGGTGTTGACGATGACGACGCCTCCGGGGCGCAGGCCGGCGGTGATGCCGCCGACCGCGACGAGCGTCTCGTCGAGGACGACGACGACGTCAGGCGTCGTCACCTGCGAGAGCACGCGGACGGGCCGGCGGCCGAGCCGCGTCGACGCCGTGATCGGCGCGCCGCGCCGCTCGGCGCCGAAGGTCGGTGCGCTGGTGACGCCGGCGAACCCCGTGCGAAAGCCGGCGTCCGCCAGGATTTTCGCGCTCGTCACGGCCCCCTGCCCTCCGCGGCCGTGCCAGCGGATCTCGTACATGTCCTGCTCGCGCATCATCTGCTCGCCTTCTGGGCTCACTCGACACCGGCCTCTTCGCGGAGCTCGTCGCCGGTCTCGCCCGCGAACACCCCGACATGCACGTCGAGCAGCTCCCGCGCCAGCTCGCGGAGCTTGTACTTCTGAATCTTGCCCGACGCCGTCAGCGGGAACTCGTCCACGAAGAAAACGTGCCTGGGCGTCTTGTAGCGCGCCAGCCTGGCACGGGCGAACTCTCGCACATCTGACTCTGTGATGTCCGATCCTGCCCGGCGGCGGATGAAGGCTCCGACCACCTCGCCGTACTTCCCGTCCGGCACGCCGACCACCTGAGCGTCCTCGATCCCGGGCATCGTGTACAGGAACTCCTCGATCTCGCGAGGATAGATGTTCTCGCCGCCGCGGATGATCATGTCCTTCAGCCGGCCCGTCACCCTGTAGTAGCCGTCTTCGTCCACCGTGCCGATGTCGCCGGAGTGCAGCCAGCCGTCCGGATCGACCACCGCCGCGGTCGCCTCCGGCATGTTGTAGTAGCCCTTCATGATGTTGTAGCCGCGGCAGCACAGCTCCCCGGGTACGCCGGAATCGCACTCCAGCCCGGTCTCCGGATCCACGACCCGCACCTCGATCTCAGGGTGCGCCGTGCCGACGGTCCCGCACTTGCGCTCGAGCGTGTCCTCCGTCGTCGTCTGGGTGTACACCGGTGACGCCTCGGTCAGGCCGTAGCAGATGGTCATCTCGCCGGCGTGCATCCGGTCGATGACCTGGCGCATCGTCTCGACCGGGCACGGGCTTCCGGCCATGATGCCCGTGCGCAGGCTGGAGAGGTCGAACATGTCGAACATCGGGTGCGCGAGTTCGGCGATGAACATGGTGGGCACGCCGTAGAGCGCCGTGGCTCTCGCTTTCTGCACCGCGGCGAGGACGAGCAGCGGGTCGAAGCTCTCGACCATTACCGCCGTCGCCCTGTGGGTCAGGATGGCGAGGACGCCGAGGACGATGCCGAAGCAGTGGAAGAGGGGCACCGGCAGGCAGACGCGGTCCTCCGGGGACATCTTCTGGCGTTCGCCGATGAAGAAGCCGTTGTTGAGAACGTTGCGGTGGGTGAGCATGACGCCCTTGGGGAAACCGGTCGTCCCCGACGTGTACTGCATGTTGATGACGTCTGTGTTGCGCAAGCCGGTCCTCGCCTGCGCGTATGCCTCATCGTCCCCGTGCTCGCCGAGCACGAGCAGCTCCGGCATGGTGTACATGCCCCTGTGCTTCTCGGGCCCAAGGTAGATGAGGCTTTTGAGGCGGGGGAACTCGGCCGACTCGAGATGGCCCCGCTCCTGCGCAAGGGACTCGGGGACGAGCTCGCGCACGATCTGCACGTAGTCAACGTCGCGAAAGGCGTCGATGATGCAGAGCGCCTTCATGTCTGACTGCTTGAGCACGTAGGCGAGCTCATGGCTCTTGTACACAGGGTTCACAGTGACGAGCACGGCTCCGATCTCGGCAGTCGCGAAGGCGACCGTGAGCCAGTCCGGCACGTTCCGCGCCCAAATGCCCACGTGGTCGCCGCGCTCGATGCCGATCGCCAGGAGACCCTTCGCGAAGCGATCGACGCGCCGGTTGAACTCGCCGTAGCTCCAGAGCAGGGCGCGGTCCGGATAGACCACGAAATCGTGGTCGGGATCGAGCGCGACCATGCGTTCGAAGTACTCGCCGATCGTCTCTTCGGTGTGCAGCGCCATGTCCGTGCCTCTCAGATAGGGGCGTAGACGACCGCGAGGATCCGGGCGGGCTCACCCGGGACGGCCCGCACCTGATGCGGCACGATCGAGTCGTAGTAGATGCTGTCACCGGCGGCGAGCATCTGCGTCTGCTTGCCGTATTCCACCTCGATGCCGCCGGCCAGCACGTGAATGAATTCCTCGCCCTCATGGGTCGAGAGGGCGCGGTCCGCGCCGGGGGCCACCTCGATGATGAACGGTTCCATGTGCCGGGCGCTCTTGCCGGCGGCCAGCGCGAAGAAATCGAGGTGGCCGCCGCTGGCTGTGCCGGTCTCGAGGCTCTTGAGCCGCGTCACGGATTCGCACTCATCGGCACGGGTGACGACGGGACCGATCTGGGTGTCGTCGTCGAGGAGCGTGCCGAGCCGGCACCCGAGGGCCCGCGTGATTCGTATCAGCGGGGCGAGCGACGGCGGGACCTCGCCTGCCTCGAGCTGCTCGATCGCGATCGCGTCGCAGCCGCTCCGCTCGGCGAGCTGCTCGACGGTCAACCCGAGCGATTCGCGCAGCGTCGTCAGCTTCTCCCCCGTTCGCGTGTCGTGCGTCATGCCCCTCTCCTCTCCCCGTCCCTCGACCGTCGTTCGGAGCGGGACGGCCCCGCGTCGCCACGTGACGGGCAGGATCGTCGGGCCGGCTCCGGGATCAGAGGATACTCCCCGGACGCCGCTCGCTCGACCCGGATGGCGGGGACGCCGCCACGCCGACGAGCCAAAGCGCATGGGATGCACGCGAAGAGGACGCGAAGCCTGCCGCCCGCGCCGCGTCCGCTGGTCGCGGTCAGGCGTTCGCGCTCATCAGTTCGTCGAGCAGCTCGGCCAGCTTGTCCAGGCTCTCTTCCCAGCCCTGCCGCGCCCCCTGCGCTTCGGCGAGGGGCGCGAGGACGTCAGAGTGCAGCGTCATGATCGTCCCGCCGTCGCTCTTCACGAACGTCACGTCGACCGTGGTCTCCGTGGGCCAATCCGCGCTGAGGCCGTAAACGCTGGGCTCCACGACCTCTCCGCGCTCGTCTGAGAACGCGTCGAGGAAGACGATCCGCTCCGGCTCCACGACGTCACAGAAGATGCCGCGGCCCCAGTAAACACGCCCGTGCGGCGAGCGCATCGAATAACGAAGCAGTCCCCCTGGCCGGGCGTCAACAGTGCAGAACGACGTCTCGAAGCCGCGCGGTCCCCACCACCGCGAAAAGAGGGTGCAGTCGGTCCAGGCCTTGAACACCAGCTCGCGCGAGGCCGAGAACGCCCGCGTCAACACGAAGTCGGCTTCCGATGGCTTGCCGTCGCGCAGCGAATTCATAAGCGCTCCCGTCCTGAGCCTGCGTTCGAAGGTCACATACCCGTTCGGGGTCAGGGCGAGCGGCGAGCGCCGGTGTGATCTCCGCGGCGGGCAGAAGACGGGCGCCATAGAGATCGCCGCCCCATGCCGGAACCGCCGTCGCCTCAGTACGGCGGCGTGGTGATGCGGGCGCGCAGCGCACGCATGAACTCATCGCGGTCGCGCGGCGACACCAGCTGATACTTGTCGCGGTATGCCACCTTGACGCGGCGCAGCGATAGCGCCGGCGCCGCGAGCGGGTTCGAGCTCGGCTCCACGCCGGTGATCTCGAGGTACGGGATGCGCTGGCGGAACAGGAGACCGGCCCGGATGAAGAGGTGGTCCTGTTCGAGCACATAGCGGCAGGGCAGAACGAGGGCCACCAGGATCGCGAGGATCACGCCGGCCGCGAAGAACGCGCCGTAGGCGCCTTCCCCGCCGCTCCGCAGCGCAGCGAAGCCGCCGTACAGGGTGCCGGCGAGGGCAACGGTGATGACGGCGACAAACCAGGCATCGATCCTGCTCGGGAACACCATGCCCACAACCTTACAGGACGCGGTCGGTGTACGGCAGCTTCCTGATCAAGGCGCTGAGCCCGAAGCAGAGTGGAACCACAACGATCGCGAGCGCCGCCCACTTGAGCAGCGGATACAGCGCCACGAATCCGACGGCGGCCGCGGCGAATGTGATGACGGGCGCGTGAATGATGTACGCCGTGTAGGCGTTCGGCACGAGGAAGCCGGCGACGGAGCCGCGCCGGTTGAGCCGGCGACGGAAGAAGTAGACGAGGCCGATGCACATGGCGACGCACATGAACGACTCCCACATGGCAAACAGGAACGACTCCCAGGTGAGGCCGCCCTTGAAAGCGGTATCGCCATCCGCCGCACCGTTGGCGAGCATCATGGGCGGCCACAGGAGGAAGAGCACGACGGCGGCCATCAGCCAGAAGCGGCCGATCCTGTCGGGCAGGCCGAGGAGCCAGTCACGCCGGAAGGCGACGAGGCCGATCACGAACAGCGCGATGTACTGCACGAAGAACGGAAGCTGCAGATTGAGCGGCTCGAATGTGTACTCGTCGATCACGAAGACGATGCGCACGAGAAACGACGCAAGGCCGAGCAACAGCGCGAAGACGGCGGCGGTCGCAATGCCGGGAAACGGGGTCCGCACCTGGGACGAAGCCGGCACGGCCTTCACAAGGAGACGCCACACGACATACGCCAGGGAGAGGATCAGCAGCACTTCAACGAACCACAGCGGCCCCTGCCCGATCCACCCGTGGCGGAAGTACTCGCCGGGAAAGTAGTCCCAGAAGGGCATGTCCACGCCAAAGAGGACGTAGACGAAGAGCGGATTGATGATCCAGCTGTAGACGGCCAGCGGGATCCCGAGACGGATCAGACGATCCTTGAAGAAGCGCCACGGGCCTTTGCGATCGTATGACCCCGGGATGAAGTACGCCGAAATGAGGAGGAACAAGCCCATGAAGTAGGCCTGGTTGGTCGAGCAGAACCAGCCCCCCAGGCCAATCGTGACAATGTCCTCCCGCCCCTCGTTGTAGTACCAGGAACCCGTTCCCGCGTACGTGATCATGAGGTGGTGGAGGATGACGAGGACGGTCAGGAAGACCCGCAGGTTGTCGACGAAGAACAGGCGCGGGCCGGCTGCGACCGACGGCCCGGACTGGAGTGCCGACGGACTCTTCCCTGCCGTATCGGACGGCTGCATCGAAGCCTCCGCGGGAGAGGAATCGCAAGAACCTCTGGCCTTACGTGCAGCCTACTCCCAAGAGGCCGCACAAGGTAGTACGCTAATCCGTTTGTCATCAAGCACACCACGCAGGAGCTGCTCTTGTTCATCCTCGAAGAACCGTACGTCTCCGGCCTGCTCGCGGCCACGGCCGCAGAGCTTGGCCTCCCCGTTCTCGATACACCAACGGCGAGGCGCCATCTGAAGGGTGCGCACGCCACGCTGCTCACCGGGGATGCGGACTTCGCCGCCGCCGCCGAGCAACCAGGCGCAAGGGTGTACTCCAACTCCGAAAACGCTCTTGCGTGGATCGGGACGCATCTCGCTCACACCGGCCTTCCGCAGCGCGTCGGCCTCCTCAAGGACAAGGTCGCCTTCCGTTCGCTGCTCGCCGACCTCTACCCTGACTACCGCTTCGCCGGCTTGTCCGCCGCGGAACTGCGTAACTTCGATCCGTCGCGCCTGCGGACGCCATTCGTGGTCAAGCCTGCCGTCGGCTTCTTCAGCCTCGGTGTGCACGTCGTCGAGAGCGCCGGGGCCTGGCCGTCCGTCGTGGCAGATCTCGAACGACAGGCGGAGGCGCTCTCCGCACTGTACCCGCACCAGGTGCTGGCGCTCGACCGGTTCGTGGCCGAGGAGGTGATCGAAGGCGAGGAGTTCGCCGTCGACGCGTACTACGATGCGGACGGGACGCCAGTCCTCGTCAACGTGTACGCCCACCTCTTCGCCTCGGCGACGGACGTCAGCGACCGCGTCTATGTCACGAATACGGAGACGATCGATCGTCTCGGTCCGCCGGCGCTCGCCTTCCTCGAGCAGCTCGGCCGGCGAGCGGAACTGGCCGACTTTCCCGTGCACGCAGAGCTGCGCATCGACGGCTCCTCGCGCGTCGCGCCCATCGAGGTCAATCCTCTGAGGTTCGGCGGCTGGTGCGCGACCGACCTGGCGCACTTCGCCTACGGCATCAACCCCTACCGCTGCTACCTGCTGGGGGAACGCCCTGACTGGGATCGCATCCGCCGGGAGACGGCCGGACGCACGACCGCCCTCATCGTGGCCGACCTGCCGAGTACTGTGGATCTGCAGTCAATCGCGGCGGTGGACTACGAGCGCTTCGCGGCGCGCTTCGGCCACGTCCTCGAGCTGCGGCCTACAGACTACAACCGCTATCCGGTCTTCGCCTTCACCTTCGTCGACATGCCCTCCGTGGATCTCTCCGAACTGGACCGCGTCCTGGGCGCCGACCTGCGCCAGTACCTGCGCTTGCGTGACTGACGAGTCCGCCATGGACCCTCGCTGAGCGGCAACGGGAACTGCTCCTTCCTCGGGCCTGTTTCACATATACTGCCAACTGATCCTATCTAGTAATTCACCGACAACAGGGTGTGAGGGCATGACTGTACCGGCGGAGGAACGGGAACGAAGGCTGAACGTACTGTCAGCCGGCGTCCGCGGCGCCGGCTTGCGCCTGACGCAGCAGCGCGTCGAGGTCCTGCGCGTCATCGCCGCGTCCGAGTCTCATCCCGACGTCGACACGATCTACGCGAGCGTGCGACGGCGCATGCCGACCATCTCCCTCGACACCGTCTACCGCACGCTCGCGACCCTGGCGGACCGCGGCCTCATCGAACGCGTCACCGCGACACCGGGACCGGCACGCTACGACGGCAATCCCTTCCAGCACCACCACTTCGTGTGCCGTCGCTGCGGTCTGGTGCGCGACATCGACGACACGGGCGCCGGCGTGGTCGAACCGACGACGCAGACCTTGGAACTGGGTGACGTGGAGTTGGTGCGCGTCGAGTTTCGGGGACTCTGCCGATCCTGCCTGCGCACGTCAACGCGAGCCGCGTCGAGCGTCTCGCGGCCATTACGGATGAGGAGCGCGCCGAGGCCATCGCGCAGCAACGACAGTCACAGTCAACCAGCCAGAAGGGGAGTCGTCAGCACATGAGCATCAAGGGCACGCGCACGGAGCAGAACCTGCTCAAGGCATTCGCCGGCGAGAGCCAGGCGCGCACACGCTACACCTACTTCGCCAGCGCCGCGAAGAAGGAGGGCTTCGAGCAGATCTCCGCCATCTTCACCGAGACGGCGGACAACGAGAAGGAGCACGCCAAGGTCTTCTTCAAGCACCTCGAAGGCGGGCCAGTCGAGATCACGGCGACGTATCCTGCAGGCGTGATCGGCACGACCGCCGAGAACCTCCTCGCCGCGGCGGAAGGAGAAGCGGAGGAGTGGGGCGTCCTCTATCCGGACTTCGCCACCGTAGCCGAGGAGGAGGGCTTCCCCAAGGTGGCAGTGTCGTTCCGCCAGATCGCGAAGGTCGAGGCGCAGCACGAGAAGCGCTACCGCAAGCTGCTCGACAACGTCAAGAACGATGCGGTGTTCGCGAAGGCCGAGAAGGTCACCTGGAAGTGCCGCAATTGCGGCTACGTGCACGAAGGGGCCAAGGCTCTGGCCGTGTGTCCCGCCTGCACGCACCCGCAGGCGCATTTCGAGCTCCTGAGCGAAAACTACTGACGAGGGCGAGCGCGACGGCATCGCCACGCTGACTGCCCCCGCCGAGCGGACTCCGTCCGCTCGGCGGGGGCAGTCTCATGGCCGTCACCCGAGACCTCTGCGAAAGCCGGAGCATGAGCGACCTCGACCACACTCTTCGCCGGCTCGTCGCCCATCAGATTGAGCTGGCCGCCTGCACGCTCTGCCCGAAGATGATCCACCCGCCGGTCGTGGGTCCGCCCGTTGTCTCGACGATCCTTCAGGTCGGCCAAGCCCCCGGACCGTACGAGCAGGGGATAGGCCGGCCCTTCGCGTGGACGGCCGGCAAGACCCTCTTCACCTGGTACACGACGATCGGGGTCGCGGAGGATGACGCCCGCAGCCGCATCCACATGGCCGCGGTGTGCCGCTGCTACCCGGGCAGAAACCCCAGGGGCGGCGATCGTGTGCCAGATCGGGTCGAGATCGCGACGTGCAGCCGTTGGCTCCGTGAGGAGGCCGAGATTCTCCGGCCTCGGCTCATCATCCCCGTCGGCAAGCTGGCGATCGCCCAGTTCCTCTCCGCGGCGCGTCTCGACGAGGTCGTCGGACAGGTGCGGCATGTCGAGTATCACGGGCGGATGGTGGACGTCATCGCCCTGCCGCACCCTTCCGGCCTCTCGACCTGGCACAAGCTGGAGCCCGGCAAGGCCCTGCTGCTGCAGGCGCTGCGGCTGCTCGCCGGGCACCCCGTCTGGGCACAGACGTTCGCTGATCCCCCCTCCTGAGGTCGGTCTCCCCTCGCCCCCGAGCAGCCGGTCAACCGAAGCGCTCACGTCGCCTCCTGATGCTGCCCGTATCCCCCTCTACCCCCTCGCGCCTCGTCGATGCGACATGACGTTGAGCGTTGTGGCGACGACGAACAGAGCCCCGTACCAGTACCACAACGCCTCGTCGATGAGCGCGAGGGGCCACCAGTAGAACATCGTCGCAGCGAGGTAGAGCAGCACGTACGGCAGGAAGACCGACCAGCGGATCGGGTTTCGCCACTGGAGCCGTCTCACGTACTCGACCACGAAGCCGAAGGCGCCCCAAGCGAGATAGAGGAACCCTGCGAGCCAGAAGTACCAGGCCGCGCCGCCGATGAGCAGCACGACACCCGCCGCCGCGGCCGGGATACCGAGGGCATACACGATCCAGCCATACCGGAGCGCGACGGGAAAGCAGCAGAGGCGCACGGCGAAATGGACGACGAGCGTTATCTGCAGCATGAACGCCATGTCCGCGAACAGAGCATCCATGGTCGATGGCGTCATCGCGGCAGCGGGGCGTCGTTCGTTCAGCGACCGACGTCCGCCTCGGGCCGGAAGCGTATCGCCGACCAGACGTCGTCGATTGAGACCTGTCTGACTGGCCGCCAGCCCGTGGGCATGAGGGTCTCCCACAGGATGTCGCGGTTGACGTCCGTAGCCGTCCCGGCGCCGACCTTGGGGTAAGCGATCCATGCGAGACCGCCGGGGGCAACGCGGGCGAAGGCCCTCGTCGCGACGGCGACCGCGTCGGCCCTCGCCGTTACGAAGGCGAGGACGCCCTTCGGCCTGTCGTCGTCCGCTCCCTCGCTGTCGACCTCGACTCCATCGATGACGGCAGCCAACTGCTCCCGGTAGCCGTCTGGGACGTCGATCAGCTCAAGTCGCGGGACGTTCTTGAGCTGGAGCTTCGCTGCCAGACCGGTTGCCATACTTCCTCCAGTCGGTCGGGTGAAGGGGCATGCGACTGTGACTCGAGCTCCCTCCGCCGGCCCGCCCCTTCGCGGCCAGGCACTAAAGGGGCCTCAGCCATCGTCCCCTGGCGGCACGCTTGCGCCAGGGATGTACGCCGATCCGATCCTGATGTCGTCTTCCAGCTCTGCCAGAACCCGAAACCCCTCCTCTTCGCGCACAGAGATGACGGCCGCAGGCCCAAGGCGTCGGAAGGCGATCAGCGTCCTCATCTCCCGTTCCTGTACACGACGCGCGCCGGCAGGTCCAGGAAGACGCCGTACCTCGCTGCCGCCTCGTTGAGTGCCTCCGCCTGCTCGCCGTCGAACGGCCTGAACAGTGATACCTCGACTGTGACATGGTCTCTGGCGATCACTCTCCGCCAGAAGCCGGCCACGTGCCCGTCCAGCAGCACCACGAGCGAGAAGACCGGCGGCGTGGCGGCAGACCACGACGACCCCGCACGAGCGAGCAGATGCTTGGTCTCCGAGTAGCCCATGATGTACTCGTCGTAGCCCTGCAGCAGATGGACGACGGGGGACGCGAGCGGAGGCGCCGCAGGCGCCGGAGACGACCAGAAGACGAGATCGCCGATCACCTCGCGCTGGAGCCTCTCGCTCGCCGTCGCCAAGGCAAGCCGGACATCCGCTTGAGTCAGGCTGGCCCAGGTTGCGAAGTCCTTGGCCGTCGCGGGGCCGTGACTCGTGAAGAAGCGAAGCGCAAGCTCGCTCAAAGCGGCCTCGCGCGACGCCACGCGCGCTCCCGGCGCACGCTCCTCGAGCAAGGCGTACGTGTGCTGTGAACCCCGCGGCGGCCCGCTGCAGACCACGGCGTTCAGCTCCGCATTCATGAGCATGTACGCGAGGCGCTGGCCGTCGGCGTCGATTCTCGCGGCCCGCAGCGTAGCCCTTACCTCCTCTCGCGTGAGCGCGTTGCCCCCGGAGAGCCCCTCAGTGAGCGCCTCGACGCTGCGCGCCAGCGCATCGGCGTCCAGGCCAAGTCGTCGGTAACGATGGGCGATGCGGGTCTGGATCCGGGGAGCCGTGGCAGCCAGCAGCACGCGAATGTCGGCCGGCAGCACGAAGTGCCACGTCGGCCTGAGGACATGTGTGCGGAGCACTGTGCCTGCTGCATAGGCCAGACCGATGTCGGCATCGGTCGCCGCCTCTGTACGCTGGCCGATCGCCCACTTCGCCGGAGCGAAATCCTGTGCCTGCACCACCCCGAGCCACGCGACGACCTCTTCCGGCGATTCGAGCGGCCGGCCGACCAGACGCAGGGCGCGTAGCCGGCGGCCCGGGACGGCGGCTGCAGCCTCGCCCTCCACCCCCTCAGCGCCCTGGGTCGATCTGGTCCGCCTGCGGCCGCCGTCCGACGAACACTTCAAGTTGTCCCTCGTACTCCGAGTGCTCGAACGGCAGCACCCTGGCCTCAAAGCCTGCCTCCTCAACGAGACCCAGCCAGACGTCGCGCGGGAACACCCCCTCGACGAATCGTTCGTGCACCATTCGGACAGAGCCATCCTTCTCCCGCAGCATGTACGCCATGTCCGTGAGATAGGTGGAGTCGTCCGGGTCCGGGTCCCATACCCACTCCAGGTATCGCGCGCCGCGGAGATCCGCATCCGAGCCGCCATGGTCTGTCGACTGGCGGAACGTCTCGCGCACGAAATCCGGAGCGAAGAGCGCGGAGGCGCCCGGCCGGCAGTGAACATAGGCCGTCGTGATCGCGGCGCGGAGGTCTTCCTTTGTCGACATGTACATGATCGCGTCCTGGATGAAGACGGCGTCGAAACGCCGCCCCAGACGAACGGTGCGCATGTCGCCCTGTACGTGCTCGCACTCCGGGTTCAGCACGCGGCTGACGGCGAGCATCTCAGCCGACGCGTCCACAAGGGTCATCCTGAAGTCGACCTTGAGGTGTGACGCGTTGTTGCCACCACCGCTGCCGAGTTCGAGCAGCGACGGGAGGAGGCGGCACCCACTATCGTGCAGCGCATGCTGTGATGCTGAGCCTGACACCACGCCGGCCTCCGGCACGCCGCGAAGCAGGGCACCGTAGAACGCCGCCTCTTCCTCGTACTCCTCGGGCGGCGAGAGCAGCGGCCACCACGGCGCAAGCTCGCCGTAGAGCTTCCCCTCCACGCCGGTCCACCTCCCCTAGCGGCCCGCCTTCGGCGGCCGCGGAATCAGCACCGGCGTACCCGCTTTGTAGGTTTCGTAGTCCGGCTGTCCGCCCCACCGGCGGTCCGCCTTCTTCTCGAGCATCGGGACCCCGCTAACCCGCGTCAGCAACAGGTACACGAACAGAGGCGAGACGAGCGTCAGGTACTGCCATCCGTCGAGTACGGGCAGAGCGATGAGCGCAACGCCGATCCACAGCACGATCTCGCCGAAGTAATTCGGATGCCGCGACCATGCCCATAGTCCGCCGCGAATGAAACGGTCCTTGTTCGAAGGGTCGGCCCGGAAGCGGCTCTTCTGCATGTCGGCCACGGCCTCGATCGCGAAGCCGAGCGCCCAGATCGCGAGCCCGACGAAGGCGAACACGTCCAGGCTCTCGCGTTTGACGCTCGTGATCGCGGCCAGCGCCGCAGCGAGGGTGAAGCTCACCCAGAGCGCCTGGAGCGTCCACGTCATGAGAAAGCGGGCGAAGGAGGCCTTGATCTCGTCGAAGCGGACGTCCTTCCCGGCCTTTCGGATACGGCGGAACAGGTAGGTGCCAAGGCGCCCTGCCCAGACGACGACGAGAAGGAGCAGCAGGAACGTGCGGGCGTCCGGCGCCGGGCTGAACAGCACCGCGAGGATCGTGATCGAGATGTACGTGAGACTGCCCGTGAGATCGAAGAAGGCTTCGTTCTTCGCCAGCCACGAGGGAACAAAGACGATCCATTGGATCAGGAAGGCCAGCGCGATCGCGAGGGCGAAGACGGGGATGCCCACGACGTCAGCTCCGCCCTGACTGCCCGCCCATGCGAGCCCGGCGCCGATGATGACGGCGACAGGCGTTGCGATCAGGGCGCCACGATCAGCTTTCATCAAGGCCTCCCTCGCAGTGTCTCATGACGATTCGCCTCGCCAAGGCCGGGCGAATCGTCAGACGTGACGCACCAGTTCCCCGCCCGTACGGGTGAGCCTGCTGGTCAGCGTCAGGTGGGCGCCGAACAGCGTCATCAGCACCTGAAGGATTGGCGAGATGACGATCATCAGGACGAGCCAGCCGATGAAGCTGGCTGTCGCGTCGTACAGGATCAGAGGAATCCCGACGCCGGCGAGGTCGGCACCCGGTCGGAAGAGAAGCGCTATCGACGGGCCCCACACGAGGCCCATCAGGCAGAACGTGAGCGACGCCGTGGCGACTCCGGCGAAGAACGCCTCGCTCAGCATCTCGCCATCGCGAAGACCTTTCGCCGCGCATCGCTCGACGACATACCAGCCGACGGGTATGCCGAGCAGGATGGAGAAGATGGGAATCCCCATGCCCAGGAGAACGCAGGCGAGATCGAGAAGGACATAGACGGCGAGCACCCACACCACCCTGATATCCAGGATCCTGCCCACCTTCGCCTCCTCCACGAGTCATGAATGCGCCAACCGCACCCCTACACATACGGGAGCACACCCCGATTTCCTGTGTGAAGGCGGATCGGAATCAGCATCGACACGATGCTGATTCCGCTTGAACGGGACCGTTGGCGAAGAGGACGAGTGTGTCGGCCGGCAGTCTATGCCCGCTCAGTGCGGGTGATGGTGATCGATGCCGCCCTCACGGGACGGCGGCGCCACCTTTCAGCATCCCGGCTGGCCGTGGTGCCCGCAGCAGTTCTGCCGCAGGACGACGCGCCGCCACAGGTTACGGGCGAGCATGGCCCACTTCTCGGACCACGGCAGCTGCTGGTTCATGTTGGTCAGGAAGTCGGACATTCGCGGACGCTCCATCGTGCGGCCCCTTTCTCGTGAAGGCTCTCATTGGTGCACCCTCAGCTCCGCCCCGTTGACGGCACTGCACCACCCGGATTTCACCTTGTTCCCCAGCCTGTATCACGACTGGTCACGAAACAGGAGACTCATGCATGTCAGTCCCGCCTCCGCCTTCCCGAATTCGGAGACGTCGACTGTGTGAACCGGGTATCCGAGATCGCGAACGATGGCCGCCGTCTGCGGATACTTGTCGTTCATGATCAAACCGTGATGCAGCCTGAGGACATTCGCGCCCCACGGTTCGTCCGGCGCCACGTCGACCAGTTTGAAGCCCGCGAACGGCGCCGGGTCCAGCCACTGCCGATTGAGGAGACAGGTTTCGTCGTCCAAGGCGGTGATGCATGTCTTGAGATGCAGTGCCCCCGGCACTTCGACACGGATCACCGTGTAGCCCAGGGACTCGGCGACCGCCCGCAGGGCTTCTATGCCCTGCTCGTTCGTGCGGGAGGAGAAGCCGGCGAAGAGCGTTCGGCCGACGCGCAGCACATCTCCGCCCTCCAGCGTCGCCGGCAGTTCCATATCGGCGATCTCGCGATGGCGCGAGATCGCCTCACGCATGGCGGGCAACTCGCATCGGCGACTGGCGACGCCCATCGTCGTCATCACCGCCACTTCGTCGAGGATGACGGCGACGTCCTCGACGAAGACGGCGTCCGGGCACTCAGCGTTCACCTCCAGCGTCACGACGTCCGTTCCCAGAGCGCGCAGCGCGTCGATGTACGCGTCATGCTGCCGTCGTGCGCGCTCCACATCGATGGCGTCTCGTTCCAGAAACGTCAGCTCACACTCGGCGATAGCCGGCGAAGGCCGGTTGACCAGTGCTCTCATGCTCTCCTCGCTTGACGGGATGGCAGACAGGATTCACCCAGTGGGTATCATCCCTTGCGTCAGAGACGAACGCGAGCGCGGGCGGGACGAGGATGTTCGACGCAGGCAAACTCCATGTGACGCTGGGCGAAGGGGTACAGCCGCAGACACCGCTCGCGTGCCGGCGCTACACGCTCACCCATTCCGACCGCACCGGGGACCTCTTTCTCACGGTCGACACCGAGTACGATCGCCGAGCTCTCAGCGCGCTGCAGGTGCGCCTGGAGCGCGACGAGGTGCTCGGCCACTGGGTCGTGGAGGACGATCGTCCGCGCCTCGAGTTGCATATGATGGCGCAGGGCGGTCTGCCGTTCTTCGGGACCGCCCGCATGCGCCAAGGCATCTTCCGCCGCTATCGCAGCCTCGTGCTCGCCGCGCTGCGCCACGCCGACGCGCCGCTGTCCGCGGCACATCCGGAGCTGGCCGACGCTCCCGTCATCGCCCGCTTCCACTGGCGTCGCGGGCGCGAAGAGCAGGAGCCGTGGGGCCGCTGGGGCGACAAGGCCTGACGGCCCCCGTCCCCCCTGCAGCCTCGTTAAGCGCTTGGGGCGATTCGGCCTGATGCCGAATCGCCCCAAGGGCGCTCATCGTGCGATGGGCTCAGGCGCGCGCTCCTCACGCGTCGCGCGCCAGAACGCCCGCTACTTGACGGTCATCGTCCTGCTCAAGGACGTGGTGTCGTCGGCCCAGGTGGCAGTCACGGCGCGGAACCTGTACTTGCCCTTTGTCGAAATCGTGAACTTGACGCGATACTGAGTATACGAGCCGCTATCGTAGTTAGTCGCCCAATTCGCCCTGACGTAGGCCCAGCGGCCGTACTTGTAACGGTACATCTTCACTTTCACGATCTTCTGCCCCGCCGTGAACTTCGGCTTCAGCGATCCGTACACGGTCACCGACTTCTTCGCCTTCACCGACAACGGCACCTGCGGCGTGCCGAGCACCGGACGGACGTTCACCTTGAGATAGTTGCTGTCGGAACCGGCCAGCTCCGAGTCCTCAGGGGGGTCGTAGCGCAGCCAGAAGTACGTCGGCCGAGTCAGCTTGACGAGACGCGTGACCATGCCGACGGAGCCAGCGTCCGGACTCGTGGTCAGCGTCGCCAGCGATGTCCACGGCCCATCGATGGACGGCGCGGAGAGCAGGCCCACAGACTCGCCCCCCATGCCTCTCTTCTGGGCGCCGCTTGTGTCATAGAGCCATCCCGTCAGCAGCGTGGACCGCCCCCAGTCGACCGTGGTCTGTTTGGCGCTGAATGGTGCGATGCTCGTGTCCCCGCCGTAGGCGAAGACCGCGCGGATGGTGTGGGGTTCGGTGACGTTCGTGAACGGGTAGCTCTTCACTCGGCCGACTGAGACGCCGTCTACGAGGACGTCTGCCAGATAGAAGTCGTTCGCCGGCGTGATCGTGAAGATTCGGCTGCCGCCATGCGACACCGACTGGGTGCTGTTGGGACTGATGGTGCCGCCGCCCCGGGGTTCCATCGACGGCGTGATCGTATAGGTCAACAGCTCGAAGGTCGCCGTGAACGTGAGATTTGCCTGCACGTCGGTCTCCGCCCGGCCGGCAGTTGTGCTGCCGCCGGGGCTCCAGGACACGAACCGGTAACCGACATTGGGAGTGGCGGTCACTGACGTGCCGTCGCCGCCACTGTCGACCGTTTGCGATGTGTCGCCGGTGATCGTGCCGCCGGCGCCGGCGACGTACGTGAGCGTGTAGGTCTTCACGAAACTGGCGGTGACGCTGAGATTCGACTTGACGTTCGTTTCTTTACGGCTCGCCGTGGCGACGCCGTCACTCCATGAATCGAAGCGAAAGCCGTTGTTGGGGCTTGCCGTCACGGTCGTCCCGTCACCTTCGTAGGCAACCGTCTGCGACGCCTCCCCTGTGATCGTGCCGCCGGTCCCGGCGGTGTAGCTGAGCGTGTAGTTCTGCCGCGCGAATTGCGCGTCGAACGTCGCGTCCGCGGTGACGTTCCTCTCCTGACGTGTCGCGTTCGTATCGCCGTCGTCCCAGCGCACGAAGCGGTAGCCGCTGTCGGGTCTGGCCGTCACCGGCGCGCCGTCCTCGCCGTGGCTGACCGTCTGCGACGCTTGTCCGCTGATCGTGCCGCCGGTCCCGGCGGTGTACTTGAGCGTGTACTGGTCAAGGGCGAACGTGGCGCTGATGGTGTGGTCGTCGTCGACCTCGGAGAACTGGTAGGAGGTCCGGGCGCCGACTGAGTTGCCGTCCACCAGGACGTCGTCGACGTGGTAGTTGTTGTCAGGCGCGATTGTGAACGTCCGGCTTCCGCCGTAGTTCACCGTCTGAGCGTTGGCCGGCGAGATGCTCCCGTGTGCGCCGGCGCTGGGCGTGATCGTGAACTGATCGATCCCCCACGTCACGTGAATCGTGTGATTCCGATCAACGTTCTCGAATGTATAGGAATCGTCCAGCGGCGCCGGACTGTCGTCCACCGTGACCGCGGCCACGTGATAGTGGTCGTCGGGGGAGAAAGTGAAGGTCTGGTTCGCGCCCTCGGCGACTTGGACGTCCCCGGAGGGATCGATGCTCCCGTTGACGCCGGCCGTAGCCGCGATGGTCCACATGTCGCCGGGCTCGGCTTGGGCATTCGTCACCAAACCCGTTGCGGCGAGCAGCGCCCCAAGGACCACCGCGATCACGGCCACGATCGGGAGCAGGACCTTGGCCCCTCGCAACTGCTTCATCTGACCCCCTCGCTCAGCCCGCTTCACGCCCGCCGTGAGCCGGATCCCTTGCCAACTATCTGATCGTAACCGTCACGACTCGACTCCAGGCTGACCCGTGCCTCTTCGTGGACGGCAGATACGCCTTCACGCGGTATGTCTCTGCCTTCGGCGTCCCGAACCGCCGGCTCGTCCAGGTGCGCCCGTTCTGCAGCTTCGCCGTGCCGTTGGTGACAAGTCGCCAGCCGTCACTGTTGCGATCGGTGTACAGGCGCACGCTCTCTCCCGAGAGCGTCGGACTGACAGATCCCGAGAGCCGATAGACATCTCCGACCCTCAACGTGAGGCTCGAGCGCGTGGTGTACACCTTCGGCTGGACCATCACCTTGACGGTTGACGTCAGCACGTGCGTCACCGAACCGTACGTGAACTCCAGACGGTACTCACGATTGAGTGAGGGCTGCAGGGAGAACGAGACGACGCGGCCCCAGTCGGCGGAGGTCCAGGAGACGGTTCGAGCAGTACTCCACGAACCCCCCGGGATGCGCTGTCGCAGGCGCAGCGTACCGGGAGCGCCGATGTCGACCGTAGCCGTCACACGAGTAGTCCCCCCGACGACGATGCGGGTCGGTGACGCCTGGATGACGGCGGGCGTGCGACCGGCGCTCAGCGTACGCACCAGCCGGCCGCCGGTCGAGAGAAGATAAGCGGTGCTCTGTCCCCCGGGAGCCACTGCTCGCAGGGTGCCGTCCAGTCCCGTGGATCCCGACACCCAGGTCTGGCTGGGAGGCTCGAAGAAGCCGGCGTTCTTGCCTCCCGCAATGACCAGCGCCCGGTTGGGAAGGCCGACCCACGCCAAGTAGGGCCACGACTGCGTGTCCAGGCTGGGCAGACCCGGGAGCGACGTGAACGTGAGCGCATCGTTGCTGCCGACCACGTCGCTCCCGTTGGTGGCGAAGAAGTCGGGCTGGCCGTCGCTGAGCGCGGGAGTGCCGCCAGTCGCGACAGAGCTCACCCTGCCCGCGACGGTGCCCGCGACCTTCCACTCGTCACCGGTCCCGATCAGGATCTCGCCCGCCGCCGTGCCGGCCACGGCGGTGCCCCCGCCGGCGATGGCGACGCAGGTGATGTTGCTCGTGACGTCGCTGCCGTCTGCCGCCGTCGCGTACGTCCTGCTCCACGTGGAGCCCGAGTTGCTGCTGTGCATGACCACGCCGTTGTTGCCGACCGCGACCGCTATGGTTCCGCGCAGGGCGATGTCGTTGATCGCCGAGCCGGGGCGCTGTCCGGAGGCTCTCCGCCACGAACCCGAGGATGTCTCTTTGACGAGCAACACCGGACCCGACGCGGCGAGGATCCGTCCGGAGGTGTTCGCCGCGACCGCCGTGAACACCGCCCCGCCATAGCCGCTGGGCACAATGACGCTCCAGGACTTACCGCCGTCGCGGGAGATGCCGATGTGACCGTCGTCGCCCGCGGCGGCGAGACTGGTGCTGCCGAAAGCGTACACATCATTGATGTCCCACGCCGTCCCCCACGGAGCTTTGACCGACAGCCACGCGTTTGTGGCCGCGTGAGCAGGCGCCGTGAACGCAAACAGAAGGACCCCGAGGGCGAGAAGGACGGCGGCTGCTGACGCAAGCAACTGCATGCGACCGTGGACTGTGGAGTGAGGCGTCATGCGAGCAGTTGCGGGCATCATGGCGGAGGGGGCGCCGGGGGCGCCGCAGGCCGGGGAACGACAGGAGTGACGGGGGCCGGCGCCGGCGCGGACACGGTCGTCGTCGCCTTCTTCTTCGGCTTCAGCGCCGCCCTGGCGTCGGCGACGATGTCGGCGGCGCCGGGGAATGACTTGTCGACGGCGAGGATGGCTAGACCGAGACGCAACGCCTCGCGCCAGCGTCTCTGCTGGGCGGCGGCTCGGGCGTCGGCCAGTTTGGCGCTGAGCGCCAAGCCCGCCTGCGCCCGCTTCTGAATGCCGACGGCTCGCTTGCTCGCTGGATCCAGCACCACGATCGCCCTCGCGTACCGGGCGGCCGTGCCCCATCTCCTTGCCGTCAAGGCCTTCCGGCCGGCTGCGACCATGTCTCCGGAGAGCACGTCGATCGAATCACGAACCTCGGGATCGACGGCGGCGGCTTTCAGGTCCGCGGTTGGGATATCCCGCAGCGCCGCGAGGACCGCGGACGCGTTGCCCTTTGTGAGAAGCGATTGGGCCTTGTCGAGCCCGGCGGCGGCGGCTGCCAGTCGTGCCTCCGCAGTAGACCGGGCAGCGTCTGCGGCGGTGGCCGCTTGACGCGCCTCCAGGGCGGCTTGACGCGCTTCCTGGGCGCGTGCGGCGGAGTCGCGATAGGGGACGAAGACGATCTTGGCCGCGTCGAACTCCTCGGCCGCCCAGGCGTACGACGCGCTGTTCATGGCAAGTACGCCGCGCGAGTAGTGAGCTGAGGCGTTCCACAGCGGGAGGCCGATCACGTACGCAAGGACCAGAGCGCCTGCGACGAAGGCCAGCATGAGCCGTACGCGCCTGCGCCTGACGCGCAGCGGATCTTCCACGCTCAGGTCATCGTCCGCGTTCCGCCAGCCCTCCGGCAGCTCGGGAGAGTCCTGGGAGGCGTCGTGCACTGGGACACCCTGCATGGGTGCGTTTTGGGATGAGACGGTCATAAGCGGTACACCATGAGCATCAACGCGTGCAGCATACTCCTCATCTCACGCGAATGGCAGCTCTTATTGTGATCGTTTGTTGGCCAGAGCCGTGAATCGCTCCGCGGAGAGCAGTCGATAGGTGGAGGTCGCCGTCGTGCACACGATCCCCTGATCGTCGGTCAGGTCCGCCTCCAGCTCGACGTCGCGCCCTTCCCGACCGGTCACGCGGCACGTCGCGGTGATCGTCCCCTCGTGGACATACACGGGCCGCAGGAACATCACGTTCATCTGCGTCGTCACCGCCATCTGGCCTGTGGTGACGACCGTCGTCCAGCCCATGATCTCGTCGAGCAGACCCATCTGGATGGCCCCGTGCAGAATATCGCCCTGGCCGACGAAGCGCCTCTCCGGAACGTAGTTGGTCGTCACCTCGCGCCGCTCTTCGTCCCACCAGAAGGTCAGCCGCAGCCCTTGACAACTGTCGTGACCGCAGAAGAAGCACTCGCCGTTTGGATAGGGATTCTCGATCTCGCGCTTCATGCCGTGACCTCCTCTGCACGAGGCACGATGATACTCTGCGCGAGGACGCGAACGCGACGCGTGCGATCCCGAAGCGGCGAGCGACACGGGATCGGTGAGGGCGCTGCGCAGAACTCGAGCGCCGCGGCCACGTCGTGGCCAGCGACACTCTGAGCTTCCGGCGTGAGCTGTACGCCACTGGCGACGACGTGGCGAGGGCGCTCTTCGAAGTCAAGGTGAGAGCCAGCCGTTTGCCGGCCTCACGCCTTGTCACTCCCCCTCGTACGCCCGCTCCAGGCCGGCGATGTCCAGCTTCTTCATGCGCAGCATCACGTCGGTCACATGTGCCACCTTCTCCTTGTCCGGGTCGGAGAGCATCCGCTCCAGCGCTCGCGGCACGACCTGCCACGACACGCCGTATCTGTCCTTGAGCCAGCCGCACTGCTGAGCCCGCTCGTCTCCGCCCTCAGTCAGTCTCGCCCAGTAGTGGTCGACCTCCTCCTGCGTGTCGCAATTGATCTGCAATGAGAGCGCCTCGTTGAACGTGAAGACGGGGCCGCCGTTCAGGGCGATGAACGCCTGACCATCAAGCTCGAACTCCACGGTCATGACCGACCCGGCCGGCCGCCGGTGTATCTCATAGCCCGCTTCGCCGAAGCGCAACACCTTCACGATGCGGGAGTTCGGGAAGATCGATGCGTAGAACTCGGCGGCCTCCTCAGCCTGATCGTCGTACCAAAGGTTCGGCGTGATCCTCTGCATATCGCCCACGGGGCACCTCCTGCTCAACTGGTCAGCACTCCCATGGAGGTTCCCGGCGGCTGGAAAGGACATGCATCGGCGCCAGACCGTGAAGTCCGATCATCGAACGGGATCGATGGGCGTCGGCATCTCCACGCCGGCCTCGATGATCTCGGCCGCCGCGAGACACAGATCCTCTCGCCACAGGTCGGCGTAGATCTGGATCCCCGTCGGAAGGCCGTCGGCGACGCCCATCGGCAGCGCCAGCGCGGGCAGGCCGAGCACGTTGGCCGGCAGGATGAAGCGCGTCGTCTCGAGCGACAGCCGCACGCCCGTCTCAGGATCGAGGTCGGCGTCGACGGGCCAGGGGAACCCTGGCCACGTGGGGCCGATCATGACCGGGTAGCGCTGGAAGAACTCGGACCACAACCTGATGAGAAACGAGCGCGTGGCGTGGAGCTCGCTGTTAGGCCGCTCGCGACCCTCTCCGAGCCCGCACAGCTGCACGAGGTGCCGATAGAGCGCCGGCGCGATGCGCAGGCGCATGCTCGGCACCAGGTCGGCGAAGTCCACCAGGAGCAGATCGAGCCACGTCTGGTTGACGAGGTCGAGCTCCGGGGGCTCCGCCAGCTCGACCTCCCAGCCGGCCCTCGACAGCAGCTGGCCGGCCCGCTGGATGGCGGCGACGGTCTCCGCCGGCAGGTCGGCCCCCGGGACGTGAAGCACGAGGGCGGCGCGGCGTGCCGCCGGTTCCGGTCCGAGGAGCGGCGCGTCCACGGATCGCGGGTCACGGATGTCGCGACCGGCGAGCACCGACAGGCCGAGCCGCAGATCGGCAACCGATCTGGCCATCGGCCCCTCAACCGCCATCGCCTGCAGCGCGAACCCGAAGTCGAGCGGCGGCAGCGAGCCGCCGCGCGGGATCCGGCCGAGTGTCGGCTTGAGCGCGGCGACGCCGCAGCAGTAGGCGGGATTGCGGACGGAGCCGCCCAAATCGTTGCCGAGCCCGAAGGGCGTCATGCCCGTCGCCAGCGCGGCGGCGTCGCCGCCGCTCGACCCGCCGGGCGTCAGGGCCGGATTCCACGGATTGAAGGTCCTGCCGCGCAGCGGGTTGGCCGTGTCCAGCCGCAGGCCGTACTCGGACATGTTGGTGCGCGCGATCGGAATGGCCCCGGCGGCCTTCATGCGCGCCACGACCGGAGCGTCGCGCCACGGCATCGCGTCGCGCAGCGACGCGATGCCGTGCGTCGTCGCCGACCCGACGCAGTCCAGATTCTCCTTGACCGTGATCGGCACGCCGCAGAACGGCCCGGTCATCTCCCCCCGATCGGCCGCCTCCGCCGCCTCCAGTGCGCTCTCCCTCAGGACGACGGTGACCGCGTTGACCGTCCCGTTGACGCCCTCGATGCGGGCCAGGTGCGCTTCGACGACCTCGCGACTGGACACCTCGCCCGCCGCTATCAGGGCTGCCAGTTCCATCGCCGGCCGCCGGCACAGTCCATCCATCACCACGCTCCGTCATAGGGTGGATTCGGTCTGGGTCTTCGCGCCCGGCTGCAGACACCGCGAGCGGGACGGCCCAGCTTTGGAGCGTAGCAGACGGTTTACCCCTTCTCGCCCCGGGAAGAGGGCGAGTATCCCTGAAAGTCCAGCCGTCTCCCTATCGCCGATCGCGGAGAGGACGGCGCGTCAGAGAGGAACATGCATGTCCAGTGACGAGCGGCACACGAGACCGGCCGAAACCGAGAAGTCCAAGCAGCTGGACGAGTACCGGGAACGTCCCGCGGACGAGCAACTGACGACAGATCAAGGGGTAGCGATCCCCGACACGGACAACTCCCTGAAGTCTGGCGAACGCGGGCCAACCATCATGGAGGACTTCATCTTCCGCGAGAAGCTCACTCACTTCGATCATGAGCCGATCCCGGAGCGCGTCGTGCACGCACGAGGGTCGGGGGCCCACGGGTACTTTCACGTGTACGAGCCGATGAGCGCGTACACCTCGGCGAAATTCCTCCAGGATCCGTCCGCGCAGACGCCTGTCTTCGTGCGGTTCTCGCAGGTGGTCGGCTTCCGAGGCTCCGCCGACACCGTGCGGGACGCACGCGGCTTCGCGACGAAGTTCTACACCGAAGACGGCAACTACGATCTTGTCGGCAACAACATCCCCGTCTTCTTCATCCAGGATGCCATCAAGTTCCCGGACCTCGTCCACAGCATCAAACCGGAGCAGGACAGCGAGATGCCGCAGGCATCGGCGGCGCACGACACCTTCTGGGACTTCATCTCGCTGCTCCCCGAATCCATGGCCATGATCATGTGGCTGCTCTCCGACCGTGGCATCAACCGGAGCTACCGCATGATGGACGGCTTCGGAGTGAACACCTTCCGCTTCGTGAATGCCGAGGGCGTCGGCCGCTTCGTGAAGCTCCACTGGAAGCCGGCGCTGGGGACTCACGCCCTCGTGTGGGATGAAGCCCAGAAGATCGCAGGCAAGGATCCCGACTTCCTGCGGCGCGATCTGTGGGAAGCCATCGAAATGGGCGACTACCCTGAGTACGAGCTCGGCGTCCAGCTGCTCGACGAGGAAGACGAGCACGCCTTCAGCTTCGACATCCTCGATCCCACGAAGTTCTGGCCAGAGGAGCTGGTGCCGGTGATGCCGGTCGGCAAGATGGTGCTGAACCGCAACCCCGACAACTTCCACGCGGAGACGGAGCAGGTGGCCTTCTGCCCTGCCAACATCGTGCCGGGCATCGACTTCTCCAACGATCCGCTACTGCAGGGCCGCCTCTTCTCCTATCTGGATACGCAGCTGATCCGGCTGGGCGGCCCCAACTTCGTGGAGCTCCCGATCAATCGTCCCTTGACGCCCGCCAACAACTACCATCGCGGGGCCTACCATCGGCAGACCATCAACCGCGGCCCGGTCGCGTACTGGCCGAACTCCCTCGGCGGCTCGGCGCAGCCGGTCGGGGCGGGCCACGGCTTCGCGAGCCTGCAAACGAAAGTCGAGGGAACCAAGATCCGCGAACGCAGCCCGAGTTTCGGCGACCACTTCACCCAGGCCCGATTCTTCTGGAACAGCCAGACGGCGGTGGAGAAGACTCACCTCGTCGAGGCGTTCCACTTCGAGCTCGGCAAAGTCAAGAGCCGAGAAGTACGGGAGCGAATGGTCGCCATGGTCGCGAACGTCGACGGCGGTCTGGCGGCGCAGGTCGCCGAGGGCATCGGCGTCGACGCGCCCACGAGCGCAAACGGCACCACGGGTGAAGTCACGATGCGCACGCGCGCCGGTGAGACGAAGTCCGTCTCGTCGTCGGCGGCCGTCACCATGCTCGACACCGTGCATACTGCTCGCGGGCGGAAGGTCGCCATTCTGGCCGACAACGGCGTCAATGGCGGCGACGTGAGGACGGTCCAGAGGGCGCTGAGCGCCGCCGGCGCTCGCAGCGTGGTCGTCTCGATGTTCCTCGGCTCCCTGCGGTGCGACGACGGCAGTCAGATCTCCGTCGACAAGAGCTACACGACGACAGGCTCGATCATGTTCGACGCCGTGTACGTTCCCAGAGGCGGCGACAGCTCACAGAGCCTGGTCGAGCACGGCTATGCCAGGCACTTCGTCAGCGAAGCCTTCAAGCACGGCAAGACCGTCGCCGCAAGCGCGGACGGAATCGATGTGTTGCGCCAGTCCGAGATGCCGGGCGTGGTCCTTGCGGATCAGGAGCCAGGCCAGATGAAGAACGAGCACGGCGTGGTGACGCTGACCGGCGCCGCGAGCGAAGGGTCCTTCACGGATCTCTTCGTCAAGGCGATCGCGCAGCATCGCCACTGGGAGCGAGGCGAGAAGGACTCGGTCGCCGCGTAGTCGCGCGACGGCATCACACGTGGAAGGGGCTTCTTCAGGAGAATGACTAGGGACGTTTCGCCGTCTTTCTGCTGCTGCGCGTCTTCCTCAAGCGCGAATCGGGCAGCATGGGCATCAGCGACCCTTACGAGGATTGACGGGAACGGGACGGTCGTTTGGCGCCAGGCGCGGCCCGGGCAGAACCTCGGACACGGAATGTCACGTGGCCACGGCCGCGCAGTGAGACAAGGGGTGAGGCGATGCTTGGTTCCGTCGTCCGCGGCTCCGCCAAGGATGTCAGTCTCGCGGAGATAGGTGAGATCCGGCCGAACGCGGGCATCGTGCTGCTCGCCACTGACGGTTCGGAGCCGGCCGTCCGCGCCACCCAGCACGCGGTGCTCCTTGCCAGACTGCTTGGCGCCAAGCTCAAGGTGATCTCGGTCGACACAGGCCTCGAGGAGCTTGAAATCCCTCCGGAGCCGGTCCCTGACGAACGCTTCGGCGAGCTGGACTTGGCGATTCAGGGAGTGATCCTGGCACGTCGCTTTGCAGGGGCAAACGGCGTTGACTGCACGGCGGAGGTGTTGAGAGGCAGCGTAGCCGGCAACATCATCGGCGCTGCGACCAAGGCGGGCGCCGGTGTGATCGTAATCGGCGACACCGGCCGGACGGGACTCCGTCGACTCGCCTTGGGCTCTGTCGCCCTTGCCGTCGTCAAAGCGTCGGAGATCCCTGTGCTGGTGGCCAAGGCGACCTGAGACCTAGCCGTCTGAGCCCCCTCCCCGGCGGCCGGCTCGCCTGCCGTCTCCGCTGCGGCTCAGGGGGGTGGTGGGGCTCCTTCAGCATCCGTCAGAGCACACACCGCCGGCGTCCGCGAGAGCCGCTCCAGCGTTTCGCGCCCTTCCAGCTCACGCAGCGCCTCGTCTTCAGCCAGCAGCACCAGGATGTCGCCTCGCCGTATCCTGGTGCTGCCTCTGGGCACGATGAACGAGGCGTCGCGCTGGATCAGCAGCACGTGGGCGGCCTCGGGCAGGCGGGCCTTCGCGACCTGCTGCCCGACCAACCGGGAGCGCTCCGGCACGAGGTACTCCACGAGCTGCCGGTCCAACGGCTCGTCGGTCGCGGCGAGATCCACCCGGAACACGGGACCCTCCATGCGAAGCCAGCGCGCCACGAGCGGTATGGTGGTGCCCTGGACGAGGGCCGAGGTCAGGACGATGAAGAAGACCAGATTGAAGATGAGCTCAGATCCCGACAATCCCGCGACGAGCGGGAAGGTGGCCAGGATGATCGGCACCGAGCCGCGCAGGCCGACCCATCCGACGAGCGTCCTGGCGCGCCACTCGAAGCGCGAGAACGCCAGCACGAGGTACACCGCGACGGGCCGCGCCACCAGCATCAGGAAGAGCGCGGCCAGCAGCCCGGCGCCGATGACCTGCATGATGTGCGACGGGAAGGCGAGCAGGCCCAGCGTCAGGAACATGGCGATCTGTCCGAGCCAGGCTAGTCCGTCATGGAAGCGCATCAGACTGCGCTTGTGGATGAATACCGAGTTGCCCATGGTGATGCCGGCAACGTAGACGGCCAGAAAGCCGTTGCCGCTCAGGAAGCTCGTGACGCCGAAGATGAGCACGAGGATGGTCAGGCTGAGAACGGGATACAGCCCGTCATAGTCGAGCCGCGCGTGATTCAGGACCAGCGTCCCCAGCCTGCCCATCGCGTATCCTAAGACGAAGCCCAGCCCCATCTCGAGGACGAATGAGAGCACGAACCCGGCCAGCGGCGTGCCCGGATCCTGAATGAGACTGACGAGAGAAACGGTCAGAAACACCGCCATGGGGTCGTTGCTCCCCGACTCCACTTCGAGGAGGTCTCGCACATGCGTGCGGAGGCGCACGTCCTTGGAGCGCAGCACCGCGAACACGGCGGCCGCATCGGTGGAGGAGACGATCGCGCCGAGAAGCAGCCCCTCACGCCAGGACAGGTCCGTGATCAGGGTCGCGAACCCGCCCACCAGGATGGCCGTGACGAAGACGCCGACCGTCGACAAGCCGAGAGCCCGCCCGATGACCGGGCGGATGCTGGCGGCGGGCGTGTCGAGGCCACCCGAGAAGAGAATGAGCGCCAGAGCGATGATGCCGATAGTCTGGGCGAGCTGGGGATCGTCGAAGTGAATCCCGCCCAGACCCTCCGAACCCGCCAGCATGCCGATCGCGAGGAACAGCAGCAGGGCCGGCACACCCAGACGCCCCGAGGCTTTGCTCGCAAAGACGCTGAGAAGGGCGAGGACGCCCCCGATGATAAGGACGACCTCGATGTTGCTCACGCCGCCTCCGGGTTTGGGGGTGCAGAAGTGCTATTCCCCGGCGACCGTCAATCATAAAATGGACGATGTCGGTCCCTCACGTTTCGCGCCTCCGTGGCGAAGGGGACAATTGGTAGACACCGTGAAGGGAGAGAGCAATGGCCGGCTTCAGGAGAATCCTCTACGGCACAGACTTCTCGGCCAACGCCGAAAGGGCATTCGAAGTGGCGCGCAAGCTGGCCGAGGAGCTGAACGCCACCCTGTACGTTCTCAACGTCGTCTCCGGAGGTGAGCAGATCGCAGCCTCCGCCGGCTCCGGATGGCTGCCGTTCGTCGACCGCCTGAGGCAGAACCTGGATTCACAGTACTGTTCGCGCACCACGTGCGAGCATCAGATCATGGTTCGCAAGGGGGATCCTGCCCGAACGATCGTCGAGGTGGCGGAGCAGGAGGGCGCGGACCTCATCATCATCGGGGCAAGGGGCGCAGGCACGCTGGGGAGGCTCCTCGGCGAGGGAAGCGTCGCCGACAAGGTCCTCAAGACGTCGCATTTGCCCGTCGTCGTCGTGCCTCGCGACTGACAACCCAGCCGCCTCCGCCCACGCATTTGTGCAGGAAGGTCCAGCTCAGCCCCTGCTCACACCATTTTGTGGCTTCGTCCCCGCGCCCCAACGGAGCCCTGTTTAGATGACCGTACGAGGGGGCAGGCGACCCTAGACAAGCACGGGAGGTGAGGACAATGGCGGTCACACGGTGGGATCCGTTCGGCGAGCTCTCCAGTCTTCGCAAAGAGATGGATCGCGTCTTCAGCCGGATCGGGTTCGGCGAGAAGGAGGCAGGCGCCTGGGCTCCGCAGATCGACGTCAAGACGACTGGCGAGGACATGGTCGTCTACGCCGAGGTCCCGGGCATGAACCGCGACGACATAACCGTCGAGGTCCAGGCGGGCACGCTGACCATCAGGGGTGAGCGTAAGGCCGAGTCGGAGAAGACCGAGGAGGGCTGGACGATCCGCGAGCGCAGCTACGGCTCGTTCGAGCGAACGCTCCCGCTGCCGGACAATGTAGACGCGGACGCGATCACGGCCGACTACAAGGACGGCGTGCTCGAAGTCCATGTACCGAAGGGCGCGCTGCCGCCGCCGACGCATCGCGTCGAGGTCGGCAAGGGCGAGACTTCGGCCGCCCCCGCCGTCGAAGCGCCTGCGGCACCGACGACGAGCGGCGAGACGCCTGCAGCCTGACGAACACGTGTGAACGAAGAGGGGCGGGCTGGGCCACACCCTCCCGCCCCCGCTTGATTCACCAAGCCTTCACCGGCCGGCCGCCTGTGGCCGATCCGGCGGCTCGTCACACGGCACGGCGGTACCCGTGTGGCTGACCCTCGTCAGGAATAGGCCTCCGGCCACGGCCCAACCGGCTTCTCGGGCAGGTCTTCCTCCGTCAGCACTGTGTCATAGATGCGGAAGCCTCGCGCCTGGTACCCGGGCAATGCGGAAGGGTGATCGGAGGTGCAGGTGTGGACCCAGACGCGCCGTGCGCCCATCGCCCAGGCGCGGTCCACGGCTGCGGTGAGCAGTGTTCCGCCCATTCCCTGCCCGACGAACTGCGGCAGCAGGCCGAAGTACACGATCTGGACGTTCCCGTCCGTCTGCAGCTCGAGCTCGAAGTAGCCGGCCGGCGTGCCGGAGACATAGGTGATCCAGGTCTCGAGGCACTCGCGCTCGACATAGTCTTGCCACTCGCGGTAGGTCCAGCCCAGCCTTTCAATCCAGTACCACTCCCCACCAACCGTGGCGTAGAGGAATCGGCTGAGCGGCGGGCACGGGATCTCGGCCTGCACGAGTGTGAACGGGGGATGCGGGGTGCGGCTCGGCACGAGCTGCGAGGGATCCGTGATCTCGAGGTAGTAGGTGACAACCTGCGTGCGCATGAGCTCAGGCTATCAGGGAACGGCGAAATGACGTGAAGGCAGAAACCCTCGGCGGAACTGCACAAGCCCCAGCTCGCTCATCCAACCGAGGGGCATCGTCTTCACCTAAGACGATGATCGATTCCCGCGTGAAGGCGGTTTGGCCCTCGCGGTCGTCTGAGGCGCGGCGGCGAAGCGGACCGCGCCGAGAAGGCGCACTGAAGCAGAACGAAGGGGGGGCCGGCAAAGCCGGCCCCCCCTTGTCACTCGGCGCACGTGTCGGTCGCGCAGCGCGTCAGCCGCGCCCCCTCCCAATCGCAATCGTCCCCGTGCGCACGACCTCGAGGATCCCAAGCGGCTTCATGAGCTCGAGGAGCGCCTCGACCTTGTCGGTCGTGCCGACGACGCGCAGCGTCACGTGCCGGCGGTCGACGTCGACGATCTTGGCCTTGAAGATCTCGGCGATCTGCAGGACCTCGGTGCGCTTCTCGCCCTCGCCGGAAACCCTGACGAGCAGCAGCTCGGCCTCGACGGAGCTCTGCGGCTCAAGGTCACGGATCTTGATCACGTTGATGAGCTTGTGCAGCTGCTTGGTGACCTGGTCGACGGGCTGCGCCTCGGCGTCGATGGTGATGGTGATGCGTGACAGCTTCGGGTCCTCGCTGCTGCCCACGGCGAGGCTCTCGATGTTGAAGCCGCGGCGGGCGAAGAGGCCGGCGACCCGGGTGAGCACGCCCGGCTTGTCCTCGACGAGGATGGAGAGGGTGTGCTTCATGACTTCCTCCCGCCCTTCGGGTGGCCGCCGATCATCTCGGTGATCTCCTTGCCGGCCGGGACCATCGGGTAGACGTTCTCCTCCTTGGCGACGCGGAAGTCGATGACGGCGGGGCGCCCGCTGGCAATCGCCTCTTGAAGGGCGGGCGCGACGTCTTCCTTGCGGTCGACACGCAGGCCGAGCGCGCCGAAGGCGTCCGCGAGCTTGGCGAAGTCGGGCTGGCACTCGATGCAGGTGTGGGAATAGCGCTTCTGCCAGAACAGGTCCTGCCACTGACGGACCATGCCGAGGAAGCCGTTGTTGAGGATGCAGGTGACGACGGGGACGTTGTAGTTCACCGCCGTCGCGAGCTCCTGCATCGTCATTTGGAAACCGCCGTCGCCACAGATGTTGAGGACGGTGGCCTCGGGTCGTGCGATCTTCGCGCCGATGGCGGCCGGCAGGCCGAAGCCCATCGTCCCCAATCCGCCGGAGCTTATCCACTGGCGGGGGTATGTGAAGGTGTAGTACTGCGTCGACCACATCTGGTGCTGGCCGACGTCCGTGCAGACTACCGCCTCGTGACTGGTCACGCGGTCGATCTCTTCGATCACGAACTGCGGCGCGAGGCTGTCGTCCGCCGGCTCCTGGTAGTGCATCGGGTACGTCTCTTTGCGCTCAGCGATGCGCGCCAGCCAGTCGGCGGTGCGATCCGGGCTCCACTCGAGACCCTCGAGTTCCTTCACGAGTCCGGCGGCCACCGCCTTGGCATCGCCGACGATGGGCACGAGCGGCGCGACGTTCTTGCCGATCTCCGCCGGGTCGACGTCGGCATGGACGACACGGGCGTGCGGCGCGAAGGCCTGCAACTTACCGGTGACGCGGTCGTCGAAGCGGGCGCCGATGGCGACGGGCAGGTCGCACTCGGGCACCGCGTAGTTGGCGGTGACCGTGCCGTGCATGCCGAGCATGCCCATGCTGAGCTCGTGCGTCTCGGGGAAAGCCCCAAGGCCCATGAACGTGGTGGCCACGGGCAGCCGGCGCAGCTCGGCAAGCTGCCGGATCTGTTCTGAGCCGCCCGACGAGATGACGCCGCCGCCGATGTAGAGCACGGGGCGGGCAGCCTCGTTGATCTGCTTGGCGGCCGCGCGAATCTGCCGGATGTGCGGCTGGATGGTGGGCTTGTAGCCGGGCAGGTCGATCCTGCCCGGAGGGGCGTAGTCGACGTCGCCGAGGGCCACGTCGACGGGGACGTCGATGACCACGGGCCCAGGACGCCCGGTCGACGCGATGTAGAAGGCCTCATGAAGCACGTTCGGCAGGTCGGCCGAGTGCTTGACCAGGTACGAGTGCTTGACGATCGGCAGGGTGATGCCGGTCACGTCCGCCTCCTGGAAGGCGTCGGTGCCGATCAGGTCGCTGCGCACCTGCCACGTGATGGCGATCAGCGGGATCGAATCGAGATAGGCGTTGGCGATGCCCGTCGTGAGGTTGGCCGCGCCGGGACCGCTGGTCGCGGTGCAGACGCCGACCTTGCCGGAGGCACGGGCGTAGCCGTCGGCGGCGTGCGCCGCCCCCTGCTCGTGACGCACGAGTATGTGGCGCAGCTTCTTCGCATCGTAGAGGGCGTCGTAGAACGGGATGGCCACCCCGCCGGGGAAGCCGAAGATGGTGTCGCAGCCCTCATGCTCGAGGGCCTGCACGAGCGCCTGAGCGCCGCGCATCCTCTTCTCTGGTGTCATTGCAGCACAGCTCCCTTCTCCGCTCCGGAGACGAGTTTGACGTAACGGGCCAGGTACCCGGTTACGCCTTCGCGCGGCG
>CAZHMG010000007.1:0-60129 GCA_964533575.1 uncultured Thermoleophilia bacterium | reverse complement strand
GCCAAGGAGACCGTCCAGAACCTCCTCGTGCTGCGGTTCGCCAACGGCATCTTCGAGCCCATCTGGAACAGGCGGTACGTCGACCACGTACAGATCACGGCTGCCGAGACGATCGGCATCGGTGAACGAGGCGCGTACTACGAGCAGGCGGGAGCGCTGCGCGACATGCTCACGCCGCATCTGATTCAGCTCTTCACCCTCGTCGCCATGGAGCCGCCGGCGGCCTTCGACGCGGACGCGGTGCGCGACGAGAAGCTCAAGGTCCTGCGTTCCGTCCGGCCACTCGAGCGCGAGCGCCTCGCGCAGTCGGCCGTCCGAGGCCAGTACGCGCACGGGATGATTGACGGCGAGGGAGCCGTTGCGTACCGCGCTGAAACCGGGATTCCCCCCGATTCGCAGACTGAGACTTTCGCCGCCGTCAAGCTGCTCGTCGACAACTGGCGCTGGCAGGGCGTGCCCTTCTACCTGCGAACGGGCAAGAGGATGGCGGCCCATCTCACCGAGATCGTCATCCAGTTCAAGCGCCCGCCGGTGCAGATCTTCCGCGACGCGGGCGCCGACCAGGGGCTGGAATCAAACTTGCTCGTGCTGCGCGTCCAGCCGGACGAAGGGTTCGCGCTCCACATCGAGTCCAAGGTGCCCGGCCATGGGATGGAGCTGCAGCCCGTGGCGATGGAATACGCCTACGGGGGCACGCTCTACGAACTGCCGTTCCGTGCCTACGAGACCGTGCTGATCGACGTCATGGAGGGTGACATGACGCTGTTCACGCGCGCCGATCAGGCTGAGGAGGCTTGGCGCATCGTGGAGCCCATGCTCGAGGAGTGGGGCAAACGATCCGGACCGGTGTCGATGTACGAGGCAGGGAGCTGGGGACCTGAAGCGGCGGATACGCTGCTGGCTCTCGACGGCCGTTCCTGGCGGCGCCCCGACAAGGCGAGAACGACGGCGCCGCCGGCGTGAGGAGGAAGCAATGAGCATCGAGATCCTGCCGGATGCCGAGACGCTGGCCCTGCGCGCCGCGGATCTGTTCGCTCTGACGACGCAGGAGGCGGCGGCGGCACGCGGCCGCTGCTCCGTCGCCCTGGGCGGCGGCGCGACGCCGCGCGCCTACTACGGCCTTCTGGCCCGTCAGCAGTTCAGCCAGAAGGTGCCGTGGCGGCGCGTGCACCTGTACTGGGGCGACGAGCGCTGTGTGGGCCCGGACGATCCGGCCAGCAACTACGGCCTGGCGCGCGACAGCTTCATCAAGCACGTCCCGCTGCCGGCGGTGAACGTGCATCGCGTGCACGGCGAGGACGAGCCCGAAGCGGCGGCGGCGGCCTACGATGCGGAGCTGCAGGCGCTGGCCGCCCTCGAGCGGCCGCGCAGCGATCTGCCCGTCTTCGACCTGATCGCCCTCGGCTTGGGCAAGGATGGGCACACCGCCTCGCTCTTCCCGCACAGCGAGGCGCTCGCCGAGGACGACAGGCTGGCCGTGGCGACGCAGTCTCCCGACGGCCAGCCCAGGATCACGATCACCTATCCCGTGATCAACGCCGCCCGCCACGTCTGGTTCGTGGTGAGCGGCGGCGAGAAGGCCGGGATGGTGGCGGAGGTGCTGGAGGGCCTGCGTGTGCCCAAGGCCGTCCCCGCGCAGGCCGTCGCGCCGGTGCACGGCGAGCTGCTGTGGCTGCTGGACGAGGCCGCTGCCGCGGAGCTTAGCCCCGGCCTTCGCGGCTAGCCTCGTGCGGCCGATCGTCGCTTACCTCGCGGCGAGCCTCGACGGCTTCATCGCCGGTCCCGGCGACGATTTGACCTGGCTGCCGGACATCACTCCCGCCGAGAGCGGTTACGACGAGTTCCTGGCCGGCGTGGGCGCGATCGCCATGGGACGGCGCACTCATGAGCTGGTGCAGTCGTTCGGCGAGTGGCCCTACGGCGATGTGCCGGCATACGTGCTCTCGCGCTCGCTGCCGCCCGGTCGCACCGGTCAGGTGACGGTGACGGCCGAATCCGCGGCTTCACTTGCCGCGACGCTGCGCGGGGAGGATGAAGCGGCGGGCGTCGCCTGGCTGATCGGCGGCGGCGAGGTCTTCGGGGCCTTTGCCGCCGAGGGACTCATCGACGAGTGGATCGTCACGGTCGTGCCGGTCATCCTCAGCGACGGCGTCCCGCTGGTGACTCCGGGTACCCCGCGCCGGCCGCTGCGCCTTGTCGAATCCGTCGTGCTGCCGGCCGATTGCATCCAGTTGCGCTACCGTCCGGCGCCGAAGGAAGACTGACGACGGGCGGACGATGGGCGCAGGACGCGCGCCTGGGGCGCGCGGGATGTCGGCTCTCTACTCGGTCACGATGACCCAAGCGGCCGTGGCCTGCACGGGGTAGGACTCGGCGACGGGGCCGGTGAACCGGACCCGGACCCGTTTGCCGCGCAGCGCGTCGGCCGTTGGCGCTTTGACCGGCTCGATGACGCGGCCGTTCGTCCGGTACCAGACGGTGTCCGCGGTCACGCTCACCTGCGCCGTGTCGTACTCGCCGCTGCCTTGGACGACGAGGAAGGAGCCGACTGCGGAGCCTTCACTGCCGGCGTCGGCCGTCTTGACGATACCGGTGATGCTCGGCGTGCCGGAGGGCGCCGACGGCTGCTCGCCGCAGGCGGCGAGCACGAGCACCGCCGCCCCGATCGCCACACACAGCGCAAGCATCCTCGCTCGTCGTGCCGGCATCGTCGGAGTGCGCCTCATCGTCTTCCTCCTTGCGGTCGTCACTCTGGCGACGCTCTCGCCCGCCTGCAGGTTCATCCGTCGCCGGCGCCGATCGCGTGTCTGTGTGCATGGGCGGCGACCATACCCGGATGGGCGTCGCGATGGTACACTCGAAGGGCAAGCCAGGTGGCCGCGGCGGTCCCGCGTCGCGCGTCTCTTCGGAGCGCGTGAGGCAGCCGTCGAGGAAAGTCCGGACACCGCAGAGCAGGGCGCTGGATAACGTCCAGCCGGGGAAACCCGAGGGAAAGCGCAACAGAGAGCAGACCGCCAGCGGCCTCTTCGGAGGTGCGGGTAAGGGTGAAACGGTGAGGTAAGAGCTCACCAGCGGTCCTGGCGACAGGCCGGCTCGGCAAGCCCCGCCCGGTGCAAGACCAAATAGGGGAGCGTTTGAGGGCTGCTCGTCCGAGGCTCCCGGGTTTCGGTCGTACGAGGCGTTCGGCAACGAACGTCCCAGATGGATGGTCACCCACGACAGGATCCGGCTTACGGCTTGCTACGGAGGCCCCTCCCCCTTCACGGGCGGAGGGGCCTTTCCACTCTTCGGGTGTGCGCATCATGGAGGAGGGACGCGGCGTGCGGCTCGGTCTTCTCCCCGTTATGCTCCAGTCATGAGGCCAACCGTTGCAGAACTCACCCGAGTGCTAGGGCTGGCGCCCCATCCCGAGGGAGGCTTCTTCCGCGAGACGTATCGCGCGGAGGAGGTCCTGGAGACGCCGCGCGGCCAGAGAGTGGCATGCACGGCGATCCTCTTCCTCGTGACGAGCGACGCCGTCAGCCGGTTGCACCGGCTGGCCAGCGACGAGCTCTGGGTGTTCCAGGGCGGGGTGCCGCTGGAGCTGGTGACGCTGGCGCCGGACGGAAGACTCGTGCGCCACGTTCTTGGTGATCCGGCCGAGGCGTGCGGGCCGGAGGGCGCCGAGGCCGGTGTGGCGGCCGCCCAGGCGCCGCAGGCCCTGGCGCCGGCGCACTGCTGGCAGGGCGCCCGTCTTGCGGGGGGCGTGCGCCTGCCCTCTGAACATGCCTGGTCGCTGGCGAGCTGCGTCGTGACACCGGGCTTCGACTATGAAGACTTCGAGATGGGCGAGCGGGAGGCGCTGCTCACGGCCTATCCGCAGCACAGGGACATCGTTCTGGCCTTGACCTGACGCCTTCTGCGGGCGATTCGAGCGAGGGTGCGCGTCCCTGCCCAATGAGGCTCCGGCTCCGTCCCGCCCTCATGGTACGCTCGGCGGCATGGATGCCGGCGTGTGTCAGGAGCGGGGAGTGCTGGTCAGCGGCCGCTTCGCGGAACTCGAAGATGCGCTCGTGGAGCGCGTGCGTGAGCGCCGCGCGGGCCGCTCCCTCTCGCCATTGATGATCATCGTCGGCTCGTCGGCGCTGAGCACCCGCATCAACGATCTCCTCGTGCGCCGGCTCGGAGCCGTCGCCAACGTCTCCGTCGTCACCTTGGCCCGAGCGGCGAAGGATGCCGCATCGACGGCCGGCAGCCGACCCGCGTGCCAAGTGGCTCCGCTCGTGCGCGAGCGTCTGGTGCGCCGGCTCGTGACCGCGAAACAGGAGAGCGAAGGCTTGCGCTACTTCGGGCCGGTGAGCGCGCAGCCCCACTTCGCGCGGGCCCTCGCCGGAACTTTCGAGGACCTGCGGCAGGCCCGTGTCCCGCTGGACGAGGAATGGAATGCCTCGTCGTCGGCCAAGGCGGCGGATCTGCGGGACCTGTACAGCGCCTACTGCGCGGAGCTGGTCAGGCTCGGGCTCAGCGACGACGCGGCCCTCCTTGCGACGGCGACGACAGCACGGGAGCGTGCTGGGGAAGGTGTGTCTGCCCCGCCGGTCATCCTGTACGGCATGTACGATCTCAACGAGGCGCAGACAGCCTTTGTGCGCGCCCTCCTGGCGGGCGGCGCCGACCTCTTCTCTCCCTGGCCACGAGCCGGCGCGGACGAAGAGGCGCCCGCTCTCGTCGCGGCACGAGCTGCCGGCCTCAAGGAGCGCAGGGCCGGCCCGCCGCCCGCCGCCGACGATCTCGACCGCGTCGCGGCCTGCCTCTCCGAGCCGCGATTCCCGGTGAGCGCGACGACCGTCGTCGGTGACGGCAGCTTCCTCGTGGTCTCCGCTCCCGACGAACGCAGTGAAGTGCGTGAGGCGGCACGCGAGGTTCTGGCTGCCCTCACCGACGGCGGGGCCATGGCCGCCTGGGAGTGCGCAGTCGTCGTCCCGCACGCCGACGACGTCGAGCGCTTCGCGGCTGGTCTCAGGCGGGCGAACCTGCCGGTGGCCTGCCGTCTTCCCGATCGGTCCGTGTCGAACCGTCTCCTGCTTCGCCTGCTCGACTGTCTCGCGCCGGCGGCCGGCAAGCCGTTCGCGCGGCGCGCGGTGCTCGACCTCTTCACCGTGAGCCTGCCCCGTGCGGCGTGCGATGGTGAGCGATTCGCCGGTTCCTGGCTGTGGGCGGACGAGGCGCGGCGGGCAGGGATCGTCTGCGGTCTGGACCAGTGGACGGAGCGGTCGAGCCGCCGCCGCCATGGACTGGAGCGGCGCCTCGCGGCGCTCGAGGCCGGGGGCGACGGCGCCGACGGCGAGGATGACGCCGAGCGGCTGGAGCGCGTGCGTCTTCGCCTCGCAGCCTCCGCCGGTCTCGAGGCGGCCGCAGCCGCTCTCGCAACCGCTTTCGTCGATCTGCCGGCTCGTACCGGATGGGCCGAGTGGGCCGGCTGGCTGGCGAAGGTGCTCGACCGCACGTATGCGCCCGAGGTGGCGGCGGCCGCCGGCGATGCTGTGGGCCGACTCCGTGCGCTCGACATCGTCGGGGAGGAGATTGGCCCTGCCGAGATGGCCGGCGTCCTGCGGCAGATGCTGAGCCAGGCGCGCGTGCCGGCCGGGCGCGTGGGGCGAGACGGCGTCGCCGTGCTCACTCCGCTCGAACTCCGCGGTCTGCGGTTTCACACTGTTGTCTTCGCCGGCCTCGCGGAGGGAGCGTTCCCGTCACGGGGAAGCCCGGATCCGATCTTCGGGGACGGCGAACGGCGGCGGCTGGGGGAGGCGCTCAGTCTTCGGCTGCCCCTCGCCGAGGCGCGGGACGCCGAATCGGCGCTGTTGTTCGCGCTCGCCGCGGAGGCGGCAACGGCGCGGCTGGTACTTGTCTCGCCGAGGACTGATGCCGCCACGGGTCGCAGCCGACTACCGTCCCGGCTGCTGCTGCGGCTCGCCTCCGCCGTCGCCGGCCGTCCTGTCGGCCTCGACGAGTTTCTGAGCGGGGAGCCGCTGCGACCCGTCTGGCGGCGGGTCTCTGGTGGCGCCGGGGGCGCCCAGCCTCCCGGCGTCGTCTGGACGGGGACGAGCGAGCTCGACATTGACGCGCTGTTGACGCTGAGCTCCTCCAGTCCACAGGGTGCCGGCCGGTATCTGTCGGGTGTGCTCGACGACGAGGCGAGCGCGCAGCGCCGCCTTGCGGTTTGGCGCGCCTGGCGGGATCCTGCCGCCGGCCCTTGGGATGGTCTGCTCGGCCCGGAGGCCGCCGGCCTTCTCGCCGCCAGGGGCCCTCTCGCCATGGAGCTGCACCCGACGCGACTCGAGGCGTTCATCAGCTGCCCATTCCCGTTCCTGCTGCGCGACCTGCTCGGCCTGTATGCGCCCCAGGAACCGGACGAGGGCCTGGAAATCGACCCGATGGAGTTCGGGTCGCTCGCGCACGAGATCCTGGAGCGCGCGTACACCGAGGTCATCGCGCGCGATCTCGAGCTGGACGACGCGCTCATCGAGGTCGAGAAGGCTCACAGGACCTGCTGCGCGGCGGCGAAGGCCCGGGGGGTGACGGGGGACGATCTGGCGTGGGGCGCGCGCCGGACCACGCTGCTCGAGGATCTCCTGGAGGCGGTCCGGCGCGACCCTGTGTTCCGGGGCGGAGGCCGGCCCATGCTCGTCGAGTGGCGCTTCGGCGAGGCGAGCGGACGCCCCGTCCTGCTCGATCTCGGTGACGGGCGCCGGGTACGGTTCGCCGGCCGCATCGACCGTATCGACCGTACCGGCCGGGGCGCGCGCATCGTCGATTACAAGACCGGCAGGGGAGAGACGGAGGCGAGCCGTCTCAAGGCCGGCTTGGCCGTACAGCTGCCCGTCTATCGGCTGGCGATCGAGCAGGCCGGCGATTTCGGTGACGGGGAAGAGCCCGCCGAGACCGAGTGTCTTTATCAGATGGTGACGCGGCGAGGGTCCTTCGCGACGGTGACGCTCGAGGCTTCGGGCGCGGAGTCTGGCGCGGCGCTGACGGCCTTGATCGCGCGGATCGTCAGGCTGGCGGAGGACGGGGTGTTCGTCCGGTCCACGGCCGGCCGCTGCGTCCACTGCGATGTGCGATACGCCTGCGGCGCGTCGGAATGGACGCGTGGGCGCAAGCGGCGCGACCAGCGTCTCGCGCCGCTCGTCGGGCTGCAGAGGGGCGAGCTCGAGGACGCCGAAACGGCCGACGTGGCGGACGAGTCATGAGCCTGGCGCAGCGCCCCGTGTGCGATCAAGCCGTCCGCGATCGCGTCGTCACCGATCTCGGCACCACCTTTCTGCTCGAGGCGAGCGCTGGGACGGGCAAGACGAGCGTGCTGGTGGGGCGCTACGTCGCGTGCGTTCTCGATCCCGGGCACGGCACGCGCGATGTGCGCAGGGTGGCCGCCATCACGTTCACGGAGAAGGCGGCCGGCGAGCTGCGGCAGCGCATCCGCGAGCGCTTCGAGGAGCTGTCGGCGTCGGCGGCGGACCCGGAGCAGGCGAAGGCCGTCGGCGACGCTCTCGAGGCGCTCGACGACGCGCCGATAAACACGATCCACGGGTTCGCGGGCAGGTTGCTGCGCGAGTTCTCCGTCGAGGCCGGGATCGATCCGGCCTTCGAGCAGCTCGACCCGCTGGGCAGCGAGCTGGAACTCGCCCGGCTCTGGGACGAGTGGCTGACCGAGCTTGCTGCAGGCGGGCCGGAGCACGATCAGGTACGCGGCTGGCTCCGGCAACTGCTGCAGATCGGCGTACGGCTCGGGGTCGTCCGGGAGCTCGCCGTGGGGAGCCTCTTCGGCGAGCGATACGACATCGATCCGGCGCCTGAGCCTCCGCCGCCGCCCGACATCGTGGCGGGCCTCACTGCCCTGCTCGGGCCGGTCATCCAGTTGCGCGAGTACTGTGTGAATCAGTGCACGGACCAGACGGACGGCGGCTTCGCCCAGGCGATGGATCTGCTCTTGGCATTCGATGCCTGCACGACAGCGAACGACATGGCCTGCGACCTGGACAAGCTCGCGGCCAACATCTACGGCCTGCCGGTCAAGACGGGCAAGAACGGTCCCGGGGGACGGCAGGCGAGCTGGTTGACAGGGCGCGACGGAAAGCAGGAGTTCCTCGATCGCTACAAGACCGTGGCCCAGGGGGTCACGGTCTTGCGTGATGCGTTCAGCGAGCATGTGACCGGCCTCGCCGTCTCGGTTGCCGACGCCTTCGCGCGCTGGGCCGGGGCGGCGCAGCTGGCCGCCGGCCGGCTTGATTTCACCGATCTCCTCGGGCAGCTTCGCGATCTCCTCGCGCGCGACCTCGCGACGCGCGGGGCTCTGCAGCGGCGGTTCGACTACATTCTGGTGGACGAGTTTCAGGACACCGATCCGCTGCAGGCGGAGTGCGTCTTCCTGCTCTGCGAGCGGGAGCCGAAAGCCGACGAGTGGCGCCGTGCCGAGCTCGAGCCCGGCAAGCTCTTCGTCGTCGGCGACCCCAAGCAGTCCATCTACCGCTTCCGGCGTGCGGACATCTCGCTCTACGACGAGGTCAAGCGGCTCGTGGAGACGCAGCCGCACGGCAAGGGAGAGCGGCTCGTCATCACGCAGAACTTCCGTACGACCCCGCTGCTGGTCGACTGGGTCAACACCGTCTTCGACGAGGTCTTCGAGCTGGATCGCGAGGCCGGCCGCCAGCCCGGGTACGACCGCGTCGAGGCTTATCGTCCTCCAGTCGAAGGGCCGCGGGTGGCCGCGCTCGTGGGGCGGCGGTACGGCCGCGAGACGGGCGAGACCGATGCCGCGCACCGGGACGAGGCGCTCGCGCTCGCGGCGCTCGTTCGCGAGATCCACGATGAGGGGCACGGCGCGTGGGACGTGTGCGATCGCCGGCGGCAGGGCGGGGAAGACGAGGCGTCGCGCCAAGCGTCCTGGGGTGACGTCGCCATCCTCGTGCGCACGACGACCCCGCTCGAGACGTACGAGCAGGCGATGCGCGAGGCCGGCATTCCCTACCGTGTCGAGGGCGGCAAGACGTACTTCCGCCGGCGGGAGGTGACGGACGCGCTGCTCTGCCTCAGGGCCGTGGACGATCCCGGTGACGGTCCGGCTGTCTACGGCGCGCTCCATTCTTCGCTCTTCGGTTTCAGCGACGACGATCTGATTCGCTTCTGGGGGGCAGGCGGGCGATTCGATCCCTTCTCTCACGGTCAGCCTGAAGGTGAGAATGAGGTGGCCAATGCGCTGGCCCTGCTCCGCGCCCTCCACGAGCGTCGCGGCGAGCTGGAGATCGACGGCCTGCTCGAGGATCTGCTGGGCGTCACCCAGGCCGAGACGGTGCTGGCGGCGACAGGCGACGGAGCCGTGCAGGCTCTCGCCAATCTCGACAAGCTGGTTGAGCGGGCGAGAGCCTTCCGTGAGGCCGGCGGCGGAGGTCTTGGGGCCTTCATCAAGTGGGCTGCCGAGGCGGAGGACGCGGCTGGGGAACAGGAGTCACAGGCCGGGGACGACGGTGACGTCGTCCACGTGCTCACCATCCACCGGGCGAAGGGGCTCGAGTACCCAATCGTCGTTCTGGCGGGCGCGGCCCTCGGCGGCGGGGGAGGCAGCGACGGCGTGGTGATCGACCGCGCTCACCGCCGCGCCGCCGTCAAAGTGAAGGTGGATCTGCCCGGAATGACGCAGGAGCTGGTGCCGCGCGCGTTCGAGGAGCTGAAGAAGCGCGAGGACGCCATGGAGGCGAGCGAGGCGCGGCGGCTGCTGTATGTGGCCCTGACGCGCGCGCGGGACAGGCTGGTCCTGAGCTGTTACGGCGCCGTCACGACCCTCAGGGGGGAGCCGGCCGCCGTCCTGCTCGGTCCACTGCACAGGCATCTGCCGCCGCCGGCATCCGTCGCGGAGCGATGCGTGCGGGACGGTCTGCTGCTGCTGGGGCCGGTCGAGGCGCCGGCGCGGCCGGACACGCCGGCCGTGCCGGATCTGACCGGCGCAACCGACGTGATGGCGCTTCTCGCTGCGCGGGAGCAATGGTCGCGCGAGCGCGCTCTGGTGCTGGAACGCGCGGCAACGCCGGCGCCGGCCACCAGCCCGAGCGCCCTCGAGCAGGTCGATGAGGCGGTGCGAGCCGGCGGACCGGGAGCACCGGCCGGCCGAGCCGCCGCCTTGGCGCTGGGCTCGGCAGTCCACCGCATAATGGAGCTGTGCGATTTCGCCGATCCGGAGTCGCCGGGTCGCCTTGCCGGGTGGGTGTGCGCGGACCTGGGGCGGCCCGACTTGGCGGATCGCGCCGCAGAGCTGGCTCAGTTCTGCTGGGGCTCGCCTGTCGTGCGTGAGGCAGGAGCCGCCGCCGAGGCCTACCGTGAACTGCCGGTCGGCATGCTGATCGATGACGTGATCGTGAGCGGCGTCATCGATCTGCTGTACGGCGTACGCGGGGAGTGGGTCGTCGTTGACTACAAGACCGATCGCGCCGCCGACGCCGCCGTGCTGCGCGAGCGGTACGAGCCGCAGGGAGCCGCGTATGCGCTGGCAGTCGAGGCGGCGACCGGCGGCGTCGTTCGCGCCGTCGTCTTCGTGGCCGCGGCCGCCGGACTCGAGATCGCCGTGACGGTGACTGACGATCTTCGCCGCGGCGCTCGGCAGGACATCGTCAGGACGAGAGCGCGGCGGCTGATGTCCGGCGATGTCGTAGAATAGGCTCGGGTACGATCCAGCGCTGGGTGACGCAGCGCACTCCGGGAGGAATCAATGCCGACGTACGACTACAAGTGCAAGCAGTGCGGCGACCATTTCGAGATCGTCTGCCACTTCGACGAACGCGACGAGAAGTCGGTTTGCCCCGCGTGCGGCAGTCGTGACGTGGAGACGGTCCTGAGCGGCCGTTTCTCCTCACCCGGCGTGCGCAAGTTCAACTACTGAGGCTCTGCCGGGGAACCGGCAGGCCGGTGGGTAACGCAGACGGGCGGCGAATGAGGTTCCTCACTCGCCGCCCGTCTCGCATTCTCGGCGACCGTCATCGGTCGCAATCGTCGGCGCCCCTGCCGCGGCTCTTCAGCTTGGCCTGAGCCGCCTCTTCGGCGCACTCATGTTCGCTTCTCGGCGGCCTTCCTGCGCGCCCAGTCCTTGATGCGCTCCAGGAACGGCAGCTTGACGCCGAGCACGGCCAAGCCCACGAAGATGAGCAGCCAGCCGGGCAGGATCGGCATGAGCAGCCCGACGAGCCCGATGACCAGCAGGATCAGACCCAGAACGAGGCGCAGGGCCCGGCGGGCCTCGATGTACCGCCAGAGCGACCGTGCCGCGCGTCGCGCGGCACTTGTCGTTGTATCAGACAAGCAGTGCCGCGTCAGTCTCGTGAGCAGTGATTCCTGCTGGCAGGCATGGAGCGATGCTCCATGTTGCCCCAAACCCAGTAGTCGCGATCCAGGAAGAGGGAGTCCTGAAGGTGCGCGAGTGCGTCACCACACTCCCCCCAGGTCATCCGCTCCCGTCCCCGGTCGGTGTTCTTCGCCATCCCAGCACCTCCTCATGAGTTTGTGACAACCAGCACAATGTCGCCATGCTACACGTTTCCCGATCTGTCTGCAACGGTGTCCCGCATCCCTGCTCCCGCACCTCTTCCCGGCATCGGTAGCCGGCAGTGAATACTGAAGCTGGTCTGGCGTTTGCCTCCGCCTCCGTTAGACTGGACCGAGTGGGCGCGCACCTGCGCGCCTGGCGTGTGCCGGGGAATCGGCGACCCCCGGCGAGGTGTGACGTGTCCGATGCGTCTTCACAGATGCCGTCCTGCTTGCCTCGTTCCGCCGCGCTCCCGGCCCCGTGCTGCCGCCGCGGCATGCTCACGACGAAAGGAGCAGTCATCGATGTCGGCCTTCGTTGAGAAAGAGCACCTCTCTCCCTTTGCGGACGTCAAGCAGCCGGTCTTCGCTGCGAAGCGTCACCACATCGAACAGTGCCGTGCCTGCCAGTGCTGCGTGCTGGCCTGCTCGTACCATCACCGGCGGGCGTTCTCGCCTGCCTTCTCCAGCATCGCGGTGAGCCGCAACAATCAGAACGGCATCGTCCAGTGGTCCGTCGATTCCACCTGCGACGACTGCACCGGCGAGCAAGAGCATCTCTGCGCCAAGTACTGCGCGTACGGCGTGCTGACGGTGGGCGGGGGTGAGGGGCGATGACGTACACGGACGAAATGCACGGCCAGATCAGGGGAGGCATCACCAACCGCATCCTGCGTGTCGATCTGTCCAGCGGCGAGGTTACGATCGACAAGACTGAGCCGTATGCCCGCCGCTGGATCGGGGGGCAGATGCTGAACAGTTGGCTACTGCTCAGCGAGACGCCGGCGGGGACGCGCTGGTCCGACCCGGCAAACCCGCTGATCTTCGGCGCCGGGGCGCTCGGCGGCACCCTCGTCCCGTCCGCGTGCCGCACCTCGGTCGACACCATCAACGTCTTCAGCGGCGGCAAGGGCTCGGCTAACATGGGCGGCAATTTCGGCCCGATGATGAAGTTCGCCGGATTCGATCACATCGTCGTCAAGGGCAAGGCCGAGAAACCCATGTACCTCTGGGTGCACGACGGCACGGCGGAACTGCGGGACGCCGCCTTCCTCTGGGGCAAGACAATCGGCGAGACAGAGCTTGCCCTGCGCCGTGAGCTCAACTCGAAGACCGTCGCCGTCGCCGCGATCGGGCCCGCCGGAGAGCACAAGGTCAAGGGCTCCAGCATCGTCAACACCGGCGGCAAGGTGGCCGGCGGCTCCGGCGTGGGCTGCGTCATGGGCGACAAGCAGCTCAAGGCAATCGCCGTCGACGGCGGCGGCGCGGTCGAGGTCGCCGACCCGGACCGGTTCATGGCCGCAGTCGACGTCGCGCGCCGCAAGATCACCGACTCGCCGTACTCGAACGCCATGCGCAACGAGGGGCTCGTCGTGCAGTGCTACCTGGCCGAGCACACGAAGGAGTACCCGGACGGCTTCGCCACGGTGCGCAACGCGCAGGAGGAGTGGTGGCCGCCGGAGAAGCGCGAGGAGCTCTGCGGCCGGCGCGCCGGCGTGCCGTCGCACATGCAGAAGATCTTCGGCTGCATCTCCTGCCCGATCAGCTGCATGCCGTACATGAAGATCGACGACGGCAAGTACGCCGGCATGCATGCCCAGGGCTACTGGTGCAACGCCGTGCTTTGGTCGCAGAAGATGGACGTCACCGACCCGAAAGCCTCCCTGGCCGGGGACCTGCTCTGCAACGACCTCGGTTTGGACGGCGACAACACGCACGTGCCGATCGCCTGGGCCTTCGAGGCGTACGAGAAGGGCATGCTGACGAGAACGGACACCGACGGCCTCGAGCTCGTGTGGGGCGACGGCGACGTCGTCGTCGAGCTGATAAAGAAGATCGCCTATCGCGAAGGCTTCGGCGACTTCCTGGCCGATGGCGTTCTCGCCGCGGCCGCCAGGCTCGGCCAGGGCTCCGAGGCGTTCGCCACGGCGCTGATGGGCCAGGACACGCTCGACCCCTTCCGGGTCGCTCCGGGCTGGGGGCTGGGCGTCGCCACCTCACCCGTCGCCGGGCGGCACCTGCGCGGCGCCGTGTACCCGGCGTTCACGACAGGCCCGCACAACCAGGTGTGGGACGACTATACGTACGACCCGGCCATCCCGGACGCCGTCTTCTGGATGCTGCGCACCAAGCAGGCCGAGGACGCGCTCGGCGTCTGCAACTACACGTCGTCATACCTCGCCGCCTACGCCGTCGAGAACGAGGACCTCGCCGAGGAACTGAGTGCCGCGATGGGCGTCGAGGTCACGGCCGACGAGCTGCTCTGGCGCGGGCGACGCGGCTACAACCTGGAGAAGGCCTTCAACACGATCCACACGGACTGGGAGCGCGCGGCCAACTATCCGCCCGCGCGCTTCTTCGACGAGCCGATCACCCAGGGTCCCTACGCGGGGCTCACATGCGACCGTGGGGAGTGGGACAGGATGCTCGACCGCTTCTACGAGCTCCACGGCTGGGACGTGGCGAGCAGCCTGCAGACCCGCGAGACGCTGGAGAGCCTCGAGATGGGCGACGTGGCCGACATGATCGCCGCCACCGGCAAGCTCAAGGAATCTGGGGCGTGGGGAGGAGGCGCGGCATGAACGAGATCGCCGAGATCACGCTTCAGGCACAGGTCGAAGTGGCGCCGGGCGCTGCGGTGAGCTTCGCGGATCTCTTCCCGTGGCGCGATTACGACGAGGTGCGCAAGGTGTTCGAGGTGCGCCGCGACGTGAAGCGGGGCATGCCGCTGGTCGTCGACATCGAGGGAGTGGGACGGCTGGACGTGCGCGCCGACATGGACAAGAAGGTCGGGGAGAAGCCTCTGATCGGCCCCTGGATGCTGCTCTCGATGACGGACCTGCGGTCGCCGCTGGCGGCCGAGGCCGGCGTGCGCTTCGGTCAGGACGTGAGGGTGACGGTGCGCGAGGGCGACGACGCACCCCCTGCCTGAACCGTCACCTACACCGCAAGCATGTGGGCGGAGCGGGACGATGGGGCCGCCCGAGCGGCAACTCAGGCCGTCGACGGTCAGCTCGTCTTCCAGTGCCTCGTGCCTTTGACGGAGCCACCCTGATACTAGGCCGGTAACGGCCGGGGCGACAGTGGTGCCGTATCAGGACATAATGAGTCCATGTCGTGGCTCAAGCGCTTCAAGCGCAAGCGCAAGGAACGGCCGGACGCCGCCACGTGGCTGGAACAACGCCGCCGCCGCCGCCGTATCGCATATCGGATCGCCATCATCACGGCGATCGTGGTCGTGCTCATCGTCGCGGTGCGAACGTTCATGCAGTTGTACGTCGACTGGCTCTGGTTCGGCGAGGTCGGCTTGCGTACCGTCTTCTGGCGGCGGGTCTGGTTCGGGGTGATCCTCGGGCCGATATTCGCTGCCGTCTTCTTCGGCATCGTCTACGGCACGATCGAGGTCGTCCGGCGCAGCGCGCCCAAGCATCAGGTCTTCGAGGGCATCGCCGACATGGAGTACGTGCGTGCCGACACGGTCCTCTGGGTGCAGCGCTTCGGCCTGCTGCTCACGGCGCTCGTCGCGCTCGTCGTCGGCTTTCGCGCCGCCGATGCCTGGCTCACGTTCACGCGCGCCTTCTACGGTACGCCTTTCGGCATAGACGATCCGATCTTCGGCCACGACGTCGGCTTCTACGTCTTCACGCTGCCGGCATGGCAGTACGTCTACAGCTTCCTCTTCGCAACGCTGCTCGTGGCCCTGGGGGCGGCGGTGATCGTGCATCTGCTGCTGGACGGCATCGTGGTGAAGTGGCGGACGGTGGAGATCCACGCGACGCCGGAGCAGGCCGCCGAGCACGGCGTGGCCGTCGGCGAGCTCATCCACAGGACCCGGCGCCCTACGGGTGTGACCGTACGCAAAGAGACGGTCGCTCACCTCTCGGCCCTGCTCGGGGGCCTTCTCATCGTCGGCGGCATCGGCTACCTCCTGAAGGCGTGGAATCTCCTGTTCTCCACGGCGGGCGCGGTCTTCGGGGCCGGGTTCACGGACGTGCACGTGCGGCTGCCGATCATTCGCGTACTGATGGTCGTGGCGATCGCTCTCGGCGCGTGGATGATCTACAACGCCGTTCGCGCCCGCCGGGGACGCTGGTTCCTCTACGCGGCCTTTGGCTGGATCGGCCTCCTCATCGTCTTCCTCGGCATCGTGCCCGCCGCGTACCAGGCGCTGTTCGTCAATCCCAACCAGCTGGACAAGGAGCTGCCGTACCTCAGATACGAGCTTGCGGCCACACGTTCTGCCTACGACCTCACGTCCATCGCTGAGGAGCCGTACGCGCTCAAAGGGGATCTGACGTCGAGCGATCTGGCGGCGAACAACGCGACCATCGACAACATCCGCCGCTGGGACCCGGAGACGCTGCAGCGCAGCTACAAGCAGCTTCAGCAGCTGCGGCCCTACTACTCATTCACGACCGTCAGCGTCGATCGCTACCGGGTCAACGGCAAGTACGTCCAGACGATGCTGTCGCCGCGGGAGCTGAATCTGGCCGGGCTGCCCGAGCAGGCCAAGACATGGGTCAATGAGCACATCACCTACACGCACGGCTTCGGCGTCACCGTGTCGGCGGTCAACCAGGTCGCCGACGACGGTTCGCCAGACTTCCTCGTCCAGGATGTTCCGGTCAAGTCTGACGCTCCTGTGCTGCGGATCGACGAACCTCGCATCTACTACGGTCTCAACGGCACCGACTACGTGCTGGTCAATACGACGAACCCGGAGTTCGACTACCCAGGCGCTGGCGGCGACGTGTACCGCAGCTACGATGGCAGCGGTGGGATCCCGATCAACTCGCTCTTCAACCGGCTGGCCTTCTGCATTCGCTTCAACACGCTCAAGTTCCTCACGACCTCCGTGTTCAAGGAGGAAAGCCGGAGCATCATCCTCAACAGAATCCAGGAGCGCATGGCGAAGGCGGCGCCCTTCCTCACGTTCGACCGCAACCCGTACATGGTGATCGCAAACGGCCGCCTCTACTGGATCGCCGACGCCTACACGACCAGCAATCGGGTGCCCTACTCCGAGCCCATCAGCGGGCTCAATTACATCCGCAACTCAGTCAAGATCATCATCGACGCGTACGACGGCACGATGGACTTCTACACATTCGACCCCGAGGATCCGATCGTCCAGGCCTACGATCAGATGTTCCCCGGGATGTTCAAGCCGGCCAGCGAGATGGATGCGACACTCCGGCGGCACGTGCGCTACCCGCAGGGGTTCTTCGCCGTCCAGGCCGAGATGTTTGCCACGTACCACGTGACCGATCCGGGCGTCCTCTACAACAAGGGCGACCAGTGGCAGATCCCGACCGATGTGTCGATCACGGGCGCCGGCCAGATGAATCCGTACTACATGATCACGCGTCTGCCCGAACAGCGGCGGGAGGAGTTCATGCTCATCCTGCCCTTCACGCCGAATCTGCGCAGCAACATGGTCGGCTGGCTTGGGGCGCAGTCCGACCCGCCCCACTACGGCAAGGCGGTGAGCTTCCAGTTCCCCGCCAACCTGAACGTCTACGGGCCGGCCCAGGTGGAGGCGGCCGTCAACCAGGATCCCACGATCTCGTCGCAGCGCACCTTGTGGGGTCAGACAGGCTCTCGCGTGATCTTCGGCAACCTCATCGTGGTGCCGATCGAGGACTCCCTGCTCTACGTGCAGCCGCTCTACCTCGAATCGGAGCAGACGCAGTTGCCCCAGGTGCAGCGCATGATCGTCTTCTATCGCTCCCCGTCGGCCAATCCTGACATCCCGACGGGGCAGCAGCAGAACGTCGTCATGGCCCGCACGCTCAGCGGGGCGCTGGCGCAGATCTTCGGGCTGCCACGCGGAGGGAGCGGCGTGGCGGAGAATGGCGGGGGAGAGGCGGTCAGCCAGGAGTTCCGGCGTCTGGCGGCACGCGCCAACGACCAGTATGCGGCGGCACAACAGGCCCTCAAGGACGGCAACCTGGCCGAATTCGCGCGTGTGATCGAAGCGCTGGGCGAGACGCTGGAGAACCTCGAAGCGGCGCGATAGCTGGGCGGCCGACGCGGGGAGGGAGGCGCGGCGTGATGACTCTCACGGTGAGGCTCAGGGGCACAGGAGTGCGGCGCGGCCCACGGTCGCCGTCAGCGGCCCCTTGGTCGAGGTGTATTCGTGAGCTCCGCTCCTGACGGCCAGTCGGCGTCCCTCCGCGCCCCTGAGTCGCGGTTCCTCTACCTGCACGTCATCGTCGTCTCGCTGATCGGCAGCGTCGCGATCCTCGTCTGGTTCCTGGCGTACGCGGTGCTGAACAGGTTCATCTGGGACAACAGCCTCGTCGCCGGGAACCGCTGGCTGTTCCCGGTCATCTGCCTGCCGTTCTCGCTGCTCGTCGGCCTGCTGGTCAAGTACGAAGGCGCCGAGCAATGTCGAGGGCGGCTCGCTCGTCGACAGCCTCACCGGGGACGTCAGCCGCATCGGCTGGGGCGCGATCTCCCGGTGACGGTCGCGCAGTCGCTCGCGTCCCTCTTCTCCGGCGCGGTGCTCGGCCCCGAAGGCGCCGTCGGCCAACCTGGCCGTCAAGCTGTCCGCGATGTCCTGCGATTTCGCCAGGGCTCCGGCGGCGCAGCGGGCGAAGCTGTCCTTCGCCGCCGTCTCGTCCAGCTATAACGGCCTCATGGAGAACCCCGTCTTCACCGCCGTCCTGAGCACCGAGGCCTCGGCGAAGAAGGGGGTTGGGCGCCAGGCGCTGCCGGCCAGCCTCGTGGGCGGCGCCGTCGGCTGCGCCGTCTTCTTCGCCGCGGGGTCGTCGGGGTTCGCCGATGTGCTGCAATTGCCGCCTGTCGACGACTACCGGCTGGTCGACGCCGCCCTGATGATCCCTCTGGCGCTTGTCGGTCTGACGCTCGCGCTGCTCACGGCGCTGTTCATGCGGGGGCGCGGCAGCCCTCTTCGGCCGCTTCAAGGAGCAGGTCGTCCTTCGGGCACTGCTCGCCGTCGGCTTCAAAAGCGGCTTCCTCGGCGGCCCGATCTTCCCGATCATCTTCGCCGCTACGAGTGTGGCGCTGGCGATCAACCTCGCCGTTCCGTCTATTCAGGTCGCGATCCTGGCGGCGGGCATCGTCGGCGGCGCCGCCTACGCGGTCTTGAGGACGCCGCTCATGGTGATTCTTCTGACGGCGTTCATGCTCGGCGCGGACCAGACGCTGCTGGCGCTGATCGTCGTGGCCGTGGCCGTCAAATGATCGCCTTGCCGCCGGTGGAGAGCCGCGCGGCGGCGCGGCGGGCAGCGCAGGCAAAGGCCGCGCCGGCGGCGCCGGAGGGCGATCAAGCCTGACGGAGGTGATCGTCACACGTCAATCGACGATGCTGCGGCCGCGACCCTGGTGACAAGTGAACGCCCGGCGGAAGCCGGGCGTTCACTTGTCACGCCATTCCTCCTTCGTCGACTAGCCGTCACGCCGCCTCGGCAGCATACTCGGCGGCGCCAGGCTCCTCCTCCTGCGACCGCTGCGGCCGGAGGAACAGCTTGAAGACCTCGCCAACGGCCAGCAGGAGCAGCGCCGGCAGGAAGCAGAGGCCCCACTGGTTGAGCGTCAGGTCGGACGTTGCGAACAGGTCCCGCAGGAACGGCACCGAGGTGATCAGCACCGTCGCGATGAAGGCCCAGGCGAACGCGTAGAGCAGCCTGGAGTTGGAGAGGGTCGACCTGCCGAAGGCGCTCTTGTCGGGGAAGCGCAGGTTGAGCGCCGCCGCGATGTTCATGAGGGCCAGACTCGCCAGTGCCATGGTCTGGCCGACCTGCAAGGAGCCGTAGGTCGTCTTGCCGATCTGCGTCAGAATCAGCGTGGCGGCGGCCATGAACAGACCGACGATGAACAGCCGCACCATCATCGACCTGACGATGATCGGCTGATTGAACGGGCGCGGCTGCCGCTTCATGATGCCCGGCGTCGCCGTGTCGAAGCCCAGGGACGCGCCGATCGGCGCAACGATGAGCATGTGGATGAACAGCACCTGGAACGGCAGGAACAGTGCCGTGCCGGCGATGTCGAAGAGGCTCGATCCCAGGAACGCCAGGATGAACATGAACAGGTTGGCGATCTGGATGCGCAAGTACTTCTGCAGGTTGTCGTAGATGACACGGCCTTCTTTGACCGCGGTGACGATGGTCGCGAAGTTATCGTCGGCCAGGATCATCTTGGCGGCGCCCTTGGCAACGTCGGTGCCCGTGATGCCCATGGCGATGCCGATGTCGGCGGCGGCGATGGCGGGTGCGTCGTTGACGCCGTCGCCGGTCATCGCGACGACGTTCTGCTTCGCCTTGAGCACCTTGACGAGCCTCACCTTGTGTTCCGGAGCGACGCGGGCGATCACGCCGATGTCGTCAATTTCTCTGGCGGCCTCATCGTCGCTCATGGCCGCGAAGTCCGCGCCCGTGACGGCGCGCCCCTCGATGCCGAGCTCCTTGGCGATGGCGGCGGCCGTGACGGCGTGGTCGCCGGTGATCATCCGCACCCGGATACCGGCAGTCCTTGCCGCAGCGATGGCCTTCATGGCCTCGGCTCGCGGCGGATCGACTTCGCCGACGAGTGCCGCCATCTCCAGGTCCTGCATGAGCGACATGAGGTCGCCGCGGGGATCGAACGTGGCCGGATCGAATTCACGTTGCGCAAAGGCAAGGACGCGCAGGCCCTGACCGGCGATACGTTCGTTCTCGTCAAGGATGCGCTGCCGCAGCTCGTCGTCGAGCGGCAGAGCCTCGCCGCCCGGGCCACGACCTGTGGTGGACCGGTCCAGAATGACGTCCGGCGCGCCCTTTACGAAGGCGCGGATGACGGGCTTGCCGTCCGCGCCCTTCATCTCGTGGAAGGTCGCCATGAACTTGTAGTCCGAGTCGAAGGGCACGAGCGCGACGCGGGGATGGTGCTCACGGAAGGCCTTGACGTCGACGCCGCCCTTCTGTGCGAGGACGTAGAGCGCGCCCTCGGTCGGGTCGCCGACGACCGCGCCGTCCTGGATCTCGGCGTCGATGCAGAGGGCACAGGCGAAGAACAGGTAGTCGAGGTTGGGCTCGGCGTCACCCTCCGTGCGCTGGATCCTGCCGTCGAAGCTGTAGCCTTCGCCGCTGACGGTGTAGCGATGACGGGCGGTCGTGATCTCGCGCACCGTCATCTGATTCATCGTGAGCGTGCCGGTCTTGTCGGAGTTGATCGACGACGTGGAGCCGAGCGTCTCGACCGCCGGCAGCACCTTCACGATCGCGTTCTTCTTGGACATCCGGACAGAGCCGCCGGAGAGGATGCTGGTTACCACTGCGGGCAGGGCGTCTGGGATCGAGCCCACGGCCAGCGCGACGCCGATCGCGAACAGGTCCGCAAACTCCTGGTCCTGGAAGTACCCCATGACGAGGATGGCGACGAAGGCGAACAGGGCCGCGATGATGATGAAGATCGTCAGGCGGTCGACCTGCCTGGTGAGCGGCGTCTTCTCCTTCTTCTGCTCGGCCAGCATGTCGGCGATGTGCCCCACTTCCGAGCCCATGCCGGTGGTGGTAACGAGGATCTCGCCGTGGCCGCGCGTGACGTTCGTGTTCATGAACGCCATGTCGTGCCGGTCGCCGAGCGGCACCTCGATCCCGGGGATGGCGTCGACGTTCTTCTCGACCGCGACGCTCTCGCCCGTCAGCGCCCCTTCCTCGACCTGCAGGGTCGCGGCGACGACCACGCGGCCGTCGGCCGGTACGCGGTCGCCGGCGTCGACGAGCACGATGTCGCCGGGGACGAGCTGTCCGGCCGGGACTTCGACGACGTCGCCGTCCCGCCGCACCTTGGCGACGGCCTTCATCATCTTGCCGAGGGCCGCTGCCGCCGCCTCGGCCTTGCCCTCCTGGTGGTAGCCGAGCCAGGCGTTGAAGATGGTGAGCAGCAGGAGTCCAACGAAGGTGCGGTACTCTCCGATGATCAGGCTGACGACCGCGGCGACCACGAGCACGATCTGCATGTAGTCCGTGTAGTGCTTGAAGAACTGCTTCCACCCCGGCTCCGCCTTGGCCTCTGCGAGGACGTTGGGGCCGTACTTCTGCAGCCTTTGCTGCGCTTCTGTGGCGGTCAGGCCGGCCGCTGGGTCGACGGCGAGCTTTGCGGCCGCTTCCTCCGCGGAGAGCGCGTACCAGGCGTCGGTCGCCGGCGCCGCAGGCGCCGCGGGCTCCGAGGTCTTCTCAGACGTCGCGCTCATCTCAGTACTTCGCTGGGACGCGGCGATACGGGTAATCCGGCTCCCTGTAGCCCTCGGCCGGCTGCCGTTCCGGCAGCTTCACTTCTTCGCGGGCAACTTTCTCGTAGGGGATGAGGCTGAGGAAGTGGGCGATGCAGTTGAGCCGCGCGTGTCGCTGGTCGTTGGCGTCGACCACGTACCAGGGGCTGTGGTCCGTGTCGGTGGCGGCGAACATCGCGTCGCGCGCGCGTGAGTAGTCGTACCAGCGCCGATGGCTTTCGAGGTCCATCGGGCTGAGCTTCCAGATCTTGCGCCCGTCGGTGATACGCGCCTTGAACCGCTCGGTCTGCTCTTCCTTGCTCTCCTCGAGCCAGTACTTGACGAGGATGATGCCGGAGTCGATGATGACCCGCTCGAAGGCGGGGACCACGCGCAGGAACCGCTCGACCTGGTCCTCCGGCGTGAACCCCATGACCCTTTCCACGCCGGCCCGGTTGTACCAGCTGCGGTCGAAGAGCACGATCTCGCCCGCCGCGGGCAGGTGGGGAAGATAGCGCTGAATGTACATCTGCGACTTCTCGCGCTCGGAGGGCGCCGGCAGGGCGATCACGCGGAATACTCTCGGGCTCGTGCGCTCCGTCATGCGCTTGATGACGCCGCCCTTGCCGGCCGCGTCGCGGCCCTCGAACCGGACGCAGACCTTGGCGCCCGTCGCGACCGCCCACTCCTGAAGCCTGACGAGCTCGACCTGCAGGTCCTTGAGCTCCTTGTCGTGCTCCTTGCGGCTCATCTTGGGCTTGGGCTCGGCGTCATCTGCCTTCGCGTCCGGCTTCATCTTTGTCGTCTTGCCGGCCGGCGCCTCGCCGGCATCTGCGGATGCGCTCGCCGTAACCGACGCCTCCGCAGTCCTCGCCGTGAACGTCTGCAGAGGGTGCAGCGCGACCGCCTCGTCGACGGCCTCGATGAGCTGCTCTTCAGCCTGCTCTGCTTCTCTGAGCCGTACCTCCTCGGCCTTCCGGGCCTTCTTCTTCGCCTTCTTGCCCATCTGCCTCATCTCCTTCAAAGGGTCAGGGAGTCAGAGCGCCCGCGTTCGACAGGCCGTCGAGGCGCTGTCGCCGCGCCTTTCTGCATGCCCCGCGTTCCACCTCTACTACTATAGAGTTGGTCGTACTCGTCTGCTGTCGTTTGCCGCTCCCGACTTCTCGTCCGCGACCATGACCAAGGTTTCGAAGGCCGTCCCGAGCAAGGCGCGCACTCCCTCGTTGACGGCCTGATGCCGGTCCGCCGGCAACACGCAGCCGCCGGGATCTCCTTCGCGCATGTGACGCCGTCCTTCCCGCGACGGGAGCGTCACGACGAGAAAGGCCAAGATGACGATGTGATCGTGGTAAGGATCACTCTGGCTGCGACCTCGGTATGCTACGTGCCCCGGGGCAGGGGGAGTACGTGGTCGTCGATCGAGAGAGTGATATAGGCTAAGGGCATGAGGTCGCCTGATGCAGCCGGGGCACAACTTGGCAGCCTGGACAGCAGGCTCGAGTTCGAGACCTTGATCGTGGACATGTCCGCGGCGCTCTTCGCCGCCCCGCCGGATCGCCTCGAACGCGTCGTCGAGGATTCCCTCGACCGGCTTCGCGTCTTCTTCCAAGCCGATCGGTGCGGGCTGCTTTCCGTCAGCCCTGATCGGCAAGCCGCCTACGTGCGCCTCGCCTCGTATGCCGACGGCATCTCTCGCGTGCCCCCTGAGCTGAACCTCGTGGAGCGGTTTCCCTGGTCGGCTCATGAACTTCTCGATGAACGCCGTATGGTCCGCGTCGCCAGCCCACATGAGCTTCCCGCGGAAGCTCATGTGGAGCGCAGGAGCTGGCTGGAGATGCCGACCAGGTCGGGACTGATGATCCCGGTCGCCAGCGGCGGGGCGGTCACTGACATCATCGTTCTCAACACTGTGACACGTGAGCGTGATTGGCCCGATGAGTTCGTGACGCGGCTACGGGTCTTCGGCGAGATGCTGGTGACCGCGTTGCAGCGTCAGGAGATGCTCATCGAGTTGCGCGAGGCGGAGGAGCGGGTCACTCTGGCGGCAGACTCGGCCGAAGCCGGGCTCTGGACCCTTGACTACTCGACCGGCGCGTTCTGGACCACGGCAAGGACGCGTGCGTTGTTCGGGTTCGCGCAGGGCGAGACCGTCACGGTTGACCTCCTCAAGGCCTCTATTCATCCTGATGACTGGCCCTTCGTCCAGGACGCCATCGAACGCTCCGCCGGATCCACCGAACTGGCGACGGTGGAGTACCGGGTGATGACGGCCGGTGGCGAGATTCGCTGGATGTCATCGCGGGGACGGCCTCAGTTTGATGACGCCGGCAAAGCGGAACGCCTTACCGGCGTCACGATCGACATCACCGAACGCCGGCACGTCCAGGAGGCACTGCGCAGGAGCGAGGCTCGGTTGCAGGCCGCCACGGACTTGGCCCGGCTGGCGTTCTACGAGATCCGTTTCGATGCGCGAACCACTTACATGGACGACAGGTTCCGTGACCTCTGTGGCGTATCGCAGGCGTCGGAGCAGGGCATGGAGCCGTTGACGTTCTGGATGGAGCACATTCACCCCCACGATAGGGCGCGCATGGAGGACGCGCGTGCGCAGCTGTTCGACGGCCGACTGGACCGACTTTCCACCGAGTACCGCTTCCTGCACCCTTTGGAAGGCGTGAAGTGGATCAGCCACATAGCCTGCGTCGCGGACCGCGGCCCTGACGGCAGCGCAGTGATGGTGCATGGGGTACTGCGCGACATCACGCAGCGCAAAGAAGTCGAGGAGGAGCTTCACGATCTCAGCCGCCGCCTCCTTCGCGCGCACGAGGAAGAACGATCGTTGCTCGCGCGCGAGTTGCACGACGACGTGAGCCAGAGACTGGCCGTGCTGGCTATCGACGTCGGCCGGGCCGAGATGCTCGGGGACTGCCCGGCGCAGTCCGACGCGATGCGATCGGCACGTGAGGGGCTTGTCCGCTTGAGCGAAGACGTGCACTCACTCGCCTACCAATTGCATCCGGCGATCCTCGAGGAACTTGGTCTGGGCGAGGCGCTGCGCGCGGAGTGCGAGCGCCGCGGCCGTCAGAGCGGCATCGCTCTGGGGCTCGACCTCGACGCCGTTCCGAACGTCGACAAGATCAGGGGGCTCTGCCTGTTCCGTGTCACGCAGGAAGCCTTGAGCAACGTCGTTCGACACTCGGGCGCCACGAGCGCGACCGTGCGGCTTCGCCATACTGGCGGTGGGCTGCTTCTCTCTGTGGCCGATCGCGGTCGCGGGTTTGATCCTGCGAACCCCGAGGCCTCGAGGCGACTTGGTCTCGTGAGCATGCGGGAGCGCGTAGAGCTGGTGAACGGCAGGCTCGATGTCATCAGCGCGGCCGGCCAGGGCACAACAATCAGGGCCTGGGTGCCCACGGGTGAGGAAGCGCAGTGAGTGACAGACGGCCACGGGTCGTCCTCGCCGACGATCATCTTCTCGTCGCGGAGGCGCTGACCAGTCTGCTCAGTGCTGAATTCGATCTGGTTGGTGTGGTGCAGGACGGCCGCCAGCTCGTCGAAGCAGCCACTGCGCTGCATCCGGACGTGATCGTAGCGGATGTGACCATGCCTCATCTCAATGGTATCGACGCGCTTACCCGGCTCAGGCAACAAGGCAACAAGGTGCCCGTGGTATTCCTTACGATGCATCGTGATGCGAGCTTCGCGCGACGGGCGCTGGAAGCGGGAGCATCTGGCTTCGTCCTCAAGCACTCGGCTTCGACGGAGCTCATCGCCGCGCTCCGCGCCGCACTCGAAGGCAAGACCTATCTCACGCCACAGCTTGCTGGTGAAGTCCTCGAAACGATGCGGCAGGGGCCGGAGGCTCCGGCAGACCCGGTCAGCACGCTCACTCCCCGTCAGCGTGAGGTCCTTCAGCTTCTCGCGGAGGGGCGATCGGCCAAGGAAATCGGCAGGGCTCTGTCGATCTCGGCCCGGACGGTGGAGTTCCACAAGTACCAGATGATGGAGACGCTGAGTCTCAGGACCAGCGCCGATCTGATCCACTTCGCCATCAGGCATGGGCTGGTCGAACTCTGAGTCCTCGACCGGGCGCCGGCTTCGCCTTGTTTCCGCCCCGGACCGCTTCCATCGGCCCGCAGGTCCGGTGGGCCACGGGTCTCGTGTTCTTCCAGCCGCCGCCCGGTCGAGGATGTCGCCATGCTCAGGCACGCCCCTGCGGGGCGTGCCGCCAGCTCAGTATTCCTTCGGCTTCCCCAGGACGAGGCCCATGATGACGAACGCGTACAGGGCGATGAGGATGATCGACCAGATCGGATACAGCGGGATCCAGAGGAGCTCGGAGATGAGGGCGATGCCCACGGCGACGACGCCGATCCACCTTCCCCACGCCTTCCCGTTCAGCACGGCGAGGCCTGCGGCGAGGAGGATGGCACCGACAACGACGTACCACCATGCGAGGGCGCTGATATCGATGAAGTAGTAGCCCTGAAGTCCCCGCACGATCCACTCATCTCTGAACAGGCCGATGATGCCGCTCAACAACCTGAAGCCACCCGCGATGATCATGAGGATTCCGCCGGTCGCCGCCCAGCTCTGCCACTTATCGTTCATTGCTCCCCCTCTGGTGCTCTTTGCCACCAGACGTCAGCCTGATATCGCGTATGGAGCATTCGGATCCCCGTTTCACCACGGGACCTCGGTCGTCTCCTCCAGCCGCAACCCGACGCGTCGGTGGCCACTTCGCCGACCCTGATCACCTTCATGCCGCATTCCTGCGTTCGAGCTCCGCTGTGCGCCCTCAGCGCACTTCGTGCCCCGCTCGGGGAAGTAGATGGGTTCAGGTATGCGCGTTCAAACGGAGGCTAGCCTGAATCGGCAGGGCTGTGACCTCGGGGAATTACGAGCCCTGTCGCAGAGAAACTACGAGGGACGCGGGACGGCCCTTCGACGATGACGGATTGCTCGAGTGCGCTACCGCCGACCTGCCCTCGCGGAGCCCGACGGTCGGCGGCCTCAGGAGCGGCTCAGCGTGCGTCGCTGCAGGACCCCTCGAGCCCGGAACACCGTGTTGTAGCGGTCGAAGAGCACGGTGATGACCGTGAAGAGGAAGACAAAGAACAGCGTCGTGGCGAAGGAGGCGCCGACGTCCGCGACGCCCAGTGCGCGCTGCACGAACTCGAGCGCTGCGACGATGCCGAAGTTGACCACGAACATGCCGATCGTCTCGATCGTCATTGAGCGATGGAAGGCGCCGTGGCGGGCGAGGAACTGGCTTACACCGGCGTTGACGATGACGAAGACGGCGACGAACCCGAGCACACCGACGGTGCGTACGTTCTCGGGGAGCAGATACTGGGCGAAGATGACGCTGATCAGGCCGGTCAATACGATCTTCTCGACCAGGGCGCGGTCGAGGATCCGGTCGGTCGCCTTGACGGTGCGGTAGAGTTGGCTGCCACGGCACTCAGGCGGAAGGGGATCGGCCTTCCAGAGCGGCTTGCGATCGGCCGGCGGCGCCTTCCGCGTGATGATCCACCAGCTGACGGCAACGACGGCGACGGCGAGGACGATCGCCAGCATCAGCACCCACGGACGGTTCGCGATTGCCTCGCCCCATGTCGCGTCGGTGCTCACGCCGAACAGTGTCTCTTTGATGAAGTCCGTCATGTCGAGCTGTGCGATGTGGATCCACCACTCCTGCGGCAGCTTGATGAAGATCCAGATGGCGGCGGCTGAGATGATCGCCGTCCACTTGCCAATGCGTTTCCAGTTCCAGCGCAGGCGCACCGCTTCGATGAAGTCGTAGAAGTACTCAAAGGTGTTGGGGAAGATGAAGAGCAGGGCACGAATCTGGGTGAGCTCGAACGCCACCACACCGACGAGACGGTAATAGTAGAGGAAGAAGCTCGTCGTGAAGGCGTACGGATTCGTCCAGTTGCGCATTGTGGCCGTGTAGATGATGGCCAGGTAGTAGATGTCGAGTGACTTGTCGTAGGACTGGTAGCCTTCGAGCGGGATGGCCGGGAACTGCTGGAAGATCGACTGGTCGATCGAGTCGAGGAGCATGCAGGCGATCGCGCCGAGGAGAGGGTAGGTCGGGATCGTGAACGGGAGGAAGAGACGCGCCCCGACCACAAGGATGACGACGGTCCACTCTGTCGCTCCCATCTCGCGGCCCTCCCGCAGCATCACGCTTCTTGCGGCGCACCAATTTCAGGCGGGCAGTGCGCCTGTCGCGGCAAGGATAGCTTGTCCCGTGGTGGCCGTGACCTCGGAATACTACCAGCCAGGCGAGAACCAGAGCGTTACGAGCCGGCACGAGGACCTTGCCACCGCGAAATGAACCTCTCGTCGCTCGCCGCCCCGTAGTTTCCCGTGCGAGGGACTCGCAATAGTCCGAGGTTCCAAGAGCGCTGATCCGGTCTATTCTTCGACCTGCCCGCGCTGTGTGGCCGCGGCGATTCCAGAGTCCGAGAGAGGAGGCGATCATGCATACGCCCTCACAGCGCTATGTGGATGATGTCGACGTGGATCCTGCGTATGTCCTTCCGGTCGCTGCGGAGACTGTTCTCTCGGCGTTGAGTCTGGCGCAGGACCTGCTGCTCGCCGGCCAGAAACGAGGAGCCGGATCGATGGCGGTGGATGCGGCAGTGGAACAGGTGCGCCGCGCCATCGGAGAGCTTCGGCGGGTGGAGCAGGAACTCGAAACGACGCTGTGGGACCTCGAATCCGAGGAGATGAACGAGGAGCTGCAGAAACACGGCTATCGGCAGGAAGCGCCCGGTTGGTGGGCATCTCCCGTGGGCGGCGATACGCTGACTCAGCTCCAGGCGCTGTCGCGAGTGGATGAGGGAACCGACTGCTCACGGTGAGGAGTCAGTCGAGAGTGCTCCGCCGCCTCTCAGGTCACAGATGGGAGAATGGCAGGACGGGATTGTCAACGAAAGAGGAGAGACATGCGGAAGATCATCAAGCTGGTGGCATTGGCGACAGTCGTCGCCCTGCTGGCCGTCGCCGTCGTCGGGTGCGGCGACGAGCAGACGACGGAGGAGGCTCAGCAGCAGCTGGTGACCGACCTTCAGGCGTTTGAGGGCGCGGTTCAGAGCATGAGCGACCTTACGGTGAACTCAACTGTGGACGAGTGGCAAGCGGCGAGAGAGTCCACCCAGGCGGCTTGGGACAAGGTCGTGGTATCCGCGGCCGACGTGAAGGAGGCGGAGATCGGTCAAGTCCAGACTTCATGGGAGAACTTGTCCCAATCCGTTGACGATCTCGGCGGCGATATGACCCTGCAGGAGGCGGTGCCGACTCTGAAAGAAGAGATCACCGCTCTCAAGGCGGCTTGGCAGGATCTCTACGACGGGCTGCAGTAAGAGGTACACCCGATCTCGGCCGGCGGGCGCTCGCGCGTCCGCCGGCCGTCATTGCGGCGCGAGCCGTTCTCAGACGGTCGTCCCGCAGTCGACGACGAACTCACCTGAAGGAGCACTCTCATGGCCAATCTGTTCGTACTCGGCTTCGACAACGAGGCCGACGCCAGGGTGTTCGGCGAGAAGATCGGCGGCCTTGTGAAGGAGCGCCTGCTCGTCCTTGACGACGCGGCGATGGTGACTCGCGACATGGAGGGCAAGCCGCACGTCGAGCATGGCAAGCACCTGGTCGGCGCGGGGGCCATGGGCGGCGCCTTCTGGGGCATGCTCTTCGGCCTCATCTTCCTCATGCCCCTGGCGGGTCTGGCCATCGGCGCCGCCTTTGGCGCCCTGGGCGGCAAGCTGGGCGACATCGGGCTCGACAAGGCGGTGCTGGAGGAGATCGGCGACGCCATCCAGCCCGGCCAGACGGGCTGGTTCCTGCTCGTGCGTCAAGCGACCCAGGACAAGGTCCTCGACGAGCTGACCGGCACCAACGCGCGCATCATCCGCACCAACCTCACCCATGAGCAGGAAGAGAACCTGCGCAAGGCCTTCAGCGGCGAGTCACGTCAGGTATGAGGCGCGGGTCTTGATCTGTGGCCGGGGCGATGATCCCCTTTCCGTCGCTCCGGCCACTCCCCAGTGGGAGCGACTGGGGGACGGGCAGAGATGACCTCAGGTCCTGCGCTTGATGACCTGTTTTGCGGCCAGTGCGGCGCTCTCGCCGACGGCGATGCCGACCAAGGAGCCTACGACAACGTCCCCAGGATAGTGGACGCCGCAGTGGATGCGTGAGTACGCGACCACCGTGGCGAGGCCGCGCAAGCCAAGGCCGAACTCAGGCTTGAAGGAGCTCACGACGGTGGCGAAGGCGAAGGCCGAGGCGGAGTGTCCTGAGGGGAACGAGCGCGAGGTGGGCATACGCACCTGCCGCTCACGCAGGTCGTCCGCCGTGTCCCGGTCCGGGCGCGGGCGGTGGGCGATGGCCTTGAGCGGCAGGTTCACGACGAAGGAGTTGAGTGCGATGGCCGCCAAGCCCGTCAGGGCGGCATGGCGGCCTGAGCGGCCGCCGAAGGCGAACAGCATGGTGGCGATCGCGAACCAGAGCTTGGACTGGTTCGCCATCTTCGAGATCCGGCGTAGCGGGGCGTCGATCGACGGTGTTCGTGTCTGCTCGATGGCCCGGTACACGGCGAGATCAAGTCGCTGGAGCTCGGCGAGTATGTCCGAGAGAGAGCCGCCGACGCCGGGCTGCGAGGAGTCGTTGTCGGACTGCGCCGTGAAGGCGCAAGCCTCCGCGTCGCGCTGCGGCGGCTCGCCTGAGAAGGAGTCCTGACTGGGTGTTTCGCTCATGGCCTGATGTTACCATCTGGTCCGGGGCAAGGGGGAGGGGGATATGTCGATCGAGCAGAGCAAGGATGCTGCCGCCAAGGGGGTGACGGACCCTCACGGGATCATGAGGTGGGCCCCTGGCCTGCGCACGCTCAGAACCTATGAGCGCGGGTGGCTGCGGTTCGACCTGGTGGCGGGTATCGTGCTCGCGGCCATGCTCGTGCCCCAGGGGCTGGCGTACGCCGAGCTGGCCGGCCTGCCTGCGGTCACCGGCCTCTACACGACCGTCGCCTGCCTTGTGGCGTACGCCCTCTTCGGGCCGTCAAGGGTGCTCGTGCTCGGCCCAGATTCGTCGCTGTCGCCGCTGATCTTCGCGGTCATCGTGCCGCTGGCGGCGGGGGGCGATCCCGCAACGCTGATTGTCCTGGCCGGCATGCTCGCCCTCATGGTCGGCGCAATTGAAATCGGTCTCGGCATCGGCAAGCTCGGCTTCATCGCGGACCTGCTCTCGAAGGAGGTGCAGGCCGGGTATATGAACGGCCTGGCGATCACGATCATTGTCGGCCAGCTGCCCAAGCTCTTCGGTTTCTCGACCGACGCGGACGGTTTCATTGGGGAGGTGCAGGCGTTCTTCGCCGGCCTCGACGGCACGAATGCGGCAACTCTCGCCGTGGGCGTCGCCACACTCGCCGTGCTGCTGGGCCTGCCGCGGGTGACGAATAAAGTGCCCGCGGTGCTGGTCGCCGTGGCCGGCGCCACGATCGCGAGCGCGGTGCTGAATCTCGCCGAGTCATACGGGGTCTCGACTGTCGGTGTGCTTCCGTCCGGCTTCCCCGTCCCGTCGTTCCCTCTGCCCGAACTGGACGACCTCGCTCTCCTGGCGGTCGCGGCCGTCGGCATCGTGCTCGTCTCCTTGGCCGACACGATCGCGACGTCGACGAGCTTCGCGGCCCGGCGGGGGGACGAGGTCGACCCCAATCAGGAGATGATCGGGGTTGGGACGGCCAATATCGCCGCCGGCCTCTTCCAGGGGTTCGCGGTCTCCGTCAGCAGCTCGCGAACCGCCGTCGCCACGCAGGCCGGCGCCAAGAGCCAGCTCACTGGCCTTGTCGGCGCCGGCATCGTGCTGGCGCTGCTCGTCTGGTTCCCGTCGTTCCTGAAGGACCTGCCGCAGACGGCCCTGGCCGCCGTCGTCATCGCGGCGTCGCTCTCACTCGCCGACCTTGGCGTCCTGCGCACCTACTGGCGGATTCGCAAGACGTCGCTCGCGTTGTCCCTGGTGGCAACGCTCGGCGTCGTGCTTTTCGGGGTGCTGCAGGGGATCGTCGTCGCCGTCATCCTCGCGATCATCCTCTTCTTCCGGCGCAGCTGGTGGCCTCCCGGCGAGGTCCTGGGCTATGACGGCGAGCTGGACGGCTGGCACGCTGTGAACCGGCACGACGGGGCGAAGGAGGAGGACGGCATCGTCGTCTTCCGCTGGGAGGCGCCGCTCTTCTTCGCCAACTCCGGTATCTTCCGCCAGCAGATCCGCCGGCTCGTGCTCAAGCGTCAGCCCACGTGGATCATCCTGCAGTGCGAGGCCATCACGGATATCGATGTGACTGCCGCCGACATGCTGAAGGCGCTCGATCTGGAGCTCAACGCACAGGGCATCCACTTCGCGTTCGTCGAGCTGCGCAGCAGGCTCCAGGACCTGATCTTCCGTTATGGTCTGTACGAGACGCTCGACCGGGATCACTTTTACCCGTCGATCCCTCGAGCGCTGGAGGCGATCAAGACGGAGCACGGCTTCGGGGCTGCCGCGCCGGCGCAGGCCGGCGATCCGGACTGGACCGAGGAGTAGTAGCCCCGCGGGTTCGACGCGGCTGCGTCAGTCCTCCTCCGCCGTCTTGTGGCGCCACCAGCGCCAAACGAGGCGCAGCACGATGATGAACGTCAGGATGAGCGTGACGACGAAGCCGACCGGGGCGATGCGCTCCATGATCTCCCAGATCCTGCCCTCAAGCTCGAGATTCGCGATCCCGTAGGCCGCAATCGCCGAACCGATCAGCATGCCGACAAGCATGATGGCGATGACGATCTGCCTGCCGAGGCGCGAGAGCTTGTCGACTTCCTTCGCCAGTTGCGACGTGTCGATCGTGACCTCGAACTTGCCCTTCTCGTACTGGTCGAGCCACCCGAGGCTGGCCTCGGCCAGCGTCGGGAGCCGCTCGATGACGTCTCCCGCCAGCGCCATTGCCTGCTTCTTGGCCTGCTCCGCGATCTTGTCGGCAGTGACAGCTTCCAGAGCCATCTGCTTGAGCATGGGTACGGCTTCGGAGGCCAGGTCCTCGCTCGCGCCCAGTGCCGTGGAGATGCTCTCCGTCTGCACGAGCGCCTTGACGGCCAGCGTCAGGTTGGGGTCGAGGCGCATGCCGTGCGTGCGCAGGAGGTCGAAGCCTTCGTTTGCGACCTCGCCGAAGGCGGCGTTCGAGCTGGGCGTCATGTAGCGGCCCACACGGCGCGCGAAGTCGCGGTAGTAAGCCCTTTCGTTGACGTGGGGCACGAAGGGCGTGCTGAGCGCGTAGAGGACGCGCGCCATGCTCTCGACGCTGTTCTGCTGCATGGCGAACATGAGCTGGCCGATACGCAGGCGCTGGCGCACGTCCAGCTCGCCCATCATCCCGAGGTCGATGAAGGTGATGATCCCGGTCGCGGGATCGACGAGGACGTTGCCCGGGTGCGGGTCGGCGTGGAAGAAGCCGTCGATGGCGAGTTGCTTGATGAGGGCGCGGAGAGCGTTCCGCGCCAGTTCCTGGCGGTCCAGCCCGGCTTCGTCGAGGGCGGCGATGTTGCTGATCTTGACGCCGTGCACGAACTCCTGGGTGAGGATCCGCGACGTCGAGTACTGGGCGTAGACGGCGGGGACGCGCACGCCCGGCAGACCCGCCATGTTCTGGGCGAGCCGGTGAGCGTTGAAGGCCTCGCCCCGGTAGTCGAGCTCCTCCAGCACGCCCGTGCCGAACTGCTCGACCATGCCGGGGAGGCCCATCGCGCGCACCGTCTCCGAGCGGCGCGACACGACTGTCGCAGCGCTGCGCATGATGCCGATATCGGCGCGCATCGTGCGCACGATGCCCGGACGCTGGATCTTGACCGCCACCTCCGTCCCGTCATCGAGCCAGGCGTGGTGCACCTGGGCCGTCGACGCGGCCGCGAACGGCTCCGGCTCGAACGACGCGAAGATCTCTTCCGGCGGCGCGCCCAGTTCCTCGATGACGCGCTCTCGTACCTGATCGCTTGGGAAGGGCGGCACATTGGACTGGAGCTTCTCGAGCTCTGTCACCCATGCCCGCGGCAGGACTGACGCCTGGCTGGAGCCGATCTGGCCGACCTTCACGTACGTCGGGCCGAGTTCCTCCAGCATCAGTCGCAGCTTCACGGGGATGTCGGGCTGCTCCCAGCCTTTCGGCATGCCCCAGACCCACGACTGCATGCCGTGCCGCACGCCGCCCAGCAGTTCGGAGCGGTTCACGGCAGCATCCCAGCCATAGCGGTAGAAGACCGTGTAGATCTGCTGGACGCGCAGGTGCTCCTGGAGGATGTCGAGCGATGTGCGTCTCATCGGTCGCCTGCCTTCGCTGAGTCGGCCCCAAATGCGCCTGCGCCGGTGTCCGGTGGGGGGCCGCCCGACAGGTCGGCGCCTGCCTCATCCTCGCCCTCGGACGGCCGCAGTGCGACGGTCGGTTCATCCTCCGCTGATCTGACCGCGGCTTCGCCCGAAGCATCTTCCGGCGCACCCGCCTCCGTCGCTGCTCCGGAATCGCCTGCATCTATGGTCTCCGAAGGCCCTGCCGGCGACGTCCCCGGGTGGCGATGAGCGAGTGACGCTCCCGCAGTGACGATGCGCGTCTCCATCCCGTTGCGGTTGCGGCGCTCGATCTCCTTCTTGAGATCCTCGGGCTCGCCTTCGAAGATCGGGGGAGTAAGGCCCAGCAGGTTCTCGAGGATGCTGGCGATGACGCCGAAGACGAGGCCGCCCAGGAACGCGGGGATGAGACTCCCCACCTCGAACCGTGCCGGGACGATGACGTCCAGGATCCACAGCATGACGGCGTTGATGAGAATGATGACCACGCCGTAGGAGTAGACCCAGAGCGGCAGCATCAGCACCTGGACTATCGGCTTGATGAAGGCATTGAGCAGTCCGAAGACGGCGCTGATGGCGAGCCAGGAGACGATGCGATAGTTGCCCTGGAAGTAGATGTCGGGGACCACGACCACGACGAGCGCCAGAGCCACCGCGTTCACCAGGAACCGCAGCAGGATGAGGCGCAAGGCGAACTGGCGCGGGAGCGGCGTGCTGCGGCCTGCCTGCAGGAACGAGGGCCGGCGCCGGCGCGGCGTTGGGGAAGGGCTTTCCTGCAGTTCGCCGGCCTGTACGAGCGCGCCGCCAGCCGCGTCGTTGGTCTCGCGGTGAGCCGTCACACCTCGCTCCTCACACCCCTAGGCCTCGTCGCGCGCGGCTTTGCCGAGCGCGACACGCCACAGGTTCGCCGGCATCTGTCCGAGCGGCTGGGCCAGGGCGGCCGGGGAGTAGCCGATGGCCGTCTTCGGCAGCCTGACGCGGAGGACGCCCGGTCGGGACTTGAAGACGAGCGGCTGGTCCATCATCAGCGATTCGCCGTCCAGGCCGACGGCGATCGGCGCCCCCGAATCGATGACGACCTCGGGGGCGCTCCAGGTCATGTACCCCTCGTAGCGCTCGGGGTGCCCCAGGGCCAGCTGGGCGAGGAAGCGCGACACGCCGAGGCCCTGAGGGGCGACGAGCGCGAAGACGCCGAGCCGGCCGGTGTCCAGTTGCGGCCGGGTGGCCATCGTCCTCGGCGTCCGTCCGTAGGGGTTGTTGGAGACCTGGATGACGTGCGCGCTGTCGTGCTGCACTCCGGCGCCGTCCTTGAAGCGCAGGTCGAACGGCTTGGACTCTGGTCCGAGCATCTGCGGCAGCGCCGCCAGCGTCGTCTCCATCTTCGCGTCGCGGTACTCGGGGGACTGCACGATGATGGCGTACGCGCCCATGGACACGTTGTTCACGAACACCTTGCCGTTGACGTCCCCGAGGTCAATGGTGCGCTCCAGCGCCGGCCCGTAGGCGTCCAGCGCGCCGACGACGTCGTCGCGGTCGAGGCCGAGGTCCAGCGCGAAGTGGTTGCGGGTGCCGGCCGGGATGACGACCATCGGCACCCCGCGTTCGGCGGCGATGTTGGCGACCAGCGCTTGCGAGCCGTCGCCGCCCGCCATGCCGATCACGTCCACGCCCCGGCTGATGGCGTCATGAGCCAACTGCGTCAAGTCGCTGCCCCAGGTCGTGACGGTCGGCTCGACGCCTCTGGCTCGGCTTTCCTCGGCGTCGCGGGCAAGTTGCTCCAATCCGTCGCCCCACGCCAGCACGATGGGCTCGATGCCACGCGCTCGGCACTCCTCCGGCAGATTGAAGCGGGCGGCTTTCCCGCCGCCCGACTTGAGATTCATGATCAAGGCGCTGCGTCCGGCCGCGGCGACGGGCATACCGGGCCGTTCGGCGAGTTCCATCGAGCGCGTGTCTCGCTCCAGCGCGTACTTCGCAAGCAGAGCGGCCACCAGGAGGAGGACGAGTCTGGCGGCCATGGTCGCGCCGAGCGGGCCCTCTCTGAGGACGACGATGACGACGATGCCCACCACGACGGCGACGGCGACGGCGACGCTCAGCCAGCGCATGCCTCCCGAGCGCGTGACCGCCGTCCATGCGGCCGTCACCGCGACGACCAGCAGCACGACCTGGACGACGACGAGCAGGGGATCGTTGAGCACCTCGAGGACCGTCCAGATGAGGACGGCGGCGACGATGAGCAGCGCCGCGATGGCCGCCAGACGTCTCGCCGCAGCAGGCTTGTGCACTGTCTCATTCATTGGCTTGAACGCACCTCCTCGATCGCGTTCCGCGGCTCAGCCGCATCTCCGACGCTCTGGTCCAGAGGTCGTCCTGTCTTCCCGTGGATCGTGCAGCGCGAGTCAGGAAGAAGTGTACCAAGAGGTAACACCGCGTCTCACGCCATTGTGAAGTCCCGGGCGGCGGCAAGCAACACCCGACGAGCGTCAGCCCGTCCCGCCTGCTCCGGAGAAGCAGGCCTGCCCCTGCCTCAGCCACCTCGTCACAAACGTGAAGGGATACAGGACAACGACGACGGCGATGAGGACGCCGGCGATGGTGCAGACGAGTCGGATGAAGGCCAGATCCTTGCCGCTTTCCAGATCGTTCAGGCTGCAGAGGACCAGAATGGTTGCGGCATAGAACAGCCGCATCACGATTGACAGCGCGAGGGGGCCGCCGATGCGCCATCTGGTCAGGATTCTGCGTGAAGCACAGTGGGCGTCCGATGAATCGGGTGGGCGGGGTCATGTGGCCGGACGGTCCAGCTCGTCGAGCCGTGGCGGGGTCCCTGTGCCGAACCGCAGCTCCGTCACATTCCGGTAGCGCTGTCCCGGGTCGAGCAGGGCTGAGCCCAGCTCGGGCCGATTGGGGGTGTCTGGGAAGCGCTGTGTCTCGAGTGACACGGAGCCGTGGCGCGTGAACGGAGCGCCCAGGTGGTTGCCCGTATACAGCTGAAGGCCAGGCTGATCGGTGCGTACGGTCATCCATCGACCTGAAGCCGGGACGTCGAGTACCGCTGCCGGTCTCAGCCGGCCTGCCTCACCGCGCACGGCGAAGCAGTGGTCGAAACCGGCCGGAGCGGCGAGCGCCATCGCCGTGCCGAGCCGGGTGCGACGTCGCAGATCGAAGGGTGTGCTTTCGACCGGCTGAATCGGGCCGCCCGGGATGCCGGCCTCATCGACGGGCAGCACCGTCTCCGCGGCGAGCGAGACGAAGTGCTCGCCCACCGTCGGCGCGCCGTCGAGGTTCCAGTAGCCGTGATTGGTGAGATTGACGATCGTTCGAGCATCGGTCACGGCTTCGTACGTGACCGTGAGGAGGTCGTCGCGCAGCTCGTAGACGGCCCAGGCGGTGAGTGTGCCGGGGAACCCCTGGTCGCCGTCTGCGCTCACCAGCGCGAATCGCACGGCTCCGCCGTCCGATCCATCGTCAGTGTCCAGGAGGTCCCAGACGCGCCGATCGAACCCGTCGGGGCCGCCGTGAAGTTGGTGCTGACCCTCATTCGGCAGCAGCCGCACCTCGCGGCCGTCCAGAGGGAAGGCGGCGCCCGCGATGCGGTTCGCGTACCGCCCTATCGACCCGCCCAGATGGGGATTGAGGTTCGGGTTCTCGTAGTCGGCGAGTGATGCCAGACTGAGGTGGACATTTCCCTGTCGGCCGGAAGCGTCGGGGGTCTCGACGGAGCGGATGGCCGCCCCGAGCGAGAGGAGCCGGACCTTCACGGAGGAACTTGCGAGGACGACGTCGTGGACCTCGGCGGGACGTCGTCCGGGTGCGGGAGTCGTCGTACCGAGCGTGCGCAGTGCGATCATGACGGCTCACTCGCAGGGATCATGTGTGTCTCTCCTCTCCGGCGCTCGGGGCGCTCTGGTCCAATGTGGTGGGGGAGGAGCGGGCGAGCTCCCCTTGCGTCCGGACGTGATCGCGCTGCCATTCGGCGAGGGCGTGCGCGTGCGGGACCGTCACCAGCGCCACGTCGCGGAACTGCCGGTAGAGGTCGTCGTAGAGCGGACGTGCCTCGTCATTTGACGTGACGGACTGTGTGGCCGACCGCCACCGTGTCTCCAGCGTGGCGGCGCCGACGGCGATGGCGGCGAGGAGCGCGGATCCGACGGCCGCTCGTGTCGATCCGCCGCCGACGTTCTGGCGGAGTCCGGTGACGTCCGAGACGATCTGCGGCCAGAGCGGGTTCAAGGCGCCTCCGCCGCTGCCGTGCAGGGCGCCGATGGTTGCGCCGGCCTCCCGCATCGTTTCGAGATTGTGGCGAACAGCGAACGCGGTGGCCTCGAGCAGCGCACGGAACACATGACCGCGGTCGTGAGACGCGCTCAGCCCGAAGAGCGCACCGCGCAGATCGGGATCGAAGAGGGGTGTGCGTTCGCCGGCGAAGTAGGGGAGGGCGAGGAGGCCGCCGGCGCCGGTCCCGGCGCCGGCGGCCTCCTCGAACAGCTCGTCGTAGCCGGCGCCGGCGAGGCCGCGAAACCATTGTGTCACCGCGCCTGCCGAGGCGACCCCAGCCGCGATGTTGCGCGAACCGGGTTCGAAACCCACGGTGCTCCACAGACGCGCGTCAGGCCTCGCCGCGCTGTGAACTTCCGTGAGGAACATGCTCGTGCCGTAGACGAGGAGGCCTTCTCCGGGCTCGCGAAGACCCGACGCCGCGACCTCGGCCCACGAGTCTGTGGTGGCGCCCGCGACCGGCGTGCCTTCGGCGAGTCCCAGCGCGCGGGACGCCGCCCTGGTCAGGCGGCCGCATGTCTCGTGCGCCCAAACCAGACGTGGCAGGGTAAGACCCGGGGCCACCATGTCCGCCCACTCAGCGATCCACGCGTTGCGTTCCACGTCGTAGAGCGGCGCCCAATGGCTCGCGCTGTGATGGTCGAGGACGTACTCGCCCGTCAGACGAGAGACGAGGTACGAGCCGGCTCCGAACACGCGGCGTGTCGCCGTCCACACCTCCGGCTCCTCCTCGACGAGCCAGCGAACCTTCGGTCCGACCGACTGACTCGTCAAACGGGAGCCGCATCGCGCAAGGATCGCCGCCTCACCGAGTTCGGCCGTCAATGAGGCGATCTGGGAGGTCGCCCGCGTGTCGATGCCGTAGAGAATGGCGGGACGCAGAGGCCTCCCGTCCTCGCCGGTCGGCAGCAGACATGGTCCGAGTCCGCACACACCCACGGCGACCACCTGCCGAGATCGACCGTCGAGGAGACGCGCACAGGCCTCAACCGCACTCGACCACCAGTCTCGTTCCGCGTCGTGCTCCGCCCAACCGGGTCTGGGTCGTGAGATCCCGTGAGGCAGGGTGACGCTGCCGTTCGGCGTGCCGTGCTGGTCGACGAGAACTGCCCGGGTGCTGGATGACCCGACGTCGAGGCCCAGGAACAGCGCCTCAGTCAACGCTGGTCCTGGTATCGCGGCGGCGGCAGCAGCATCTATCGATTGGAGCGGTGTCGGAAGACGGCCCGCTCGGCCTTCTCGTCGGCCGAGACTTCCACCCGCCCCCGACCGAACGCGTCACACAGTCCCCAGCGTCCAGGGATGTTCAGCAGTTCCAGCCGGCCCAGCGACGTGGGGACGGCAGGCACGACCAGCAGGTGATCGAGCGTCGGCTCCAGTCCAAGCATGGTGCGCAGGAGGAGCAGCGGCGCGCCGGTCGACCAGGCTTGAGGGCTGCAGGAGGTCGGATACTCGACCGGGTAGCGCGTCCGCGCCCTCTCGTACCCCGCGAAGGCCTCAGGCAGGCGGCCGCGGAAGTACTGGGCCGCCTCGAGGATCCCGAGCGCGACGCGCGCCGCCGCTTCCGGGTAGCCGTAGCGGCGCAGCCCCCAGGCGATGATCGAGTTGTCGAAGGGCCACACTGTGCCGACGTGGTAGCCGATCGGGTTGTAGCCGGCCTCACCGTCGGCCATGGTGCGCACCCCCCACCCGGAGTACAACTTGGGCCCCAGCAGATGGCCCACGCACGCTTCGGCCTTGCCGTCCTCGACGATCCCGCTCCACAGCAAGTGGCCTATGTTCGAGGTCAGTGAGTCGACCTGGCGACCGTCGCCGTCGATGGCCAGGGCGAAGAACTCCCGGTCGGCGATCCAGTAGTCGCGATTGAAGCGCTGCTTGAGCTGGGCGGCCTCGCTCTCCAGCCTCTGGGCCAAGGCTTCGTCCTCCCAGTACAGCCTCGCCAGCCGGGCCGTGCGCACCTTGGCGTCGTACACGTAGCCCTGGATCTCGCAGGTCGCTCTTGGCAGACTGGACAGGGTCCCGTCACGGAAGATGCATGAGTTCCAGGAGTCCTTCCAGTACTGGTTCTCCAACCCCGTCTCGGTGTTGCGGCGCTCGAAGTCGACGTAGCCGTCGCCGTTACTGTCGCCGTACTCGTCGATCCAGCGCAGCGCGGCCCGGGCAGCCGACTCGAGTTTGCGGACGAGATCGCCGTCGCCACTCCAGCGCTCGTACTCGTCGAGCGCGACGAGGAAGAGCGGCGTCGTGTCGGCGGCGCCGTAGTACGGCGAATGGGGGCGTTCCTCGAACGCCGTCATCTCGCCGAAGCGGACCTCGTGCATGATCTTGCCGGGCTGCTCGTCGCGGAAATCGTCGACCTGCCGACCCTGGCGCTGCGCCAGGGCGAGCAACGTCGATCGGGCCAGTTCCGGCGCGAAGGGCAGAGCCTGCAGGCTCGTGATGATGCTGTCGCGTCCGAAGATGGTCATGAACCACGGCAGGCCGGCCGCCGGAAGCGCGCCGCCCACCAGCGACTTGGGGAAGAACCTCAGTGCGGCAAGGTCGACAAGGCTGCGCCTGTACGTGATCTGCAGGGGCAGCCAGTCAGTCACGAGCTGGGGGGCGCCGTCGAGCCACCCCTGCAGATCAGTCTCCATCTGAGGCGCGGCCTTGGTCTGGCCGCGCCCGTACTTGGCGCGGCGTCGCACCTTGCCCATGCCGTCGACGGCCGTGACCACGTCGATGAAGGCGTGCCACTCTTCGTGGGGCTCGATATGCGCCTTGAAGGCGACGCCGGCCTCGTCGATCGCGGCGCCTTCGCTTGGGATCACCCAGGTCTCGCGGAGGAAGGTCTCCCGCCGGTAGCCGAGGACCAGATGGCCTTTGTCCACACGGGAGTATGTCGCGCCCTTCTTGGTGAGCGCGTCTTTGACCTGGAACAGATCCGCGAAGTCCGCTGCCGCCTCGAGACGGATGTCGAGATCGACCGGCTCGGCGGCGTGATTGAAGACGATGAGCTCCTCGTGGAACCCGTCGCCCACGTACCGCTTCCGTACGAGCGAGATGTCGGCGTCCACGTAGATGGTGCCGGTGCCTGGCACAAGGAAGAACTGGGCCGCGAAGTAGTCGAGATCGTCGGTCGACAGCGGGTTCGGCCGCAGCCCGTTCACGGTGAGGATCCAGCGCGAGAGATAGCGCATGTCCCAGGCAAACAGGCCAGAGGTGTCGGTGGGAGAGGCGTCGATGTCGCCGCGGGTGTCACTCACCACGAACATGTTGCCCTCGAGGATGCTGACGGTGTCGGTGGCCATTTTGGCTCCTCCTTGCGAGGTGACGCGGCGCTCAGGGGGCGGCGGCTACAGAGATGAGCGGGACCCGCTCATCACTTCGGTGACGGCATAGGCCTTCGAGTAGTCGCCCTTGAGCTTCATCGCGCCGCGCAGGAACGTTGTGAACCAGTTCTGTTCGCCGTGCACCATCCGGAGAAAGTCCTCGGTGTCGCACTCGATGGTCACGTCGGCCTTGGCCCTGCCTTCAGTCACCGCAAGCCGTCCGCCGTCGAGAGAGACGTGCCAGTCTCCAGAACCGCGGATGATGAACTGATACGTGGCGCTGGTGTCGCCGCCAATGGATGCGCGCTGTGTCAGGGTGTCGAAGAACTCCCGTACGTTCTCGGCCACGTCCCCTCCTTCGTTCGGCGTGAGATCACCGCAGTCGTGACGCGAGATGCGGAGGAGCCACGGGGTTGGCGTCGCTCAGGCGATCTCATGATGACGGTAGCACTCATCAGGCGCCCCGGGTGCCGTTGATCGGAGCGCCTATGCTCCGCGCCGGCGTCTCGCCGGTCGCCCCCGCGGTCGAGCAGGGGGCCGCGTGGCAGCACGGCGCTGCCGGCACGGGGGCGCTCATGGCTCCCGCCTCACCTTCTCGTCCGTTGCGGGCTCGAGCGCATCATGTCCCCGCGGAGCGGGCGACCCAGAGGTTGACCGCGGTGTTGATGAGCCCGAGGTGGGAGAAGGCTTGCGGGAAGTTGCCGAGCATGCGATGGGCTTTGGGGTCGTACTCCTCGGACAGCAGTCCGACATCGTTGCAGAGGCCGCGCAGGCGATCGAAGATCTCGAGAGCCTCGTCATGGCGGCCCATGAGCGCCAGGTTGTCGGCCAGCCAGAACGTGGTCAGGAGGAAGGCTCCCTCGTCGCCCGTGAGGCCGTCGACGTTCCCCTCCTCTGTCTGGTAGCGGCGCACGAAGCCCTCCTGAAGCAGTTCCTTCTGGATCGCCTCGACAGTTCCGGCGATGCGGAAGTCGTCGGCGGGGAGGAAGCCGACCGGCGCGAGCACCAGGAGGCTGGCGTCGACGTTCGACGAGCCGTAGTACTGGGTGAAGCTGTTGATCCTCGAATTCCAGCCCTTGTCGCAGACCTGGGCGTGGACCTCGTCGCGCAGTTCCGTCCAGCGCTGGACCTGATCGGGGTCGGCGCCGATCTTGTCGGCCAGACGGATGGCCCGGTCGAATGCGACCCACGCCATCACCTTCGAGTGGGTGAAGTGACGACGGCCACCGCGAACCTCCCAGATGCCGTCGTCGGGGTCGTTCCAGACGTGCTCCAGGTGCTCCATGAGCGCGATGGAGATCTGTGGGCCATAACCGGGCTGGGGCGGCAGTTTGGCGTCGGCCGCGGTCTGCATCGCGTCCATAACTTCGCCGAAGACGTCGAGCTGGAATTGGGTGGAGGCCTCATTGCCGATGCGCACGGGCCGCGACTCTTCGTACCCCGGCAGCCAGTCCAGAATGAGTTCCGTGAGGCGGCGCTCACCGCCGACTCCGTACATGATCTGAAACTCGCCGGGGCTGCCGGCCACCGCGCGTCGCAGCCAATGCGACCACGCGGTCGCCTCTTCGACGTAACCGCACGCCAGCAGGACCCGCAGCGTGAGCGTGGCGTCGCGCAGCCAGGAGTAGCGGTAGTCCCAGTTGCGGACTCCGCCGATCTCTTCGGGAAGCGAGGTGGTTGCCGCGGCGCACACCGCGCCTGTCGGCGCGTACGTGAGCGCCTTGAGCGTGATGAGCGAGCGGATGACTTCGTCCCGCCAGCCGCCGGCGTACGCGCACTTGCCGACCCAGGCGCGCCACCACTCACGTGTGCGATCGAGGGCGGCCATGCTCTCGAGGGGCAGCGGGGGTTCTTCGTCGGAGCGGAACCACGTGAGGGAGAAGGACTCCCTGCGGCCCTCGGTGATGGTGAACGAGGCGATGGCCGTCCCGTCTGCCTCCTGAAGCTGAACGGGGCTGTGAAGCCGGAGACCGTCTGAACCGGCGACCATGATGAGGCCATCGCCAATGGGGCGCGTCCATGGCATGATCGATCCGTAGTCGAAGCGGACGGCGAGTTCCATGTCGAGCGTGACGGTTCCCGACCGGCCCTCAACGACGCGGTGAATCGTCGGGTTGGGATGCCTCGGCGGCATGAAGTCGAGCACCGCGACGCTGCCCTCCTGTGTCTCGAAGAGCGTCTCGAGCACGAGCGTCTCGTGCTCGTAGCGGCGTTTGACGCTGGTCACCGGCCCGCGGGGCGCCAGTATCCACCTGCCGTTCTTCTCGTCGCCCAGCAGGGCGGCAAGACAGGCGTCCGAGTCGATGCGGGGCGCGCACCACCAGTCGATGGAGCCGCCGAGATCGACGAGCGCAACGGTGTGGGTGTCGCCGATGATCGCGTAATTCTCGATCAGCCCGGCCATCAGTCGTCGCCTCCCACGAGAATCGAGCGCGCCAGCATGCCGCCGGAGACGTTGCGGGCGTCGAAACCGTTCTGCAGCAGAATGCGCGTGGCGTAGTAGGCGCGCTGCCCGGAGCGACAGACGACGCCGATGCGGCGGTCGCGAGGGATCTCGTCGAGACGCCCCCGGAGCTCGTCCAGCGGAATGTTGACCGCGCCCGGGACGCACTCGACGCCGAGCTCTTGCGGCGTGCGCACGTCAAGAAGAAGTTCCACGTCGTCGGCGTTCCAGTGCGTGAGGGGCATGTCCCCGCGCAAGACGTCCGCGCCCACCATCCCGGCGAAGTCGATCGGGTCCTTCGCGCTCCCGAACGGCGGTGAGTAGCACAGCTCGGCTTCTTCGAGGTCGTACACCGTCGCGCCCATCTGGATGGCCATCGCCATGACGTCGACGCGCTTGTCCACGCCCGCCTCTCCCGCGGCCTGCGCGCCGAGGAGACGTCCGTCCGACTTGCGGAAGAGGACCTTCATGGCCGTGTACTTGGCGCCGGGGTAGTAACCCGCGTGCGAGTTCGGATACAGGTAGACCTTTTCGTAGTCGTCCATGCCGAGGCGCTGGAGCTGCTTCTCGCTCGCCCCCGTGCCTGCGACGGCGGCGCCGAAGACGGCGCAGATCCAGCTGCCCTGTGTGCCCCGAAAGCGGGAGTCACGGCCGGCGATCACGTCTGCCGCGATGCGGCCCTGACGGTTGGCCGGCCCGGCGAGCGCAACCAGGGACCACGTCCCGGTGACGTAGTCCTTGACTTCGACGGCGTCGCCGACGGCGAAGATGCCGGGAACGTTCGTGCGCATGTGCTCGTCGACGCGGATCCCTCCGCGCTCGCCGAGCTCGATGCCGGCCATCGTGGCGAGCGCGGTCTCCGGACGGACGCCGATCGCCAAGATCACGATATCCGCGGGATATGTGGCGCCCGACTTCGTGACGACGTCCAGCGACCCATCCGGGGCCGCCTGGAAGCTCGCCACGCCGTCACCAAGGGCGAGGCGCACGCCGAACCGTTGGAGACGCTGTTCGACGTAACGGGCCAGCTCCCGATCGAGCGGGGGCAGGACCTGGTCGAGCATCTCGACGAGCGTCACCTCGAGTCCGCGCTCGACGAGGTTCTCGGCCATCTCCAGCCCGATGAACCCGCCGCCTATGATCACGGCTCGCTTGGGCTTCGTCACAGTCTGAAAGCCCGAATAGGAGTGAATCCCGGCCAGCTCGTCCTTGTCGATCCAGTCTCGGATCTCACGCGCGTCAGGCACCGTCCTCACAGAGAAGATGCCCGGCAGATCGATGCCGGGCAGCGGCGGCCGGATCGGGGCCGCCCCGGGCGAGAGTACGAGCTTGTCGTATGACTCGGTGCTCGTCGTGCCGGCCCGATGGTCCCGGATCTCCACCGTCTTCTTCTCGGCTGAGATGCCGACGACCTCGCACATGGTCCGGCAGTCGATGGCGAACTTGTCGCGGAATGTGGCGGCGTCGGCCACGAGAAGGCTGGACTCCTTCTCGATTACGCCGCCCACGTGGTAGGGCAGCCCGCAGTTCGCGTACGAGACATATGGCCCCCGTTCGACCATGAGGATGTCGGCTTTCTCGTCCAGTCGGCGCAGGCGCGCCGCGCACGACGCGCCCCCGGCCACTCCACCCACGATGATGACCTTCATGCTGGATCCTCGCGTTCGCGTGTTGTTGCTGGGGATAGGGAGGTGCTGTTGGCTGTATGCCGCAACGGCCTCCCGCTTGCTTCCAATGGTGGTGGCGCTATCCAAGACCTTGGTGAAGCTTCCCCGCGTCCTCGTTTGGAACCGAGGGGAAGAGCGAGGGTGTCACGCCAAGCGTACCTGCGGTGGCTGCGGTTGTGACCTCGTGTATCTACGGGGACACGGCGGCGGAAACTACGAGAGGACTTCAGCTCGCGGCTACTCTGCAGGTACGCCGCCGCCCCGGAACCGCGTCCACCATTCCCGATCGGGCCGGAACGGTGCGGCCGGCCGGCCGACTGCCTCGGTGTCGAACCGGTACACCAACCCCGCCGCCGGCTCGGCCCTTCGCTCTTCGTCTGTCCAGGTCTCCGTCGCCGTGGTGACGTAGAGGCGGCGGAGGCCGGGGCCCGCGAAGGCGCAGGAGGTGCTCTGGGCGGCCGGGACGCTCAACACTTCGCGCAGCCCACCCTCGGGTGAATACCGCCGGACCTGCCCGCCGCCGTAGATGGCCACCCAGAGGTCGCCGGACGCGTCCACGGTCATGCCGTCAGGCGCGCCGACGTCCGCCGCGATTTCGATGAGCACGCGCTCGGCTGAGATGGCCGCATGGTCCGGGTCGAACGCGAACGCGTGGATGACCCTCGGCCCGCTGTCCACCATGTACATGGTGCGCCCGTCCGGGCTCCACGCGATGCCGTTGGGGATTGTGAGGCCGTCGAGTACCTGCTCGCTCGAGCCGTCCGTGTCGAGGCGGTAGAGGGCGCCGCCGCCCGGGTGATGGTCGTCGGCCAGCGTTCCGCCCCAGAAGCGCCCCTGAGGATCGCAGGCGCCGTCGTTCATGCGCGTCCCCTCGCCGGACACCTGCACGATCGTCTGGTGGGTGCCGTCGGGCGCGAGGTAGACGAAGCCGCGTCCGGCGCCGAGGACCCATCCTGGGTCCCCGGCGGCAGGCGCGATCATCCCGACCGGCCACATCAGGTCGTAGACACGCACCGCGACCAGCGACCCGTCTTCCTGGACCCGGTCGCGAAACACGCGACCGGCCAGGATGTCGACCCGCAGGAGCTCGCCGCGCCGATCGTCCCAGCGCGCTCCCTCGCCGAGCTGCGTCTGCTCGGTCGTGGAGGCGACGGCGCCGTCGCGTTGGCCGGGCTCCGTCGCCCTCACGAGAGTTCGAAGTCCACGACGACCTTGATGTCGTCGGGGCCGCGCTCCAGCGCCTGCGTGATGTCCCGCGGCGGTACCCGGCGTGTGATCAGGCGCCCCAGCCATTCGCGGTCGGCCGCTGCCAGAGCCTCGGCACCTCGGTAGAAGTGCCGGCGGTTGGCGTTTACCGAGCCGACGATGACGTTGTTCTGGAGGACGACCTCCTTGCCCACGTCCGCGGGAGAGAGGTCGCTTGGGCGCCCGCCGCTTCCGACCCCGGTGAGACAGACCACGCCACCGGCGGCGACCTTGCGGATCGAATCGACGATCACCGAACCCACTCCCGTGCACTCGATGACCACGTCCGGCTCGAAGTCGAGGTTCGCAACGGAGCCGGAGTGGTAGGTGGCGCCGAGATCCCGCACAAGCGTGGGCTTGACGCCTTCGGTCATCCGATCCAGGACGTGGATGTCGAGTCCATGCTGAACGCCGATCATCGCCGCGAGCATCCCGATGGGACCCGCGCCGGTGATCAGCGCCACGCGAGGCTGCCAGAATGCCCGGGCGCGCATCGCGGCAACGAGCTCCCAGGCCTTCGCCACCACGGTCGTCGGCTCAAGCAGCACTCCGAGGAGGCCGAGCGACGGATCCAGCTTGGTGAAGTAGCCCGGTTCGATGCGCCACCGCTCGGACATGAAGCCGTCGAGCTCCTTGATGCCTCGCTCCGTGTACTGCCCATTCCTGCACATGTCCCATTCGCCGACGGCGCAGTTGGGACACGGCACCGGATCGGGGCGCCGGACGACGGCGACGATCAGGTCGCCTGCCTTCACGCTGCGATCTGGCCCCGGATCCAGGACCCGGCCCAGCGACTCGTGGCCGAGGATCAGCCGGTCGCGTCCCGGGGGAGCCCAACCGTACGCTCCCGAGGCAATCTCCACGTCGGTCCCGCATACGCCGACCGCGACGGCCTCCACCAGGATCGACCCGGTGCTCTCATCCGGCTCGGGGACGTCCTCGTAGCGAATCGAGCCCGCCACTCCGGGCTGTACCGTGACTGCTCTCATGATTCCTCCTTGGCGCTGACGAGGATTGTGCGTCCGCCTGCTGCTGCTCCAACCCGGCTGCTTCATGTTCGTTCTGTGGGGACGAGGATGATCAGGCGGGTCAATCAACCATTTCTCGATGCGGGTGACCGTATGGTCACGATTGTACTCGAAGACCGCGAGGCGTCCAGAGCAGCCTCGGCGAGTCCGGAGGTGGTGGAGCGAACGCTCAAGAAGAGGGGGCGGAGCGGCGCAGCCGCTCCGCCCCCGTCGTCTTCTGCTAGCGCAGGATCTTGACGAGGCAGGCGTCCATGCCGCCGGCCTCCGTCGTCGTGACGCCGGCGGCGTAGACGCCGCCGGCGCGGAGGGCGACGTCGCGACAGATGTCGTCGCCCGACGCGGACCCGTTACGCTGATACGTCCAGGCGTACGTGTTATTGGGGCCGACACTACTCACCAGGAAGTCGGCGCCGCTCATGACGCGCGTTCCGTAGCCGCCGGCGAAGACGTCGCCGGCGCCGGTGACCGCGACCGTCTGGAAGTGGGCGTCATTGTTCACGTCGTCGAACCAGACCTGGCGTGTCCAGAGTGTGGCGCCCGCGGGCGAGACGCGCGCCATGAGTGCGTTCATGGCCTGGCCCGCGTCGGTTGCGCCGCCGACGCAGACAGCGTTGCCCGTGCTGTCAGCGGCCAGGTCGCGGCCGGTCTCGTCGCCGTCCTCGCCGATCAGCGACGACCACTGTACGGCGCCCGTCGAGCGCGACAGCCTTGCGACGAGCATCTGCGTGCGGGTCGACATGCCGCCGGCGGCGTCGCCGCCGATGTACACGCCGCCGGCGGGACTCACGACGATGGCGTTGCCGTAGGTCAGGCCGGCTCCCGCCTCGACCCGCTTCGTCCAGAGGCGCGAGCCGGAAGGGCTGATCTTGAGGGTCGCGGCGGCGATCCCGTTGCGCCTGCTCGCGCCCGTCACATAGACATTACGAGAGGAATCGATGGCGATGCCTCCGGTGTGGTCCCAGCTCGTGCCCCCGTAGCCCTCGGCCCAGAGACGCTGGCCGTCGCTGCCGCGATACTTGAGCACGACATAGTCGCGGCCCTTGCCGCTGTTGCTCACGGTGCCGGCGACGTAGGCGTTGCCCGCCCCATCGACGACAACGCCGCTGACGGTATCGTCCTTGTGAGCGGACCCGTCGTAGCGCTTCGCCCATTTCAGCGCGCCTCCCGGTCCGTACTTGAGGACGAGGATGTCACGGCCGTTGACCGAGGCAGTCGGCGTGATGCCGATGGTGCCGGCCACGATGACATTGCCGGCGCCATCGACGGCGACGGCGTCGGCGGCGCTGCCGTACCGGCCCGGCCACTTGTACGTACGCACCCAGCTGCGCGAGACGCTCGCGCCCAGATCGCGGTACTTGACCAGGAGCAGGAGGCTCGACTCCTCAGTGGCCTTGGTGACGCCCGCGGCGTAGACGGTGTCGTTCGGGCCTGCGACGACGCTCTTGTACTCGTCGCCGAGCGCGTTCGAGGAGAAACGCGCGCTCCAGACGGCCTCGCCCGGCACTGCGGCCGCGGCCGGCCCGCAGACCGCGCCGAACGCGCCCGCGGTGAGCATCAGCAGCAGCGCGGCAAGCAGCGGATGCCGGCCTGGGCGCTGCCGGGGCGGACGGACTGCGCGCCGGCGTTCAGCGGCGGGCGACCGCGGGCTGGCGAGGTGCGGGACGAGTGGCATGGCGAACCCCCCAATGGAGTGTCTCGACGTTCTCACTCTAGCTTCCGGGAAGGCCCGCGGAATCCTGTTCGGCCATGCGTGTCATTGCCGCGCAATGCTCACGCATGGACGCGGCCGCACCTTCCTCATGGTCTCGAGCTGTGGCTGATCAACCCTTGGCGAAACGCTTGCAGCGTGGCGTCCTTCTGCTACCGTGTGAAGTGCCCGTCGACACGCTCTGTGGCGCGCGGCGGGGATGCTCTCCGCTCTCAGTGAGGAACGGCAACCGTCGCACAGGTCCGTTCTCATGGGGTTTCGGCCTCGAGCTCCCGGAGAGGATCCCAGCCGGTGGACTGCAGCCGTACGGCGGGCGTCCTCTTGCCACTCGCGATACCCCGCCTGGATTGGGGCCGAACCGGCGGCCGCCGTCAGCGACGCTCGTCCTGTCGATACCGGCAGTGATCTGCTCGCCCATCACTGTTCTTCTTGCTGCGATGGCACGTCAGACTGGTGTGCGGTCCGAATGGCGAACGGCGGCGGGAAGCGTTCTCCTGCTCATCGCCACCATTCGCCATTCGGAACGAGAACGTGCGAGACACCCGCGTCCTCGAAAGCCGAGATCTGTGACCCTGTCCGTCGAGAGACGGCCGCTACCCGCTACAGGTCCGCTTCGAGGCCGATCTCTACGCCCGCCAAGAGCAGGTCCTCCGGGTGAAGCCACTCGTCGGCCAGAGGCACGCCGCCGGCATTCCGGATCGCGTCGCGCAGGGGGATTGCCCAGCGGTGCTCGAGGACGGCGACCGCCGCCGCAGTGCCCTCGGGGATCGCATCGGCGATGTACCAGGCCTGCTCTTCGTCGAAGAATGAGCCCTTCTCGAGAGCCGACGCTGCGCCTGCCAGGGCCCCGACTTCGGCGCCCTCCTCGCCGGCCGCTCCAAAGCCGATCAGAGCGCCGGCCAGGGCGCCCAGCTCGGTGAGCTCGTCCATGTCGGCGATCTCGATCTGCTCGATGTTGCCGTCGGTGTCCTTCATCACGAAGAGCAGGTCGATGAGGCGCACGGTGTCTTGCTCGCGCAAGCGCTTGAGCTCGTCGAGCGCCTCACCCTTGAAATTGGCGTCGGCGCCATAGCCGATCACCAGGATCTGTACGGGACCCATTGTCATGTTTCGGTTCTCCTTCTTGTTCGGGTCCGGCTCAGCCGCCCTGGATGACTGCTTGCTTGGCGGCCTCGAACTCGGCCTGGGTGAGCACGCCCGAATCGAGCAGGCTCTTGAGCTTGGCGAGCTGATCGGCGATGCCCTCGCCGCCGGCGGCGGGCTCGGCCATCGGTGCCGAAGCCGGCTCGGGCTCGGCATATTGCTCTTCCTGGGCGTACTGCGCTTCTTCTGCCTGCCTCTGGCCTGACTTCTTGCCGGCGTGGTGGCCGATGGCGACGGCGCCGCCCACGACTGCAGCGCGCCGAAGCGGCCTTCTTCTCAATGGCATGGATTGCCTCCCTGGTCGGTGTCGCCGTGCCGTCTGTGACGACGGCGGGTCACCCTCGACTATACTCCGCTTCCCTCCTTGGTTACCAGAGGGTCATGGCCTGTCGGAGCGCCAGGCGAGCCGGCCGCACGTGCTCCCAGTCATGGGCCTCACGGATGCGCGAAGCGCCAGGCGACCGAACCGGACGGGGCTATAGTCAGCGTGATCGTGCCGTTGCGGCGTGTCGTGTACACCCGCGCGCCTGCGCCACGCAGGCGGCCGAGCGTCTGTGCGGTGGGATGGCCGTAGGAGTTGCGTCCGACGGAGATGACCGCGAAACGAGGGTCGGTGGCGGCGAGGAATCCGGCGCTCGTCGCGTAGCGTGAGCCGTGGTGCGACACCTTGAGGGCGTAGAGGGCCTTGCCCTGGACGCAGAGGCGCGCCACGCGGTCCTCGTTGCTGCCCGTGAGGTCGCCGGTGAGCAGGATGCGGCGGCCGGCGACGTCGAGGAGCAGCACGACGCTGTCGGCGTTGGCGTCGTGCGAGAGGCGCCCTGGGCTGAGCACGCGCGCCCTCACGGCGCCCCAGCGTCTGGTGTCGCCGCCGCGCACCTGAACCAGTTTGGCCCCGGCCGCGCCGGCGGCCCGCTTCACGTCGGGGTCGCATGGGCCGGCGAGCAGGATGCGATCGGGATCGAAGCGGCGGGCCAGGTCGTCCGTGGCGCCGGCATGGTCGGCATGCGCATGCGTGACGAGGATGGTGTCGAGCTCGCGCATCCCAAGGGCGCGCATCGCACTCCCGACGCGCCCGTCTGCGCCTTCTGGACCGCCGTCGATGAGCACGTCCGCATCGCCGGACTTGATGAGGATCGCGTCGCCCTGACCGACATCGACGAAGGCGATGCGGGTCGGGGAAGCCGGCGCGTCGGCGCGGGAGGCGCCCTTGGCGGTCGCGCCCATCCGAGCCGGCGCCGGTTTGGCGGCGTCGGGTGTCTTCGTGGCGCCCGTCCGGGAAGCCGCGCCGGGCGCCTGGGTGCTTCCCGCGTCGCCGGGCGGTGGCTCAGAGTGGGAGCCGGCGCCGCATGCGGCGAGCGGCAGCAGGGCGGCGAGCAGCAGCGCGGCGAGCAACGTCACGGCGAGGCGTCGCGGCAGACGCGTACCCATCGCGGGCTGAGCCTTGCCCGCGAGGCCATTATCGCCGTCCGCGGCGCGCCCAGCCATCTTGTGCGGCTGATCGCCGACGCTCGTCGGCGATCGCCGTTTCCGGAGCCGTCTCATCACGGCCCAATGCTCGCACATCGGGCGGACGGACCGCCTCCCTCGTCGCCTTGGCGAGAAAGCCGGTCCTCTCCTCATCCCGTCCGGTCTACCGGCGGACCTGCCTGAGCGTGGCTGCCGCCGCGATGGTCAGGACGGCGCCGATCACGAGCAGGGAGGGCGGGAGGACGTTCCACCCGAGGGCGAAGTTCGCGGCCGTGACCATGATCAGCGCGACGCCGATCACGGCGCCGAGGGAGGCGGCCAGGACCAGGAAGCGTTGCTCCCCCTTGGGCTTCGCACTCACCATCGACTACTTCAGAGGGATGTCCTCACGTCCCGGTTTCGAGTCGCTCGGGCTCGTGATCGTCATGCATGTGATCAAGCCATTCCGCTTGAGCCATGAACTCGGCGTCACAGGTGACGCAACGGTACGGCGCCGACGGCATGGCGGCGGAATGCATGGCACGCAGGTGGTACTCGAGCGATCTCAGCGAATCGAAGTCCGCGGGGCAGTGGGGGCACGGGAACATATGCATGGTCATGGGGGATCCTCTTGTCGACGTGCAGCAGCACTCTGACAAGACTGCTTACCCGCCGGAGGCAGGGATCCAATCCACGGTGCGGTATGGATGGGGAAGTGAGAGGTTGCCCGTCGGTCACTCAATGGGTGACAACAGGAACGCCCGGCACTAGAGTGACCGTACGAAGGCGCCACGCCTCAGACGGTTCCCCGGGGAAAGGACCGATGATGAATGACGAGTTCGCAGGCGGCGCAGGTGGAGGACAGGGACAAGGTCCTCGGGACGAGCAGCCGGGAGAAGAGCCGACCCGGCACATGCGCGATGTCGGTTCGGAGGAAGAACCGACTCGACAGATGCCCGGAGCCGGCCCTGTCGAAGAGCCGACCCGCCAGATGAGGACGCCGGCTCCGCCCCTCGGAGGCCCCTCCATCCCGGCAGGGAGCGGCGTCGTGCTGGGTGTCTCCACGGGGCAGCCGTCGGGCCCGAGAACAACGAAAGTGGTGCCGTCCGTGCTCGGGATGCGCCAGGACGCGGCGCTGGTCGATCTGCAGTCTGCCGGTTTCGGCGTTGAGGTGCTCCGCAACCCCAGTTCGACCGTGACGACGGGGATGGTGTCGCACCAGTACCCGGCAGCCAATGCGGTCGCGACGACAGGTTCCCGCATCGCGATCATCGTCTCTGCCGGTCCGGCGCCGGAGGCGGCGCGGATGACCGTGCTCCCTGACGTCGTGGGCAGGACTGAGGACGCGGCTGTGGCCGCCCTCGCCCAAGCCGGGCTCCGATCCGCGATCGTCAACGACTTCAACGCCGCGGTGTCCTCCGGTGTCGTGATGGCGCAAGAGCCGAACTCCTCGGACGTGCGTGCCTACGTCGAGGAGAAGAAGGGCGGCAAGGCCTGGCTCTGGATCCTGCTTGCCGTCATCGCGCTCCTCATCGCCGCTGCCGCCGTGTACTTCCTCACTGCCGGGGGGGACGAGGTCTCGGTCCCCGGCGTCACGGGCCAGACGGTCGCCGAAGCCGAGGCGACGCTGACCGAGGCCGGCCTCGAACTCGGCACCGTGACGGAGAGGGCCAACAGCGAGGTCACCGCCGGAGAGATCGTCGAGCAGGACCCAAAGGCCGGCCAGATGGTCGAGGAGGGTACGCGAATCAATGTGATCGTGGCCGCCGCCCCCGCGGGCGTGGAAGTGCCCGACGTGACGGGTAGTTCGATCGCCAAAGCGAAGAGCGACCTTGCCGAGGTGGGGCTGACGTGGCGCGTCAGCGAGGCCTACGACAATGACGTCGACGTGGACGACGTGATCAGACAGTCGCCCCAGGCCGGGACGCGCGTCGACGAGGGAGCCGAGATCGCGCTCACCGTGTCGCTCGGGACGGAACCTGCCAGGAATGCGATCGTGCCGAACGTCGTGGGAGTGACGGCCGACGAGGCCGCGCAGGCGCTGCAGGATGCCGGGCTGGAGTTCGAGACGGTAGGGGTCTACACCGACGGCGTCGACAAGGACGAGGTGGGTGCGCAATCGCCGGGCGCGGGCGCGAGCGTTGCGCCGGGCACCACGATCCTCCTTGCGGTCTCGCTTGGGCCGCTGCCCGACGACGCCACCGCTGTGGAAGTGCCGAACGTCGTCGGCATGACGGAGCAAGAGGCGACCACGGCGCTCCAGGCGGCTGGGTTCGCGGTGAAGGTCTACCAGCAGTCAAGCGACACCGCAGAAGGCGACGTGTTCTGGCAGTTCCCGGAGCCCGGAACCGGTGAGCCGCAGGGATCGAGCGTCGCGATCGTGGTGTCGACCGGGGCGTAAACCGGAAGAGTCGGAGGGGCGGCGGAGCGGCGGGCAGGCCGCCCCTCTCGTATTTCAGGGAAGCGCGGCGTCGGCGGCGAGGAGCGCCGCGTGCAGCAGCTCGAGGCCGGCGGCGATGTCGCCGGCCTCGGCGCGTTCCTGAGGGGAATGGCTGACGCCGCCGACGTTGCGAACGGAGATCATGCCCGCCGGGCACGTATCGGAGAACTGCGCGGCGTCGTGCCCCGCCCAGCTGGAGACTTCGCCGCATTCGATGCCGCGGTCCTCCGCGGCGGCCCGGACGAGGTCGCGCAGGCGGAGATCCAGCGGGACCGGCACGCTGCGCAGGAGCACCTCGACCTCGCCGTCGTGGTCGCCGGCGATCTCGCGCAGTCGGGTTTCGAGCCGCGCGAGCGTCTGCGGGGATGGGCTGCGGTGCTCGACGTATACGCGCACGGCGGCCGGCGTCACGTTCATCTCGCCGGGCTCGGCTTCGAGACGTCCGATGTTCACGACGGCGTCGGGGAAGGAGGCCGCCTCCGGCCAGTAACGCTGGATGAACGAGGCGGCCCGTAGCACCGCCTCGCCGCGTCGCGCCGTCGCGACCGTGGCCGGGTGTCCCGCGATGCCCTGCAAGACGACGGCGAAGTGGTCGATGCCGGCGATGTCGCGCAGCACCGCCACCGGCGGATCCTGCGGACCCAGCGCCGGCCCCTGCTCGATGTGGAGCTCGAGGTAGGCGGCGGCTGCGAACGCCGTGCCGGCGGGGGAGAGAAGCCGCGCCGGCTGCACATCCCAGCTGTGCCGCCGAAACTCCGTCGCGGCGGCGGTGAGGGCGGCGCCGAGAGGGGACGTCTCGCCGCCCGCCGCGCGCCGTTCGTCGTCGGTCAGGCGGCCGAGGAGGGCGCGGGAGCCGAAGCAGAAGCCGGCCGCCGTGCCCTCCTCGTCGGCGAGCGCCGAGACGAGGAGCGGATGACGCAGCGGCTCGCCCGACGCGGCGACGAGCCGCGCGCACTCGAGGGCGCAGAAGACGCCGAGCGCGCCGTCGAAGCGGCCCGGATCGGCGACGGTGTCCAGGTGCGACCCCGCGACGAGGGGCGCGAGGCCCGGCTCGCGCCCCTCCAGCCGCCCGAAGACGTTGCCGGCGTCGTCGATCTGCGCCGCCAACCCGAGCTCGGCCATCGAGGCGGCGAGCCGGACGCGTGCCTGCACATCCGCGAGGGAGAAGGCAAGCCGCTCGCGTTCCAGACTGTTGAGGCGCGCGAGGATCTGATGCGCCGCCTGCTCGTACTGATCGCTCACGCGACCTCACTTGTCCGATGCTCCCGTGGCAGCACGACAGTAGACCGCGCCGGGCAGGCTGTCATCCTTGAAGAGGTGACAGTGCGCGGCGGGGCGGCGCGCGCCCGGACATAGCCGCAGACGCTTACTCACCAGAGCGGGAATAGACCAGTCAGGGTCTGGTATGCGGACCTGATTGCTCAGATGGAGTCCCATCATGGAACACGTGAACACAGTTGTGGTCGGGGCCGGACAGGCCGGGCTGGCGGTGAGTCACGAACTTGCTTCTCGCGGCATCGACCACGTCGTTCTGGAGCGTGGCCGTATCGGTGAAACCTGGCGGCATCGCTGGGACAGCTTCTGTCTCGTGACGCCGAACTGGTCCGTGCTGCTTCCCGGCTACCCCTACGACGGAACAGACCCGGACGGCTTCATGCCGCGCGACGAGATCGTTGCTTATCTCGAACGGTACGCACGCAGCTTTGGGGCTCCCGTGCGGGAGGGCGTGCAGGTGGGCGCCGTCACGTCGAACCACGGCGGCTTCCAGCTCTACACGTCCTCCGGGCTCCTGCGCGCGGACACGCTCGTGGTTGCCGCGGGAGCCTATCAGCGGCCGCACCGGCCGCCCGGGGCGGCGACGCTGCCGGCCGATCTGCCTCAGATGGACGTGGGGGACTATCGCAATCCGGCAGCGCTGCCGGCCGGCAGGGTACTCATCGTGGGAAGCGGCCAGTCCGGCGCGCAGATTGCAGAAGAGCTACGACAGGCTGGGCTTGACGTCTACCTGTCCTGCGGACGGGCGCCCTTGGTTCCGCGCCAGATCCTCGGTCACGACGTCGTGTGGTGGATGCGAGAAACGGGGCTGTTTGACCAGCGGCTCGAGGCCCTGGGACCGGCGGAGAGGCTTGTGGCGAACCCGCTGGCCACCGGTCACGGGGGCGGTCACGATCTGAATCTGCGGATTCTCCAGGCGTCTGGGGTCAAGCTTGCGGGCCACTTTCTCGGCGCCGAGGGATGGACGGCGCGGTTTGCCGCGGATCTCGGGGAGATGGTGGCGTGGGGCGACCAGCGCTACCGCGGGTTCATGACGGCGGTTCGTACGGCGGCCGAGGAGCGCGGTCTCGAGTTGCCGGAAGAGCCGGAGCCGGCGCCATTCGACGACGCCGGACCGGAGACCCTCGACTTGACGGGGTTCGGGGCGGTGATCTTCGCCGCAGGCTTCCGCCCCGGCTATCGCTCGTGGCTGCCGTGGCAGGACGCGTTCGACGAGGTCGGCTTCCCGATCCAGGAGGACGGTCGCAGCACCGTCGTGCGCGGTCTGTACTTCGTCGGCATCCCCTTCCTGCGCACCCGCAAGTCGGCGCTGCTCTTGGGGGTAGGCGAGGACGCGACCATCGTCGCGCAGTCGATCGCCGATGCGACGCGGGCGACGGCGTGAGGTGATGCGAGAGGGGGGCGGGCGCCGCAGGCGCCCGCCCCCCTCTCGTCATCGGGTCCTGATCCTCAGGCCCGCGCCTGCTTCACCGTCACCTTGAGGACGGAGGTGTAGCCGCGACATGGCGAACATCTCGCGCAATTCGCTAGAATCTGATCAACTGGTTAATGGTTTGGCGGCGGGGATTCAACCGATCACGCCGAACATGAAGCGAGCGTGACCAGGCGTGAATCAGGCACGGCACGACGACGGCATACAGCAGAGGGCAGGGGGCATGACGGACATCCGCGACTTCAGCATGGACTTCTTCTCGCTCGCGGGCAGAAACGCCGTCGTGACGGGCGGCAACACGGGGCTGGGCCGCGCCTTCTCGCTGGCGCTCGCCAAGGGCGGCGCCGACATCTTCGTGCCGAGCGTCGTCGACGACGGCAACACGACGAGAGAGATGATCGAGGCCGAGGGCCGCCGCTACGAGTTCATGAAGGCGGACATCACGGCGCCGGGCGCTCCGCGGCAGATCGTGAGCGCCTGCGTTGAGCGGCTGGGCTCGCTCGACATCCTCGTGAACAGCGCCGGGATCAATCCGCTCGCCGACGTCGTCCACTTCGGGCGCGCGCAGTGGGACGCGTCCGTAGCAGTCAACCTGACCGCCGCCTTCGAGATGGCGCACGAGGCGGCGAAGCAGATGATCCCGCGGCAGGGCGGCAAGATCATCAACATCTGCTCGGTCTTCACGTATCTCGGCGGGCGGGGCTCGGCGGCCTACGCGGCCACCAAGCACGGCCTCGCCGGCTTCACCAAGGCGTACTGCGACGAGCTCGCGGTCTACAACATCCAGGTCAACGGCCTGGCGCCCGGCTACTTCGCGACCGAGCTGACGACGCAGACGAGGAGCAACCCGGAGACGAACCGGACAGTCCTGGAGCACATCCCGGCGGACCGCTGGGGCGATCCGCAGGACCTCATGGGGGCCATCGGCTTTCTGGCCGGCCGGGCGTCTGACTACGTCAACGGCCACGTGCTGGTCGTCGACGGCGGCTACCTGGTGCGCTAGTGGGAACGGACCGCGGCTCCCCGACACCGGGCAAGTATCTGATCGGCATCGACAACGGCTCCCAGAGCAGCAAGGTCGTGGTCTTCGACCTGGACGGCCGCGTGGTGTGCCAGGGACGGCAGATGTTGCAGCCGATGAGCCGCCCACGCATCGGCGTCGTCGAGCATCCGGACGACGACCTGTGGGCGTCGATCTGCGCCGCCAGCCGCCAGGCGATGGCGGCGTTCCCGGGCGACCGCACGGAGATCCTGGGCGTCGGCCTCTGCACGATCCGCTGTGAACGGGCCTTCCTCAAGGCCGACGGTTCCCTCGCCGCGCCCATCATGAGCTGGATGGACAGGCGCGCCTACCGGCCGCACGTCCCCGAGCATCCCGAGACTGCCTACGTGACCACGTCGTCCGGCTACATCACGCACCGCTTCACCGGGCAGTTCCGCGATCAGGCCGCCAACAGCATCGCCGACCAGTGGCCTATCGACATGGATACGTGGCGGTGGAGCGACGACCCGGCGGCCTACGAGCGCTGGAACATCCCGCGCGAGATGCTCTTCGAGCTGCAGCTGCCGGGAGAGGTGGCCGGGGTCGTGACGCCCGAGGCGTCGGAGGCCACCGGCATCCCGGCAGGGCTCCCGGTCGTCTGCACCGCGAACGACAAGGCGGTCGAAGCCCTTGGTTCGGGCGCGCTCGGCCCGCGAATGGCGCTGATCTCGCTGGGCACCTACATCGCGGCCATGGTGCACGGGTCGGAGAACCGGAGCGACACGCACGAGTTCTGGACCAACTTCGCCTGCATCCCCCACACGTACCTGTACGAGAGTCACGGCATCCGGCGGGGGATGTGGACGCTCACCTGGTTCCTCGACCTGCTGGGGCCGGAGTTTGCCGCCGCCGCGGAGGCCGCCGGCCTCTCGCGCGAGACATACCTGGAGCGCGAGGCGGAGACGGTCAGGCCGGGCAGCGACGGCCTCATGACGGTGCTGGACTGGCTGGCCCCGGACGACAAGCCGTTCCGCAAGGGCGTGATGATCGGCTTCGACGCCCGCCACACGCGGGCGCACGTGTGCCGGTCCATCCTCGAGGCGATCGCCCTCACGATGAAGAGCCGGGTGGACGCGATGTGCCGCGAGCTCGGCATCGAGCTCGACTCGATCGTGATCTCCGGCGGCGGCGCCTCCAGCGACCTGTTCATGCACATCTTCGCCGACGTGTTCGATCTGCCGGCGTCGCGCAGCGTGGAGAGCGGCGGGGCGAGCCTCGGCGCCGCCATCTGCGCGGCGGTGGCCACGGGCGTGTATCCCGACTTCGAGACGGCCGCCGCCGTGATGCCGAAGGGCCGCGAGTCCTTCGCTCCCGATCCGTCGAACGCGGACGTCTACCAGCGCATGAACGAGACGGTCTACAAGAGCATCGGCACTGCCATGGACGATATCCTCGAGCGCGCGTACCCGCTGTTCCACTGACGACCCACGACCGACTGAGGACCGCCATCATGACCCTGAGCAGAGAAGCCATCGTCGAAGGCCTGCGGAGCATCGTGGGTGCGGACGACGTGATCACCGACGCGACGGTCCT
>CAZHMG010000006.1:0-69529 GCA_964533575.1 uncultured Thermoleophilia bacterium | reverse complement strand
GTGGCAGTCGCGGCCGGCGGAGTGAGGGCCGAGTCGTGCCGCTGAACGACCGCGGCCTGCGCCTACCGGTTCTGCCGCACTCATGTCACGACTGCAGCCATCGATCGCATCGACTTCCATCATCCCGTGCAGATCGGTGACCTCGTGCGCCTCCGGGCACACGTCAACCATGCGGGGAGGACCTCAATGGAAATCGGCGTGAGGGTCGAAGCCGAGAACCTGCGCAGCGGCACCCTCACGCACACCAACTCCGCCTACCTCGTGCTCGTCGCCATCGACGATGAGGGACGGCCACTTCCTGTCCCGGGGTTCGTCCCATTCACCAGCGAGGAGCGGGAATGGTTCGCCGCCGCACAGCGGCGTCGGCTCAAACGGCAGCAGGAGCGTGAAGCGGCAGAGGCCTGAGCCGAGGCCCGACGAGGACCGCGAAGACCGCGGCCTATTCGAGGGCTCGTCCGGCCCTCGCGTCACTCGGGCTCGACGCCCTCAAGGCGAAGGAGTTCGCTCAGCGCGAGATCGGCCACGTCCAGTTGCTCGCTGCTCGGCTCACTCGTTGTGAACAGCCGCTGCATCTCAATGCCGGGCCGGCGCAGCGCTCGGGCCAGCGGATGGTCATGGTGGCGACTCATCCAGCTGAACATCTCGACGGCCGTGCCGATACTCACGAGGCCCGCCAGGAATGTCGTCACCGGCTTGTTCTCCTTACCGGCAGCGCGGAGCACCATATTGGTCACGATCGTCGTCACCGCCATCGGCGCGATCAGATTAGAGCCGCAGCGCGCATGCTCCTTGCCGACATCCTGTGGCTCGGCTTTCGCCTCGTACGCCCCGATGCTCTTGTGCTCGGCGCCGTGATAGCGCGCCAAGCGGGAATCGCGCAGGAGGAGCAGGACTGGAGCCAGAGAGATGCCCATAGCGGCGAGCTCCCGCAGGAGAGGCGGTCCCGGCAGGCGATGACGAACGACGAACGTGCCCGCCGCGCTCGCCAGCGTGGCAGCCAGCATTCGCGGTTCCTCCTGGGGCAACACCGGCCCTCCCGTGGCTCGCCGGACCGCCGGCAATACCGCGAGTGATTCTCCTAGTCTCACAAGCCCGCGCACGATCGGCACGCGAACCATCGCCTCGTGCCCCGGCACTTTCGCCCTCTCGCCTGAGCTGACATGCACACCGTCCGGCCGCCGTACGGCGGCGGCCCAGTGGCGCTCGCTCTGCAACAGAACGCCGTCCCGCAATGCCATTCCGCCGAGGTTCACCCGGCGTCGCCGCCCGGGGCCGCGTCCATGACCTTTCGTACGCCGCGAACCGCCTGACGGATGCGTTCGTCGTTCTCGACCAGGGCAAAGCGGACGAAGCCGTCGGAGGCGGTTCCGAAGCCCAGCCCAGGACTGACTGCCACACCGGCTTCGTTGAGCAGGAGTTTGCTGAACTCAAGCGAGCCGAGGTGGGCATAGGCCGGCGGGATGGGGGCCCAGACGAACATCGTCCCGCGGGGCTTATGGACCTCCCAGCCAACCCGAGCTAGCCCATCACAGAGCGTATCGCGCCGCTTCTGATAGACCTCCGCCACGGCAGCTGGAACATCGTCGCAATCATTGAGAGCAGTGATGGCGGCGATCTGTATGGGCTGAAAGACGCCGTAGTCAAGGTAGCTCTTGAGCCGCTGGAGACCGCCCACCATCTCAGCGTTTCCCGCGCAGAATCCGACTCTCCAGCCGGCCATGCTGTGGCTCTTGCTGAGCGAGACGAACTCAACGGCCACGTCCTTGGCGCCGGGCACCTCGAAGATGCTCGGTGGCTTGTAACCGTCGAAGACGACCTCTGCATAGGCGAAGTCGTGGATGACGGCGATGTCGTTTCGCTTGGCGAAGTCGACAAGTCGCTCGAAGAAGTCCAGATCAACACAGTGCCCCGTGGGATTGTGAGGGAAGCTGGTGAGGATCACGCGCGGACGCGGCCATGTACGATCGTACGCCTGCTTGAGATCGGCGAAGAAGTCGGCGGTGTCGTGGGAGAGCGGGACGCTGGTGACCTCCGCTCCCGCGAAAATGCAGCTGAACTGATGGATTGGGTACGAGGGCTCCGGCACAAGGGCCGTGTCACCGGAGCGCAGCAAGACCCACATGAGGTGGGAAAGGCCTTCCTTGGCGCCGATCGACACCACGATCTCACGCTCGGGGTCCAAGTCGACAGCGAACCTGCGCTCGTACCAGTTCGCCAGCGCCAGCCGCAGCTTCGTGATGCCCCGGGACGCGGAGTACCGATGATTGCGGCAATTCTGCGCGGCCTCTGTCAGCTTGTCGACAATCGCCGTGGGCGTCGCGAGGTCAGGATTACCCATGCCCAGATCGACGATGTCCTCGCCGCGACGGCGCGCTTCCGCCTTCATATCGTTGACGATGCTGAAGACGTATGGCGGCAGACGGTCGATGCGACGAAGCTCCACGCTATCCTCCCTGCTGAGCGATTACCCGGTAGGGAACCGGAAGTGAACCAGTATGCATGATGCCGGGGCATCAGGAAAGCTTCTCTTGAACGTGAATGCCGGCACCGCCAACGGCATGGGATGCCGGCAAACTGCCCGGCGCGTACAATCGCGCCGGTTTCCGGCGGCGGCGTTGTCATGGATCGCCTCATCTGCTGATCGAGGCTTGCTGAGGGAGTTCGCTCATGTCCCGACTCGATCGCGATCTACGGCTGATGGCTCTGGCCATCCTGCTGTTCGCGTTCGCGATCGGCCTCTACCTGCGGCTGCTCTCCACATACGCCCTCGAGCTCGGAGCGTCAGGCTTTGCCATCGGCCTGATGAATGCCACCATGCTGCTCGTCGTGACTCTCGGCAACGCCCCCGGCGCGTGGGCCGCCAAGCGGTTCCGTCTCAAGCCGGTCATCGTCATGGTGTGGTGGCTGGCCGGTCTCGCCCCCTTGTTCTACTTCCTCGCGCCCAGCTGGCCCTGGTTGCTCCCCGGATACGTCGTTTCAGGGCTCGCGTTCGCCAACAACCCGGCGATGAAGTCGTACATCTACCTGAAGTCGGAACCGCAGCATGCAGCCGGCAACTTCGCCATCCTCTACGGCGTCTACCCTCTCGGCCTGACCGCGGCGCCGTTGTTCGGCGGGTTCGCCGCCGACAGATGGGGCATGTCGACTGTGTTCATCGTCAGCATCGTCTTGTACGTCTTGTCGTCCGTCTGCATCTCGCTGATCAAGGACACGCCCTACCACAGCGCCGACTCGCCATGGAGCCTCAATGAGCTCTGGCGCCGGCGTCGCTTTCGGCGCTATCTCTTCTTCTTCTTCACGGGCTTCCTGGCCGTCTTCGTGGGCCAGGACTTCGTCAATCCTTACCTGGCTCAGGAACACGGCCAGAGCTTCTTCGCCCTCGGCGTGTACTCGTCCCTCACGGCCCTCGGGGCATCCGCGCTCACGATCGTCATGGGGCGGCTGACCGGATCTCGTGGTCCCCGGGCCGGGATCGCCGGCGTCCTCGCCTTTCTGCTCGCCGGTTCTGCCTTGCTTCTGTTGGGGACCGGTCAGCTGACGTGGGGGTTGGCGGCGCTGGCCCTCGGGTCGTTCGACGCATTGCGCTACGTCGCCAATTCCATCGTCGCACCGTCCTTTCGGGGCGTCCCTCTGGCATGGGGCTACGCGGTGTTCGACACGGCAATGGGTCTGCCCATGGCCTTGGGCGCCCTTCTCGGCGGTCTTCTGTTCCGGTTCTCGGCCGCCCTGCCTTTCATGGTCGTCGCGATGATCGCCGGGGGCCTTCTCGTGCTGCTCCTCTTCATAGGGAAGACGGCAGATGAACAGAGCCCAGGGGAACCTTCGTGAGTACCACGAGACACTTCGGCATGGCAACAGATGCCGTAGCCAGACCCCGTGCATCCACGAGGAGGCCCCATGGGAAGTTGCGATAGGTTGAGTCTTCGGGCGGCGTCTTGTAGGGAGGCCACGACGAGCTGAGCAGCAAGGCCGTCAACCCCTCCCCGCCGCCGACCGCCAGTTCGGGTGCGCACCCGACGCCAGAGGCGATGCCGGATGAGGCCGATAGGCCCTGACGTTGTGCCTAGAGTAAGGAGGCAGCCGGGCACGTCGTCGTCATCCTCGGATGCCCATGGTCGCCCTGTGCTTCGCGCCGACGTCTGATAGCCTGTGGTTCAGACAAGGAGGCGAGTGAGTGACCAACGAATCTGAGATCCCGCGACACGAGGGGCAGCGTACGCCCGTTGCAGATCTGCGCTCGGGACAGGCGCTGGACGGCTGCTACGCGTGCAGTGAGATCGAGAGCGCCTCAGACCGCAACGGCAAGGCCTTCCTCCGTCTCAGGTTGCGGGACGCGACGGGCGAGGTTCGGGCTATTCACTTCGACCCTTCGGAAGAGGCGCTGGCGATGACGCCGGGTGACGTCGCTGTCGTCTTCGGAACGTACAGCGTCCATCCACAGTACGGTCCCCAAGTGCAGGTTCGTCGGCTTCGCGTCGCAGCCGCCGGCGAATACGATCTCTCGGAGCTCGTGTCTGTGTCACCCATCGATGCCGGCGAGCTGGCGGAGAGGCTGCATGCGCTCGTCGACTCCGTCGGTGACCCACATCTGCGCCTCCTCCTCGAGCGCGCCTTCGACGGCTCGCGGGAGCCAGGCGCAACATTCGTGGTCGCGCCTGCCGCCGTGCGCAACCACCACGCCTATCGCCACGGCCTGCTCGAGCACTCCATCATCGTCGCGGAGTGTGCCGCCGACATCGCCAGCCGCTTTCCGTCTGTGAATCGCGATATGGTCGTCGCCGGTGGGCTCTTGCACGACATCGGCAAGACCAAGGCCTACACCGACGACATTCTGTTCCCTTCCATGACGGACATCGGCCGTCTGCACGGGGAGATCGTGATCGGCCAAACCATGGTCAGCAAGCTGATCGACGAGGCCGAATGCTTCCCACAAGAGATCGCCATGCGTCTCCTGCACGTCGTGATCTCCCACCACGGCATGCGCGAAAAAGGGAGTCCTGTGATCCCGATGACGCGCGAGGCGATCATCGTCCACTACTGCGACGACATGACCGCGCGAGTGGCGGCGGTGGATGACGCGGACCGATCCACGGCCCCGAACGACGCATGGTCCAGCCGCATCTTCATGCTCGATACGGCGGTCTATCTCGGAGTACGTGAGGAACTCGAGGGGGAGTAGGACCTTCTCGTTCCGCCGTCACCGCAACTACCGCTGCTGCCCCCAGATCTGTCGCGCCATTTCGAGCACCTGCGCCGCATGGCCCTTCGGCGTCACCTTCAGGCAGACCATGCGCAGCGTGCCGTCGCCGTCGATCAACCATGTCGTTCGCTTGGCGACGCCCACCATGGGACGCGCCACGCCGAAAGCAGCTGCCACCGCATGCGATCCAGTGTCACTGATGAGAGGCATTCTGAGCCCGTGTTTCTCCGCCCACCGCTGATTGGCCTGGGGTGGATCGATGCTTGCTCCGATCACGTCCACCCCCACGCGCTCGAACTCCTCCAGCAGGCCGTTGAACTCAACGGCTTCGGTGGTTCAACCGCCGGTCGCCGCCTTTGGATAGAACCAGAGGACCGTCGGCTTCCCGGGAGCCCCGAGGTTGTACGTCCTGCCGTCATACGAGGTGCCGATCACCGCCGGAGCCTTGTCTCCCTCGCTGAGCATTCTGCCCTCCCGTTTTTCCCGTGTACTCTCGGACTATGTCACACAAGCTGAAAGCCTCCATAGACTACGAGCGTTGTACCGGGGTTGGCGCCTGCGAACAAGTCTGCCCGGACGTGTTCTTCCTGCGGGACGACGGCTTGGCTGAGGTGCTCGAGCCGTTGCCGCACCAGACCTTGTGGGACGCCGTGGAGCGCGCCGCCGAAGCCTGCCCTGAAGAGGCGGTTGTCCTCGAGTGGGCCGAGGACTGACGATCCTCCCTGCTTCCGGGCGCTAACAGCGCTCGAGCACCAGGATGGTCACGGGAAGACGGCTCGCCTCGGCAAAGCGCGCAGCGTCCGCCCGGTTCCCGACGATGTCTCCGTAGTGCATGGGCACAGCCACCGAGGCGTGTATGAGTTCGCACGCGATCGCGGCTTCGTCCACTGTCATCGTGTACGTCCCGCCGATCGGGAGGAATGCGACGTCGCAGTACACTGCGCCCATCTCCGGAATCCTGTCCGTATCGCCGGCATGATAGATCCGCCGCCCATCCATGTCGATGACGTATCCGAGCCCTCCCGCCTGCCTGGGATGGAACGGCTCGCCGGGAGACCGGAACTTATCTGTGTTGTAGGCGGGAAACGCCGTTACGGTGACTGCACCCGCCTGAACCGTCTGTCCAGCCTCGATCGTGATGAGCGAAAGCCCCTTCACGTTCTCGAGGGCGCTGGTGACGGATGACGGTCCCACGAGCACGGTTCCCTGATGGGAAACCGCTTCGATGTCCTTGACGCTGAAGTGATCGTAGTGTTCGTGCGTGACGAGGATGACGTCCGCGGGCGGAGCCGAGCGCGGAAGCTTCCACGGGTCGAAGTACACGATGCTCGAGCCTTCAATGCGGAACGTGTCGTGCCCGAGCCAGTGGATGCCGTCGATCATTGCCCCTCCCTATCATGCCTCAACGATCCGGATCGGAAGAAACGAAGGGCCAGCTGCCCGGAACACTCCCGGGGCAGCTGGCCCTGCCGCAGATGTCGCTGCTAGTCTTCTTCTTTTTCTTCTTCTGACGCTTCCTCTTCTGACGCTTCGTCTTCTGACGCTTCGTCTGCTTCCGCTTCCTCTGCTTCCGCTTCCTCAGCAGCTTCTTCCGCCTCTTCTTGCGGCGTCTCCTGCTCGACGCCTGAGGCGGGCGCCGCCGTAGGCCTGACGTTCGTCGCCTGCGGTCCCTTGCGCCCCTGCTCCGTCTCGTACTCGACGAGCTGATCCTTCTCGAGGGTGGTCACGCCGTGAGCCAGACCGGTGACATGCACGAAGATGTCGTTGTCGTTCTCCTGCTCGATGAAGCCGTAGGCCTTCTCGGCCGAGAACCATTTGACTTTACCCTGAGGCACTTCTGTCTCCTTCTGTCTCGCGGCGCATCCACTTGTCGCACTGGAGGGCTGGATGGCGCCCCCCTGTGACACTCACGCCGGTCTTCGGGGCGCAAAGCGTACCCACAGTGTAGCCCCTTTGAACGTCGTCACAAAGTTTGCTGGCGTCACTGGCGACGGACCAGGAAGATGGCGATACGGGCCATGAGATTGGGGGCGAGTACGCGACGGGACGGCTCCTTTCGGACGTTCGTGAGGAAGAGTTCCTGCTCGATCACGAACCCCTCCTGCCGACAGAGCCCGCGGAAGTCCTTGATGGTGCAGAGGTGTATGTTGGGGGTATCCCACCACTCGTACGGCAACTCCCGAGACACCGGCATATGCCCGCCCAGGGCAAGCTGCACTCGCGGCACCCAGTGAGCGAAGTTCGGGAAACTGACGATGCATCGACTTCCGACGCGCGCCATCTCGCGAACGATCATTCGCGGCCGACGCAGCTGCTGCAGACTCATGCTCAGGATGACGACGTCGTGTGACCCATCGGCAAAGTCGGCCAGACCCTCATCGAGGTCGCCGTGGAACACCGACAGACCTTTGCCGACACACGCTTCAACGGCTTCCTTGGAGACCTCGACCCCGCTGCCGTGCACTCTCTTCGTGGTCATGAGCTCGTGGAGCAGCTCTCCGTCTCCACAGGCGAGATCAAGAACGGTCGCCCCCGTCGGGACGAGGCCTTCGATCAGCGCGTAGTCGATCCGTCGCATGTGATCAGCCGAGAGAGTAGGTGCGGGCGCCACTGGCCAGGAAGGCGGCGACGACACCTTCCATCTTCTCGCGCTCGAGCAAGAAGGCGTCGTGGCCATAATGGCTCTCGACTTCATAGTAGCTCACGTGTTTGTGACTGGCCCGCAACGCGCTCACGATCTCCTTGAGCTGATAGGGCGGATGCAGCCAGTCGCTCGTGAAACCCAGCACGAGGAAGCGGGCCCTGACACCTCGGAAGGCCTGCACAAGGCTCCCGTGCTGCCTGGTAAGGTCGAAGTAATCGAGCGCTCGAGTGATGTAGAGATACGTGTTCGCATCAAATCTGTCCGTGAACGACAACCCCTGGTAGCGCAGGTAGCTCTCAACCTCGAAGTCGGCCGAGAACGTGAACGAATAATCGTGGATGTTCCGCAGCCGGCGTCCGAACTTCTCCTGCATGGCCTCGTCGCTGAGGTAGGTGATGTGACCCAGCATACGCGCGACGCTGAGGCCCTTGGCCGGCGCAGATCCGCTGTAGTAGTGGCCTTCACTCCAATTTGGATCGGCCATGATGGCTTGGCGGCCGACTTCGTTGAAGGCTATTGCCTGCGTCGGCTGCCGCGCGGCTGTTGCAAGTGGCACGCAGAGATGCAGCCGGCCACTGTGTGAGATCGCCCATTCCAGCACCTGCATGCCGCCCATGGAGCCGCCCACCACGGCGAGCAGCTTGCTGATGCCCATGTGGTCGATCAGCATGACTTGGGCATTCACCATGTCGCCGATGGTGATGATGGGGAAGTCGGTGCCGAAGGGCCGACCCGTGGCTGGGTTGATGGAGGATGGACCTGTGGAGCCGCTGCAGCCGCCGATCACGTTCGAGCAGATGATGAAGTACTTGTCGGTGTCCAGAGCTTTGCCGGGACCAACCATCATGTCCCACCAGCCTGGACGTTTGTCCGTGGCTTGGTGAAGTCCCGCGCAATGTGCATCCCCCGACAAGGCATGAGTGACGAGGATGGCGTTGTCACGGCGCTCGCTGAGGTTCCCGTAGGTCTGATAGGCCAGCGTGTACGGACCGAGTCGGCCGCCGCCCTCCAGCTTAAGACGCTCGGTCGGCTGGGAGAAGGTGACGAACTGGGGGCTGACGATACCGGCCGAGGCGACGTCGTCGCCCGTACCGATCGGCACGTCGCCGATCTCTTTGGTCAGCTTGTCTCTGGCGTCGGTCATTGCTTGCTGCGGACGGAGGAAGGATCGGCGGCGTGAACGAGCCGCCCGTCCCCCATTCTACGCGCGGCGCACATCGTGCGCCTTCCCTCATTCCTCCTCGGCACGGCCCAGGCGATGACCGTCACGCCGGAGCGAGGGCCAGGTCGATGTCCTCGAGGATGTCTCCGATCGTCTCGAGACCAATCGAGAGACGGACGAAGTCATCGCTCACTCCGGCCAGCAGTTGCTCCTCTGCGCTCAGCTGCGAATGTGTCGTCGTGGCCGGATGAATGACGAGAGACTTGGCGTCCCCAATGTTGGCGAGGTGCGACAGCAGCGTGGTGCTCTCGACGAAGCGGCGTCCCGCCTCACGCCCGCCCTTGATGCCGAACCCTATGATCGCCCCGTAGAGGCCGCGATGATGGTACGTGCGCGCCGTTTCATGCGCAGGGTGAGACGCAAGCCCGGGATAGCTCACCCAGCTCACGTTCGGGTGCTGCTCGAGGTGCTGCGCCACCCGCAAGGCATTGGCGCTGTGGCGCTCCATGCGAAGCGGCAGAGTCTCCAGACCCTGCAAGAGAAGGAACGCGTTGAACGGGGAGAGCGCCGCTCCGATGTCGCGCAGAAGGCTGACACGCAGCTTGACGATATAGGCGGCCGATCCCAGCGCCTCGCAGAACCTCAGTCCATGATAGCTGACATCAGGCTCGACGAGTCCCGGGAACTTGTCGTTCTGTGTCCAGTCGAAGCAGCCGCCATCGACAACCACGCCGCCGATGGACGTACCGTGGCCGCCCATGAACTTCGTGGCTGAGTGCACGATGATGTCCGCGCCATGGTCGAACGGCTGCACGAGATAGGGCGTCGTCAGGGTATTGTCGATGATGAGGGGAATGCCCGCTTCGTGGGCGACCGACGCGACGGCTTTGATGTTCAGCGTGTCGAGCTTCGGGTTACCGACGGTTTCGGCGTAGATCGCCTTGGTGTTGGGCTTGATCGCGTGCCGGAAGTTCTGGGGATCAGCCGGGTCCACAAGGTCGATTTCGAGTCCAAAGCGTGGCAGCGTGTGCACGAAGAGATTGTACGTGCCACCGTACAGGCTGTTGGCGCTGACGATGTGATCGCCGGCGCCGGCGATGTTGAGAACGGCGAAGGTGATGGCTGCAGAACCAGATGAGAAGGCCAACGCGCCCACGCCCCCCTCGAGAGCGGCGACCCGCTTCTCGAACACATCCGTCGTGGGGTTCATCATGCGCGTGTAGATGTTTCCCGCCTGCCGCAGGCTGAAGAGGTCGGCGGCATGCTCCGCGTCGTTGAACACGTAGGATGTGGTCTGGTAGATGGGCACTGCGCGGGCATTCGTCGCCGAGTCAGGCTCTTGGCCGGCATGAAGCGCGAGCGTTTCGAACCCGGTGAACGTCGGTGCATTATTTGAGCTCATGGGGTCTCCTGTCAGATGTGATACATCGGTTCGGTGGAGGCGCGGGCCGCCGCGTCGGCAATCGTCGCCGAGCGAAGGATCCGGCGCAGGCACTCCCTCGCCTCGTCCCACACGGGTGTGACCAGGAGTTCCGCCTGGCCGCCGTCACGCATTCGACCTTTACCGCCATGCGAGCCGTCAATCAAATCAGTCACATCCAGGAAGCTGATCTTCTCGGGGGGGCGCGCCAAGACATAGCCCCCGCCGGAGCCACGTCTGCTCTCGACCAAGCCGCCGTGCCGGAGGTCATGCATCACCTGGTCGAGGTACTTCGGAGGGATGCCCGCGAAGGCGACGATCCGCCGCGCCTGAACCGGCTCGTCACCGCCGTCCAAAGCAAGACACACCAGCGCCTTTATCGCGTAGTCGCTTTTCGACGAGCACTGTTGCACAGGCCTCCGCCCACAAAGTGCGCCACCATCCATTCCTAGTTGTTCCTAGGCTTTGGATATTTTATGGCCCGCTCTTCGTGCCGTCAAGGGGCTCGGGCCGCCGCCATATCGATGCTGGTACCATGGCCGTCATGAGTCGAATCCGCGATGTCCTGCAGCGAGAGCTGCCCGGTCTTGAGGAGGCGGTGCCTCTCGCGCCGCTGTGCGCGTATCATGTCGGAGGCCCCGCCGAGTTCCTCTTGCGTGCCACCACGACGAACCAACTCGTCCATGGAGTGAGAGCCGCACGAGAGCACGGCATTCCTCTGACGGTTCTCGGGCAAGCAACCAACGTCCTGGTGGCCGACACCGGGTTGTCCGGTTTGACCATCCTCACACGCAACGGTTCGTGGAGCATCGACAATCGTGTGCTGCGCGTCGAAGCCGGGGCCGAGCTGCCGACGCTCGTCGCCGAATTGGCCGATCTCGGGTGGGCCGGTCTCGAATTTGCCGGCAACATCCCGGGCTCCGTCGGCGGGGCGGTTGTCGGCAACGCCGGGGCGTATGGCCGCTCTGTCAGCGAGGCGCTCCTCGGCGTGCACCTCCTCGACGGAGCAACCGAGCATGTCAAGGCGCCCGGCGAGCTGGAGTTCGGCTATCGCACCAGCCTTTTCAAGCAACTGCCCGACCTGATCGTCCTGTCGGCGACGTTTGCTCTGCAACCAGGAGAGCCAGATGGATTGCGCGCGCAAGTGACCGCCGATGCCGAGCTCCGCCGCGGCAAGCATCCGCTCGAGTATGCGACCTGCGGCAGCTACTTCAAGAACCCCTCACGTGAGCTTCCGGCGGCCTCACTGATCGAATCGGCCGGCCTTAAGGGCCTCACCTTCGGCAAGGCCCGAGTCAGCGAGAAGCACGCGAACTTCTTCATAGCTCTCCCCGGCGCGACAGCCGCCGACATCGTTGCCCTCGCGGACGAGGTTAAGCGGCGCGTGCGTGAAGACAGCGGCCACGCGCTGGTCGAGGAAGTGCGACTCCTGGGCCTGTGACGCCGGGGCGCTATACTTCCTCGCAGTCGGCGCGAACGCGCTTGGGAGCGCCTGCGTCTCTCACTCTGCATTGGGAGGAAGACGATCGAGGACCTGCCGCACGGCCTGGCGGACCGCCTACGCAGGGGTGAACCAGAGGCACGAGTCGAATTCTTCCGCCGCTACGCCCCACAAGCGCGGCGGATCCTCTTCCTCCAAGGGTATTGCGAGGAGGTAGACGACGCTGTGCAGGACGTCTTCATCAAGGTGTTCAGGTCGAGCATCCCGCCCGAGGCGACGCTCTTGCCGTGGTTCTACAGCATCATCCTCAATACCGGGCGGGATCATGGCAGGCGGCGCCGGACACGACTGGGGCTGCTCGACAAGCTGCAGAATGTCGCGGTCGATGGCGCTGCCGATGCTCCCGGTGGTCCGGCCGATCCTGCCCTGCGGCACGCGCTGGGGACGCTCCCGCCCGATCTGCGCGAGTGCGTCGCCCTTCGCTTCTTCGCAGACCTTGCGCTCGACGAGATCGCTGCCGCGCAGAATGTCCCGGTCGGCACCGTGAAGTCGCGTTTGCACACTGCGATGAAGCGGCTCAGGACCTCCCTTGATGAACGGGGGTTCGACCGTCATGACTGAGCTCCCGCCGCGCGAAGGAAGGCAGCCGCTCGTGCCCGACGACGACCGCCTGCTCGCCCACGTGCTCGGCCTCGATGACGATCCCGATCTCGAGACGGCAGCGGCGGCGGACGAGGCGCTCCGAAGCCGAATCGACGCGTTGCGCGCTGAGATTAACGTGATCGAAGGGCAGATCAGGCGCGCCGTTCCCGCGCCCGACGAGGAGTACACCGACGTCCGTCGACAGGCCTGGAGGGGGTTGACCCCCTACCTGCAACCCGCTTCGCCGGCCTCGCCGGCTGAACATCTGCGCCGGCCGAAGGCATCTCGCCGACTCCGCATACTTGTGCCGGCCGCGGCAGCGCTGCTGCTTGCCCTTGCCGGAGGGGTGGCTCTGCAGCAGCAGAATGGAACCGCCGTCAACGTCGGGGACAACGCAGCCCCGGAGCTGGCAACCCCGTCGCGTGCGGACGACACCGTCGGCAGTGTGGAGCGTCTTCCCGACAAGCCGGCACTGCGGCACTATGGTGTTGTGCTCGTCGCGCGCGCGAGCATCGTTAGGGATGGATTCCAGCGCTTCGACGTCATACGCGTGCTCCGGGGCTCTGCTCCCGCCGTTCTCCGCCTGCGTGTGCAGACCACGCCGGCTCAAGCAGGCGTGCTGCATGTGCTGTACCTCGCCCCGGACGATCTCGGCAGGGGAGAGGCCGGCCCTGGGAAGGTCGAGCCGAGTCTCAGTCCCGGCACGGCTGCCTCACCAGGCTCGTCTCCACCAGCGCAAGCGTCCCCCGATCCCAGCTCCCCGGCGCCGTATGACGAACTGCTCTTTGTCGACAGCGGCCGCGACGCAATCGCCCTCCCGCTACCGGCAGAAGTCGATCCGGATAAGGTTCGTCTGCCCTGAGCAGGCAAGAAACCTCATCGTGCGAGGCGCCCTGCTATGATTCGGGCGCATGAGGCCTCCCGCCACGACGCAGCTGAGCCAGGAATTCCGTGGCCGATATTTCGGCGACGCGAAGCCGGCGTTCCTCGCACTCTTCGACCCGCGTGGACTCCGCATCCTCGATCTGGGCTGCGGCGGCGGCCATAACGGGGAGCTCCTCAAAGGAGCCGGGGCTGCGTGGGTCGCAGGCGTGGAGCGCGATGCCGCGGCGTGCGAGCAAGCACGCCGGCGTCTGGATGCCGTAGTCCAGAGCGATCTCGCCGACTTCGACCCAGTGGTGTTAGGTCCCGAACTGTTCGATGTCATCCTCGCCAGCGACGTCCTCGAGCATCTGGTCGAGCCGCACGTGGTGCTTGCCCGCAGCGTGACTCACCTGCGTCCGGGTGGTCTCGTCGTCGCCTCGATCCCTAACGTCGCGCACGTCGTCGTCTTCTATAATCTGCTGTTCAAACGCTGGCCTCGCCGCAATTCCGGCATCTTCGATTACACTCATGTGCGCTTCTTCGGCAAGCGGGACATGACGGCACTCCTCGAAGGAGCGGGGCTGCACGTCCTGCGCGTCGAACCGTACTTCACGCGCTACCGATCGATCCGTGCCGCCTGTCTGTTGTTCTCTCTGTACGTCTTCCGCGATTATTGGGCGCGGCAATTCCTTCTGGTTGCAGAGAAGCCGCCGCACATCGGGGTACCAGTCTCGCTGAAGGAGCAGGGCTCATGACCGGTCTTCTGCAGGGACGCACCTATCTCGTGATGGGTGCCGCCAACTCTCGCTCCATCGCCTGGTCTGTCGCCTTGGCGATCAAGCGCCATGGCGGCGCCGTCGCCCTGACGTATCAGTCCGAGCGTCTCAAGGGACGGGTCCGGCCGCTCGCAGATGAACTGGGCGGAGCGCCCATGATCGAGTGCGACGTTGCCGACGATGACGCAATTCGTGAAGCCATCGACGCACTGGCGATCGTCACGCCCACGCTGGATGGTCTGGTTCACAGCGTCGCGTGGGCGCCGGCCGAGGATCTGCAGGGCAGCTTCGTCGAGACGACGCGGGCCGGCTTCGCCCAGGCCAACGACATCAGTTCGTACTCGCTGATTGCCGTGAGCCGGGAGGCGCGACGGCTCATGAAGCACAATGGAGCCATCGTGACGATGACGTACGCAGGCTCATGGCGCGTCGTCCCCAACTACAACGTCATGGGTCCCGCGAAGGCGTCGCTCGAGAGCGTCGTCCGCTACCTGGCCGCCGATCTTGGCCCGGGCAACATCAGGGTCAACGCGATCTCAGCCGGTCCCATCGCCACTGTCGCGGCGAGAACGATCAAGGACTTCGGGGGCATGCTGGATTTGCTCGCCGGCCACACGCCGCTGCGCCGCAATGTGGATGCGGAAGAGGTCGCGGACGCGACCGTCTTCCTGCTCAGCGATCTCGCACGAGCAATCACCGGCGAGATCCTCCACGTCGATGCGGGAGCACACACAACCATGTGACGCCTTCGGCGCACGGTAGCCAGGCGCAGCGTTGCGGGAATAGGGGTACACACGGGCAAAGCCGCACAGGAGGAACGATGAAGACCGCCGGAAAGCGCATGAACCACGCGAGAAGGATCGGATCACTGTCGGTTCTCGCACTCCTCCTCTTGGTGGCGGCTGCTTGCGGGTCCGCAGGCACCGATTCCGCCACCCCACCGGCAGACGCGCCGGCAGCGACCGGACCGGTGGTGGCAGCAGCAGGTGACAGCCCCGCCATCGCCGTCGCTGAAGCCCTGCAGCCGAGCGTTGTGGACGTCGCGGTTGCCGATGCCCAAGGGCAGGGCATGGGCATCGGTTCGGGTGTCATCTACCGCGCGAATGGGATGATCGTGACCAATAATCACGTCGTGACCGCCGGCGGCAATCAGCCCGCGCCGAACATCACAGTCACCCTCGCAACAGGTCAGAGCTTCGACGCGGAGCTCATCGGTCGTGATGCCCTCTCCGATCTCGCTGTCGTACAGATCAACAGACAGGATCTGCCTGCAGCAACCTTCCTCACCGATATGTCTGACGTCCGCGTCGGCGAATACGCGTTCGCGCTCGGCACTCCCCTTGGCCTGCAAGGCTCGGTGACCATGGGCATTGTCAGTGCCATCAATCGCCAAGTACCGACCGCAGGATCGCTCGGTACGGTCGATCTGATCCAGACTGACGCCGCCATCAGCCCCGGCAACTCGGGCGGAGCGCTGGCCGATGCGCAAGCGCGTGTGATCGGTATCAACGTGGCCGCCGCCGACATTCAGACAAGGGCCCAGAACATCGGCTTCGCCATCCCGTCGGACACCGTCATCCATGTTGTGGATCAGATCATAGAAGACGGCAGAGTCAGCTACGGCTACCTCGGCATCCAGACGACGACCATCACGCCAAGCCTGCAGCAGGAGTATGACCTGAGCCGATCGGAAGGCGCCCTTGTCGTACAGGTCGAGCAGGGGTCACCTGCAGCCGAGGCGGGAGTCAGACAGGGAGACATCATCATCCAGATAGGGGATCGCCAGGTCGACTCGGAAGTCGACCTGTTCGCATACCTCCGCGTTCAGGAGCCAGGGGAGACCGTCCAGCTCGTCATCGTGCGCGATGGTGATGAACGCACACTGGACGTCACGCTCGGCGAGCGTCCGACCAGCTGAAGCACAGCAGGTCCAAGCCGATATTCTTTCGGCCTTCATGCGGCAACGTCCGGCGAGGCGGCAAGCTCCCCCGTCGGCGAGACGATGCGTGCGGTAGACTGAAATCACGCATCGCCGGAGGGACAGTGACCAAGACGGCCAGCGGAACGAGAAATGCCATCGCGCTGGCCGTCTGTTTGATGGCGGTCGCAGCACTGGGCCTGTTCGCGGCGGCCTGTGGCTCACCGACGGACGGAACGGCGGCGAATGTCGTCCTGCCCACATCCGAGACGCCAAAGGCGGGCGGGACGCTGACCGTCGCATATTTGGCGCAGCCTGAAAGCCTCGATCCCGCGCGAGCCGAGGACACCACCGAGCGCAGCATCGTGCATGCCGTCTATCAAGGCCTGCTGCAATACGACGGCAAGCAGGGCGAGGACGGAACGGTCCTGATCCCGTGTCTGGCCGGCCACATGCCCAGCGAAGCCAACGGCGGGATCTCGGCCGATGGCAGAACGTACACCTTCACGCTTCGAAGGGGCGTCAAGTTCCAGCCGCCGCTCAACCGTCAGGTCACCTCGGCAGACGTCAAGTACACGCTCGAGCGTCTTCTGAGGGCGGCGCCTCAGAAGACGCGTGACCGGTACATGGGCATCGCAGGCGCAGTCCAGTTCCGCATGGGAAAGGCCGGTGAGATCGAAGGGGTCGACGTGATCGATGACGCTACCGTCAGAATCCGGCTGCGAAGAGCCGATCCTTCGTTCCTCAACCTCCTCGCGGACCAGTCCAGCCACATCGTGGCGCGGGAATGGGTCGAGCGGTGGGGCGAGGAGTTCGAACGTCATCCATTGGGGACGGGGCCTTTCGTCTTCCTGAAGTGGGACCCAGGAGTCCGAATCAAGCTGGCCCGGAACCCGCTCTACTGGGAGACCGGCAAGCCTCACGTGGACGCGGTCGACTGTGAGCTCGGTCTGACACCGGCCGCGGGCGCGGCCGGGATTCGCACGGGCGCAGTCGACGCCCTTGCCTACGGCCTGTCCGCGGACGCGCTCGCGGACTTCACCGCTGATTCCGTTTTGCGGGGGCAGGTCCATTCCCGTCCCCAGCTGGCGGCCTCGTACCTGTTCATGAACACGAAAAGGAAGCCGTTCGACGATGTGCGCGTCCGTCGCGCCCTGGCCTGGGCGATCAGCCGCGAGCGCTTGGCGACCCTTCAGAACGAGCGCCTCGAAGCGCTGTGGCAGTATTACCCTGCCGGACTGCCGGGGCATGAGAGCAGCACTGCCTTCCGCGCCTACTCTCCGGCAAAGGCCAGGAGACTGCTGGCTCAAGCCGGCTATCAATCCGGCCTTGATGTGACGCTCACGGTCGAGCGAGGAGCCCAGACCACGGAACTCGTGGGAGCGTTGCGGAATGACCTCGCCGCCGTCGGCGTGAACACCCGTCTCGAAGTCCTGTCTACAGAACGGTACCAGCGGCAGATCGATACAGGGCGTCGGCCGACGCTAGGGGTCATCACGTGGCAGGCCTCGATGCCGGACCCCGATGAGTGGGTGCAAGAACTCTGCAGCAGGCGGGCCGCAGAGCCAGAAGGCACCAATCTGAGCCGCTGGTGGAGCCCCGCTCTGGAGGAGCAGCGCGCCAAGGCCAACCAGCTGCCGGATCATCAGGCGCGCATTCTCGCGTACCAGGCGATGCAACGTACAATCGCCGCCGAAGTCCCCTACGTACCTCTCGTCTCTTTCATGCAGACGAGCGCCTGTTCAAGGCAGGTGGCCGGCTTCTATCTGCACAACGTGTATCAACTTGATATCGCGCAGTACTGGAAGAAGTAGTTATCGAGAGGAGTCACCGTGGCACGCCAGTTCCCCGAGATCATCACCTGCACATCCGCATTCAGCTTCGCCCTCGAGGCGGAACGCGCCTGCGCCGACTTCGCCGCCGCAGCCGGAGTGCTCGCGCCTGATGATGTGTGGCAGGCGAAGCTGGAGGAACTGGTGTGCGCCCATGACGATCGCGTCGAGAAGCTCGCCGTCAGGCGTGGCGGCGCCAATTCCCCGTTGCGATCGCTGGACGGCCGCGACTATGTGAGCAAGCTGGGAGTCGAGCCGGCAACGAACTGGCCCACTGCCGTCGAGCAGCTCATCGATGCCGAGCTCGAAACCGCGCGCTTTCATGAGGACTTCGCCCGCGAGTGTGCGGAGGCGCTAGGCGACTCCGCCCGGGCGTTTGCGAAATCGGCGGATCAGGCGCGCGCAGCAGCCGCGGAGTTGCGCGCCATGACGGTTTGATGTCGAAGGCAAGGGCTGGACTGTAACTCCCTGCCTGTTCAGCTCGGATAGCACTGATCCGGGCGGCTCTTCAGCGCAGAGAACAGTTCGGACTGCAGGCCATAGAACTGCACGCCGGCAGTCGCCAGACTCGCGGTCATCCCTGTGAAGTCACTGTCGAAAATGCCGGATGCGACCCAGACCGGCTTGCCGGCGGCGGCCGCCTGCAGGGCCGCGACGAGATTGCGCTCGTTGCCGTGGCTCACGGGAACGGCCGCGACGACCACGACTTCCGCGGCGTCGATGAGCGCCAGATTCTCGCGGTGCGTCTCATCGCCGATGGGCGAGAACGGCGCTTCGACGGCCATCGGCAAGCCTAGCTCCCGCCCTGTCTCCTCATCGGTATCGAGAGCGTTGAGGACGCCGGCGGATACGTCGTATCCGGCGTCTACCAAGTCGCGCATCAGGCCAGACCCGGTGCCGCCCCCGCAGATGACATGCACCCGGCCCCGGCGCTCACCCCGAGCGCGAGGCGAGAATGTCAGATACGTGCGGCCGGCATGTCTGTGCAGGAACGCCCGTATGCCGTAAACGGCCTCCACGATCTCCGGCCGCAGCACCACCTCGGGAGGACCATATGCCGCCACCTCGCCATCAGAGAAGACGAGCAGCCGGTCGAAGTAGTGGAGAGCGAGGTTCAGGTCGTGGAGCACGCACACGACCGTCAGGCCGTCCGCGTTGAGCTTCTTGAGCAGGTCGAACAGTCGTAGCTGGTGGGAGACGTCGAGCGCGGAGGCGGGTTCGTCGAGCAGCAGCAGAGGCGCCCCCTGCATCAGGGCCTGGGCGAGGACGACGAGTTGTTTCTCGCCGCCCGAGAGCTCGGAGAAGCGGCGATCGATCAGCCCGCTCACACCTAGCCGCGCAAGCATCTGCTCAGCCTCGTCCTGCGAACCGCCCTCCCCGGCGCGGCAGTACGCGCCCATCTCCACGACTTCTCGGACGCCGAGGTCGAACTCGAGGGCGAAATGCTGTGGGACCAGGGCGACCTGACGCGCCATGTCGCGTCTCCTGTAGGCATCCGTGGGCCGTCCGGCGACCTCCACCTGGCCCGACGCCGGTCTGAGCACACCGTCAATCAGGTCGAGCAGGGTGCTCTTCCCGCTCCCGTTGGGACCGACCACGCCGACGAAGTCGCCCGCCTCGGCCTCGAACGAGACGCGCTTGAGGACCGGACGCGCGTCGTAGGCGAAGCTCAGATCACGAACGGAGATCAGGGCCGTCGACGGTGCGCCGCTCATGCCCGCCTTCTCCGCAGCAGGTAGACGAACAGCGGCGCGCCGACGAACGTCGTGACGACGCCGACCGGTACCTCTGTCGGCGCAAACATCGTGCGGGACAACAGGTCGGCGATTCCCATCAGCGCGGCGCCGCCCAGCAGGGCGATGGGAATCAGGCGGCGGTGCCCCGGGCCCACCAGGAGCCGTACGATATGAGGTACGACGAGGCCGACAAAGCCGATGATGCCGGACACGCTCACGGCAATCGCCGTGAGTGCCGCCGCCGTGACCAGCAGAATGCGCTTGGCCCGCTCGACCTCGACACCCAGCTCGAGGGCCCGCTTCTCCCCCTGCAGGAGAATGTCCATCTCGTCAAGGAAGAAGAACGGCACGACCAGGAACGGCAGGACGAACAGAGCGACCTGCACCTCCTGCCAGGTACGCCCGCTGAAGCTTCCAAGGAGCCAGTAGACGATCGCGTACATGTCCTCGCCCGCACGAATCATCATCACGCTGATGGCGGCCGTGACCAGGTAGGAAATGGTTACTCCAGCCAGCAGCAGGACGTAGATGTCGATCCTGCCACGGCGCCGGGCCGCCACCCAGACCACGGCGAGCGTCGCGAAACCGCCGGCCAGAGCGAGCACCGTGACCCAGGGCAGCGGCGCGAGCTTCAAGACGATGCCGATAGTGGCCCCGAGCGCCGCCCCCGAGGACACCCCCGTGACGTACGGGTCGGTGAGCGGATTCAGAAACAGATCCTGCAGGATAACGCCGGCCACCGAGAGTGACGCGCCTACCAGGAACGCCAGCAGAACGCGCGGCAGGCGGATCTCCCAGAAGATGACAGACCCCGCGGTGTCCGCGCCCGGCCCCGTACGGATGTGCTCGACGAGCTCACCGAGCGGTAGCGAGGCCGGGCCGAACAGGAGTGACGCTATCAGACACGCCACAAACAGAAGGACCGCAAGGGCAAGGCCAAGCCCGCCCCCAATGCGTGCCCGCCCGATCACTGGGCCTGATACGCCTCTGGATGAATCATCTGGGCGAGCTGCTGCAGACCTTCCGCCAGCCGCGGACCAGGCCGCGCGATGAGGTTGTCCTCGATAACGTAGACGCGTTCGTTCTTGACGGCGCTCAAGCCCGCGTACCCAGGTCTGTCGGCGATCTCCCCCGGTGTGCTCTGCGCCCCGGAGACGGCGATGTAGACGGCTGGGTCCTCAGTGATCAGGGTTTCGCTGCTGAACGTCGGGTAGCCCGGGCCTGCGGAGGTTCCCAGATTGACGCCTCCTGCGCGAGCCACGAGGTCGGCGATGAAAGAATCTGAGCCAGCGGTCATGAGAGGCTGGCTGTAGATCTCCACGAACGTCACCGCCTTGTCGAGAGATCCCACCTTCGCCGTCACGTCGACCGCCGCGGCTTCCATGTCTTGCGCGACCTGTTCGGCTTGAGCCTGTACACCCATGAGCTGCCCGAGCTCACGGACGTCGTCTACCGCAGCTTCGTAGGTGGAGGGGTCTATGACATACACCTCCATGCCGAGCTTCTCCAATTTGCTGCGGAGGCCGGCTTGGATGCCGCCAGCCGCCAGCACGAGGTCGGGCTTCATCGCAACAATGCGCTCAGTGCTCGGGCTGGAGAAGTCGCCGATCTTGGGCAACGCCTTCGCATCTTCCGGGTAGTCGTCATAGCTGGTGCCGCCCACCATCTTGTCCCCGCCGCCGATGGCGTATGCCATCTCCGTATTGGCGGGAGCGAGGCTGACAACGCGCTCGGCAGGCTCCGCAAGCGTGACTTCTTCGCCCCCGTCATCGGTCACGGTGATGGGGCCGGATGAGGCAGATGGAGAAGGACTCAAGCCGGCCGCATCACTCGCCCCACACCCGCCTGAGACGAGGGCGGCGGCAGCGATCAGGGCGAGAGCTGCCAGCAGGACAATGACGCGGATGGTTGGGCGACGCAGGCGCAGCACGTTCATGAATCGGAACCCCCTCGACGATCTGTTGAATGAACGGAATCAAATCTCAGGACCCAATGACCGTCGCGCTGCTCGTGGCCATGCCAGCGCAGAGAAACAGGCGCTCGAAAGAGAGGCGCGGTCGTCACCACGGTGTGATACTCGCCTTCCTCGCCGCAGACGTCTGCGCCGGAGGCGACAAGGTCGGCGACGAGCGCCGAGTCGACGGTTCGGCCAAGGAACTCTTCGCCGAGCCTGGAGGCATCGACAGCGACGACGGTGGCGGATACGCCGGAGCTGATGAGTTCCTCCACGAGCCGCCGCCGCGGCTCATGCCACAACGGCAGATGGCAGGACAGTCCCACCTCGGCACACACAGCCTCCACCCAGTCGCGATGCTCCTGCAGGTCGATGTCACCGAAGACGCCGGCTTCAACGCCTTGGGCGCGAAGCTCCCGCACGGCATCGAGGAAGTGTCGTTCGTACTCAGCCCAGCTCGTCGCCCTCGTCATGAGCGGAAGCCCGAGTGCCGCCGCCTGGGCTTCAAGGACGCTCAGCGGCAGGCCGTGACCGCGGCTCGACACGCCGTCCTCCTGCAGCATGCACAGGAGAGCGACAGGCCTGCCCGCGGCGGCAACGGCCCGATGCAGCGCGAGACACGCGTCCTTACCGCCGCTCCACGAACAGAAGAATCGTCTGCCCTTCAGCTCCCCTTCCGTCATCGCTCGTTCGCTTCGCGACAGTCAGGGCAGATGCCGTACACCTCGAGATGGTGGCCATAGATGGAGAAGCCCGTCGTTGCGGACAGATGCTCTTCCAGTGCCGCGACATCGCCGTCGCCGTCGAAACGAACAACGCGACGGCAGATCCCGCAGACGAGTGGGTGGCTGTGGCCGATGGGCGGCGCGGTGTAGCAGATTTGCCCGCCGCGATCCTGAACTCGGGCCAGCAGACCAAGGTCTGAGAGAAGGGTCACGGTACGGTAGACAGTGGCTTGACCGACATCGGAGTCGCGCAGAGCCTCTGCCGCCTCGGCGATCGTAGCCGCCCGATCGCCGGCGGCGAAGTACTCCCAGATCAAGTGACGCTGCCGGGTGAACGGGATGCCCTTGCAGCGGAACAGTTCCTCGATATCCTGCGGCATCACTCCGCTCACATCCGGCCTTCCTTCTCGGAATGAGAACGTTTCTCATTCTCTTTGAGAGAGACTATCAACCCGAACAGCTGAGCGTCAATGCAGGCCAGCGCTCGGACTTCGCTTGGGCGCGGTGAGAGCAGTGAACCGGCGCCTGTCAGTGGTACGTGGCCGGGTGCAGCGTGGCGAAGGCGGCGAGGAGGCGGTCGTTATCGCCAGGACCGCGAGGACTGAGCCGCAGACAGTCAGGCAGGCCGAACGAGGCGCAATCCCTCAGCAGGAGCCCGTGCTGGAGCAGGCGTCGCCTCGTCGCCATGGCGTCTCCCACCCTCACGAGGAAGAAGCCGGCTTGGGACGGCTCAACGATCCAGCCTGACCGCCGTAGCGCACCTGTCATGCGATCGCGCTCGCTTAGCAAGAGGTCCATGCTGCGCCGGTAATGTCCAGCTTCTCGGAAGCAGGCCACGCCGGCGGCTTGAGCGCACGCATTCACGCTCCAAGGCGGAGCTGCGGCGCGCAGCGCCGCAGCCGCCTCTTCGTGGGCGAGAGCGTACCCGAGGCGTAGACCCGCGAGACCCCAGACCTTGGTCATCGACCGGAGCACGACGAGATTGCCGCCGCCGAGGAGCTCCGTTGACCACTGCGGTTCCGCCAGCAGGTCGCAGTACGCTTCGTCGAGCACGAACAGCGTTCCGGGATGCCCGCGGACGAGAGAGACGATCTCCGCGGGAGACACCAGGGCGCCGGTGGGGTTGTTTGGGGAGCAGATCCAGCAGAGAGGCGGCGCCATCTCCTCTAGCGCCGCCGCGACGGCGCCGCTTTCGTAGTGAAAGCCGTCGCCGGCACCAGTGCTCACGAGTCGCACTTCGGACAGGCGAGCGCCCGTGAGCGCCGTCGCGACCACGTACTCGCCGAACGAAGGCGCCAGCGACATTGCGACATCGCCGGGTCCGAGTGTGAGCTGTGCAATGAGCCGAATCAGCTCCGTCGTACCGTTGCCTGCCACCACACAACTCTCGCCCACGCCGTGACGGGCAGCCGCCGCCCTGCAGAAGTCGAAGGCTCGGGGATCCGGGTAGGCGTCGAACCTGGCGGCCCGCACGGCCCTCGCGACCTCCGCGGCGATACCGGCGGGGGCCTGATTGGAGCTGAAATCAATGATGTCCTCGGGGCTCACGCCCTCGGAGAGCAGCGCTTGCGGATCGACGGCGCCGTGCACCGCAGCAGCGACTCTGCGCACCGATCACCACACTGCCCAAGCGACGAAGGCGGAGAGCGCGGCGGCGGCGCTGATGACGATCCCGCCGCCAGCCCAGACCAAGGCAGCCGCCTCGCCGATGACGGCTGTGGTGAGGGGACGAACGGGTTGACCGACCGCATACGATCCGGGGCGACACAGCCGCACCCGCAGGGCGCCTGCCATCGGGGCAATCGTCCAGAGCTTGTTCGGGCTGTCGGAGAGATGCCGCTGGCTGCGCAGTGTTGTCCATGCGATCCGCGCCGTGCCACGCACCGAGGCCAAGGCCACGAGCAGCAGCCCCGTGAGGCGCGCCGGGATCCAGTTGAGGACGTCATCCGAACGCGCTGCCGCTTTGCCGACGAACTCGTACTCGCCCCGGTAGCCGATCATCGCGTCCATCGTGTTGACGGCGCGGTAAGCAAGCGCTCCCGGCAGACCGAACAGCGCGAAGTACAGCAACGGCGAGACGACGCTGTCGACGAGGTTCTCCGCAAGAGATTCGACAGTGGCAGAGACGATGCCTGGGGAGTCCAGCTCGCGGTCCCGGCTCACCAGCGCGACAAGGCTGGCACGAGCAGCGTCGAGGTCGCCGACGAGGGCGCGCCGTACCTCGTTGGCCGCCGCGACCAGCCCTCGGAGGGAGAAGGTGGTCTTGAGAATGACGGCGCCCAGCGGTAGCGCAAAGAACCACGGCAGCCACCTCATCACGACGACGAGCAACAGGCCCGCGGCGACGGAGACGGAAACCACGACGACCACGATGAGGACGCCGTAGGCAAGCTCCTGGCGCGGCCTGCAGTGCGGCCGCCGCGCTTCGATGGCGCCGATCAGCCGCCCCAGCCAGACCACGGGATGAAGACGGGCCGGCGGTTCGCCAAAGGCGACGTCGAGCACGCCTGCGAGCAGCACCATCGCAAGCGCCATCGGCCAATCGTACGGCGCGAGCATCATGACGAGCTGGTCTTCCCGCCGACACCTGCAAGGTGGCTGGTCCCGTTCACGAAGCGGACGTTCACCCAGCCGTTCGACCACTCGAGCATCGAAAGGCCTCCGTGCGTTGTCGTCAGCGCCCACCACTTCTCGGGCAGCACCCCAAGGAAGTGGTTCAGGATGACTCTGAGGGGGCCGTCGTGAGCGACGACACAGACCGCGACATCAGACCCGGCCGGAGTGAGAGCACCGAGCGGAACCGAAGCCCGCGTCGAGGGCGGAGGTGTGCCGGCCTCAGCGGCGTGACGGGCGACGATGTCGTCGATCGCTGCGAGGACGCGCTCCTTCATCTGCGCCAGTGACTCGCCGCCAGGCAACGCAGTGTGAAGCGGGTCGGCGATCATCGCCGCATTCAACTCCTCGTCGCCGAGGAACTCGTCCCACGAGCGTCCCTCGAAACGGCCGAGGTCGAGCTCCCGAAGTCTTGGGTCGTCCAAGGGCAGAACAGCGACGCCGTCCGCTTCTCCCGGCAACGCGGACGGCCACACGGCGGCGATGCACTCCGCGGTCTGGCGCGCCCGCAGAAGGTCGCTGCAATAGACCGGCATCGGTCCCAGCGGCGCCAAACGCGCGGCCACGGCGCGGGCTTGGACCATACCGACGGGAGTGAGCGGATGAGGCGCATGCCCGAGAAGATTCCCCGGAGTGTTTCCCGTCGAGGCTCCGTGCCTCACAAGATAGAGTCTCATCCCGTCCCTTCCTGACGTCACTGCGCCAGAGCGCAACCGACAACGAGCGCGATCGTCTCGGCCAGCGTGACGCCCATGCCGTAGACGTCGCCAGTCAAGCCACCGAGGCGCTTCGCGACGACGACATGCACGCCGAGGACCACCGCAAGACACGCCCCCGCCATGACAATCCCGCCCCACCAGCTGCCCGCGCCACCGATCCCCGAGGCCAGGACCCCGGCCAGAACGAGCGCGAGCGCGACGAACCCACCTGCCAGCGCGACCGGGCCCAGTGTCCGCTCCCTGGTGAAAGCCTCACCAGTGCCAGCCGGCCTCGCATACGGCCAAATGTACACGTCCAGCGGGGGCAGCGCTCGCGCAATCGCCCACCCCGCGATCAGGGGAAGCGCGGCGTCCGGACCGGCCAGCGAGCCCAAGGCTGTGATCTTCAGCGTGACGACCAGGATCGCAGCGAGAACGCCCATGGCGCCGGCGTGGCTGTCCTTCATGATTTCCAGAGCGCGATCACGGGGTGCACCGCTGAACAGACCGTCCGCCGTGTCCATGAGCCCATCCATGTGCAGGCCGCGCGTGACGACCTCGAGCAGAAGAACCACGGTGGCGGCGGCCACCAGGCCCGGCAGAATCACGATGAGGATCGAGTAGGCTCCCCATGCCGCGGCGCCGAGCATCAGGCCCACGAGCGGGTACCAGCCCATGCTGCGCCACAGGTCGGCAGGACGCGACTCGCCTCGCTGCCGCAGCGGAATGCCGGTCAGAAACGTAACCGCGAGGGTGGCGTGTCTGACGCGGCCGCCGGCCCACTCATGCGCGGGCGCGGCTCCGCTGTCGAGCCCGTCTGGTCGCATATTCTCGGCGCCGTCCTCCATTGACCGCGGCAGGGCGCTTCAGCTGCGGAGTTCTGCGTGGACCGCGTTCGGATCGCCTGCCACTCCGGCGCTTTCAAACGTCGCCATATCGGCAAGGATGCGGGCCGCGGCCTCGATGATGCTCATCGAGAGGGCTGCGCCGGTGCCCTCGCCGAGGCGCATCTGCAGATCGAAGAGGGGCGTCAGGCCAAGTTCGTCAAGCACTACCTGATGCCCGATCTCGATGCTCACGTGGCTGGGGAGAATGTAGTCGACGCATTCGTGACAAAGGCGGACGGCCGCCAATGCGGCGGCCGCGCTGATGAAGCCGTCCATGATGACCGGCGTTCGATGGGCGGCACCACCGAGGAACACGCCCGTCATGGCGGCGATCTCCAGCCCGCCGACCTTGGCGAGCACGTCGACCGGGTCGCCGGCATCTGGCTGATTCACGGCGAGCGCCCGCTCGATGACGGCCACCTTCGCGGGCAATGCCTCCGCGCTGATGCCGGTTCCGCGTCCTGTCACCAGTGCGACTGGCGCGCTGGTGAGAGCAGCGATCACGGCGGAGGCTGCGGTTGTATTCCCGATGCCCATCTCACCCGTCGCGATGATGTCGAGGCCCTCAGCCACCTCCTCCTCGACGAGCTCCATGCCGACGGCGATTGCCGCGAGACACTCGTCGCGCGTCATCGCCGGACCATCGGCCATGTTGGCTGTCCCCATACGGATCTTCCTGTGACGAACCCCGCGCGTGCCGGACAGATCGGCGTTCACGCCGACATCCGTGACGATCACGCGCGCACCCACGTGGCGCCCGATCACGTTGATGGCGGCCCCGCCGGCAGCGAAGTTCAGCACCATCGCGGGGGTCACCTCGGGCGGGAAAGCGCTCACGCCTTCCGCGGTGACGCCGTGGTCCGCGGCCATGACGGCGATGGCCTTGTGTTCGATTCTCGGTAGCGGCACCGCCTTGATGCCGGCAAGGCGGATGGAGAGCGATTCCAGACGCCCAAGCGCCCTCGGGGGCTTGGTGAGCTGCATCTGTCGCGCCTCCGCCGCTTGCATTGCCTCGGCATCCAGCGGCCGGATCTGACTGATGGTGTGCTCAAGCGGCGAGATCACTGGGTCTCCTTGGACGAGGGTCGGGGGAGGGATTCGGTCGAACGGAGCCGGACGGCCGTCCGCGACGGCGAGGAAAGCGGCGCCGCCAGCAGTTTCACGTCGAGCGGCAGGCCAGAAACGAGAAAGTAGACATGCTCGGCCTCGAGTGCCAGGCGCTGGTTCACCCAGCCCAGCTGGTCTCGATAGAGACGCGCGAGAGGATACTCCGGGACGACGCCGAGGCCGACTTCATTGGACACCGCGATCAGCGTGGATCCGGTGCCGGAGAGCGCCGCAAGCAGATCGTCGACGGCGTGCTCCACCCGGCTGGCCGCTTCCGTCTCCTGCCGCGCCGTCAGCAGGGACTTGTCGTAGTTGAAGTCCTCGCCAGGGTCCGTCCCGCCAAGGTCGCCACCGGCGAAGATGAGATTGCTCACCCAGAAGGTTACGCAGTCGAGCAGGAAGACGGCAGGACCCCGTGTGGCCGTCTCGGCGCGCAGCGCTGCCGGCACCTCGACCGGGCATTCGACAGTTGTCCAGCCTGCAGGGCGGGACGCACGATGAGCGGCGACGCGCGCCGCCATCTCCTCGTCGTTCGTTTCGGACGTCGCCAGGTAGACGACGCGGCATGGCTCTATCACCCCGTCGCGGGAACCCTGTGCCCCTTCCGCCACCATGGCGGTGAGCCGTTCGGCATACCTGCTCTTGCCGCTACGGGCCCCGCCCGTGACGAGGATGAGTCGATCCTCGAATCCCACCGCAGCCCTCCCTCGAGGCTCTGTCGCGATGCTCCCCCAGCCATGGTGTCCTGGCTCGCGCTTCGTCCTACTGGCCGCGCCTTCCCGTCCGATGACAGTGGCTGAGTGCGGCGGTCGTCCGCGCCTACAGTTGCGGGGCAGCGCCGGCATTGCACCGGCTTCCCAGCGGCTGAGAGACAACGCATGAAGGCTACAACCGTGGCATGCGGCGGTCAATCGAGGGCCGGGCGAGGGTCGGCGCGTCGACACCCGAGACGCTGAGCCGGACGTCCGATCGCCGCAACCGCGACGGCATCATGACGCTCCTGGCCTTCGCTCAGATCAGCCCGTCGATGACCGCCTTCACCTCCGCCTCGACGTCGACGAGACCCGGCTCGTACTTGGCGAATTCGGCACCGAACATCGGCAGATCACGCACGGCCATGACGCCCAGCGCCACAGGCCCGTCGGACATGTAGTCCCACTCGCGGATCTTGGCGAGCGCCTGCCGCTCGTCCCGGGGGTCATGTCCCTCGAGCTCATAGACACGGTCGTTGTACCACTGGTACATATTGCGGAAGGTGACGCATACCTGAAGGGTGTCGACCACGCTGAATCCGGGATGCAGAATCGCTTCCCGAAACAGATGCTTGAGCAGATCGATGCCGTGCGTGTATCCACGGGCCAGCCAGGAGGCCCCTGCCGTCCACAGCAGGTCGAGGGGATTGAAGGGCGCTGTCTCGCTCCCGTACGGAGTCGAGCGACCAGTGAAGCCGGGGGGCGTCATCGGTCCTGCTTGGCCCACCGTCAGGCCGTACACGCCGTTGTTGTGGACTATCACCGTGATGTCGGTGTTGCGTTTGGCGGCGAACATCATGTGTTCGAGCCCCTCCGCATAGGCGCCACCGTCGCCGACGTGCACGACCACCTTGAGATCGGCGTTGGCGAGCTTGATCCCTTGAGCGGTGGGAACAGAGCGGCCATGCAGCGAGTCGAAGCTGTTGACTCCCACGTAGTCCATGATCTTCCCGGCGCACCCGATGTCCGAGACGAGGACGATATTCTCATGAGGCGTGCCCTCCTCGATCAGCTGCCGGAAGACCGCCTTGATCGCGTTGAGAATGGCGAAGTCGCCGCACCCAGGGCACCAGGTATTCTCGGCATAGGTGTCCAGAGGTCTCATGCCAGCACCTCCTCGACGCGCCATTTGAGCTCGCCGACCGGCCACGGTCTTCCGTCGTACCGGTTCAGTCGGGCGTCGACCTTGAATCCGTTGCGCTCCATGAGGCCGGCAAGCTGCCCGGTCGCGTTGACTTCCGCCACAGCCACGCGCTTGCATCCCTCGAGCGCCCGGCGCAGTTGCTTGGCAGGGAAGGGCCACAGCACGACCGGCTGGACCACTCGAATGCCGGACAGCTCGCCGATCTCGCGCAAGGCGCCCGTCGGCGAGCCCCACGTCACCACAGCCGAGGACGCTCCCGGGTCTCCATACACGTTCACGAGCGTCAGACCCTCAAGCTCGTCGGCCATGGCGGCTGCCTTTCGCAGCCACTTCTCCTGCATGCGCATCGTCATTCCCGGGTCCTCCGTCGTGATCCCCCACTCGTCATGCGTGTAGCTGTTGCCCTTCACGACGGCGCCTCCGCGTCCGGGAAACGCGAGGGGTGACACGCCATCGGCGGTGATCGCATAGCGTCTATAGGCGAGATCCACCTCCTCGTCCGCCGCCGTGCCGTCCCAGTCCACCTGCTGCAGGCGCGGGAGCTGCGGAACCTCCTCGCCGTCGAAGCTCTGCGCATTGTCGTTCAGCGTCCGGTCGCCGAGCATGATGACGGGGAGCTGGTAACGCCATGCGAGGTCCAGCCCGAGTCTGCTCCATGCATAAGCTTGCTCGACATCGGCCGGCGCGATCACAGCGCGCGGGAACTCTCCCTGACCGGCGCTGATCGCGAAGTCGAGGTCCCCTTGGGCGGTGTAGGTCGGAAGGCCGGTGCTCGGACCGGGCCGTTGCCCGAGCACGATGACGATGGGGAGCTCCGCCTGCCCGGCAAGGCTCAGCCCCTCGACCATGAGGGAGAAGCCGCCGCCTGACGTGCCGACCGCAACGCGTTCGCCGGCGTAGGCATGGCCCAGAGCCATCAGCATCACCGCAATCTCACCTTCCGGCTGGTAGACCTTGAGCCGGAACCGTGGCGCCTGCTCAGCCAAGAAGTGCAGGAGACCGGAGGTCGGCGTCATCGGGTAGCCTGCGTACGCCCTCAGACCGGCCTCAATGAGGCCGAGGCCCATGGCTTCCAGTCCCGCCATGATGGGCCGCGGCGGTCCTCCCGGCAGGTGGATGACGAGCTTTTCGGCGGCGACGTCGTACCCGCGCCGGGCGACCTTGAGGTTCAGCTCGGTCCCTTTGGGCTGATGCCGGATCATCACTTCTTCCAGCACCGCCCACGGGATCGCGAGCGCTTTGCAGAACGCGCCCAGAATGACCGAGTTGCGCATGACAGGGAGCGCGTCTTCCTCGCGCAGGATGGCCTTGACCGGAACGCCCGTGCATCCGGCATGCGCTCGTGGCGGAAGACTCGAGCCATCGACCGACTCGCTGTCGTACACGACGACCGGCTCGTCCTTGAGCCGCCATTCGTGTCTGTCGACGGTTTCCTGATTGAACGCAATCAGCACGTTCACATGATCCCGATGAGCGCCGATGTGACGGCGGTGAGCGCGCACGATGACGAAGTTGTGTCCGCCCCGGATCAGCGACGGCGAATCAATATGCTGGTAGAGGGAGTACCCGAGCTGGTTCAGGACGTAGGCGATCGTCCTGCCGGCTTCGACGATCCCGTCGCCCGCCCTTCCGCCGACGAGCACCGAGAACGAATCCATTCAGGCCTCCTGACCGCCGCGGATGAACCGGCCGTGGAGACAGCTCCCCCCGCAGCCTCCTGCTACTGTACCCCGTGCGCGGGAGAATGAACTGGCTCCAGCAGCCGGCGCAGCAGATCAGCGAGCGTTTCCCGCTCGGAACCGTTGAGCGCCTCGAGAAGCTGCCGCTGCGTGTCGACATGGGAGCCGAGGGCGTGCTCGAAGGCTGCCGCACCCTCTCTGGTGAGGGTCACGATCACGCCTCGCGGATTCTCAGGATCCCTTGCCCGCGAGACGAGCCCTTCCTGCACGAGGCGTGAGACGCGTACGCTCACCGTGCCTGGGCTGAGCGCCAATGCGCGCATCAGCTGGGTCTGGGAGAGACCGCTCGACCCGCCGGCCCTCGCCAAGGCGGCGAGAGCCTCGTAGCCGGCCCTCGTGAGCCCGGACCCCTCGCAGGTCTCCTCCAGCGCCTGCGAAAAGCGCGCCGCGAGCCGGTTGATCCGCGAGACGACGGCGATCGCGCTCACGTCGAGGTCGGGATGCATTTGCCGCCACTCGGCAACAATCTCGTCGACCGCATCCGGAATCGGCCTTGCCTCTGCGAGAGCGGCAGGACGACCGGCTTTCTTCTTCCCCTTCTTCTGCTTGCCCACCTCGATCCCCCTGTCATTCCCGTGCAGACCCTTCGATCGCAAACGAGTCTAGCAACGGCGCTCGTCCACGGATAGGACCATCCGTGCATCGTCCTTCCGTCCACAGGTTGACCCCCTGCGCCGGGCGGCAGCAGAATCGGCTCCGTAAGGGGTTCACGGCAGACGAACCAGGTGCCGCTCCATAACGGACATTCGACAAGAGCAAGGCATTCGGCCCGCCAGGGGGGATTTGTATGTACAGCGCGTTTCTGAGGGTCTGGGACGATGCCGCGTGCGCGCGAGTGCACGAGGCGACCCTGCAGGTGTTGTCGGAGGTCGGCGTGGCGGTCCACTGGGACGAGGGCCGGGATCTCTTCCGCGCGCTTGGAGCGCAAGTGGACGGCGATCGAGTCCGTCTGAACGGTGAGCTCGTGGACGATGCACTGCGCAGCTCGCCCTCGCGATGGATGCTCAAGTCTCGTGGCCGGGATGAAGTCCTCGAACTGGCCGACGGCAACGTGTTCTATGGAACCGGCTCTGACTGCCTCTACCATCAGGACCTGGTGACCGGGCGGCGGCGGCGCGCGCGCATGGACGATATCGAGTCGATGGCGGCTCTGACGGAGAAGCTTCCACAGCTGGACTTCGTCATGTCGATGGGCTTGCCGGAGGACGTCCCGCTCGCGGTCGATGACCTCGCGCCGGTGGCGGCCATGCTGGCGGGGACCGGTAAGCCGCTCATCGTGGCGCCCAGGGACGGCGACGTGCTGGACGATCTCGTCGGCATGGCCGGCGCGTGCGGCGAACGCGAGAGCATCGCCATCTACGCCATGCCCTCCCCGCCGCTCATGCACGACCGGGACGCCTTGAGCAAGGTCGTGCGCTGCGCGGAGCTGCAGGTGCCGCTCATCTACGCCCCGGCGCCGAACTGCGGCACGACCGCCCCGAGATCGGTGGCGGCAGCGGTCGTCGTCGGCAACGCCGAGGTGCTGAGCGGCCTCGTCCTGCACCAGTACGTCAACCCCGGCGCGCCGTTCATCTACGGCGCCGGCGCCGGCGCAATCGACATGAGTACGGGCACCGAGGTCTACGCCGCGCCGGAGCCGTTTCTGGCCCAGCAACTCGGCTGCGACATGGCTCATCACTACGGGCTGCCGAGCTTCAACTACGCCGCCTGCGGCGACGCCAAGGGTCTCGACGAGCAGTGGGCGCTTGAGGCCGCCTTGACGGCCTTGGCCGGCGGGCTATCCAGGGGCACGTTGTTGCACGATGTCGGCTACATGGAGTCGGGTTTGCAGAGTTCGCACGAGAGCATCGTCCTGGGCGCCGAGCTGGTGGGCTGGACCCGTGCCTTCATGCAGGAAGTCTCACTGGACGACGAAGCGCTGGCGCTGGGCGAGATTGCCGCCGTTGGACCAGGCGGCAACCACCTCGCCACCAAATACACACGGCGGCATCTCCGCGACTTCTGGCACACCCGGCTCTTCGATCACACCGTCTACGATCGCTGGGAAGCGGCCGGCAGCCGGACGCTCGGCGAGCGCCTGCGGGAGCGGACGCGCGAGCTCGTTGAGGCTCCGCGTGAATTCGCCCTCTCCACATCGACACGAGAGGAGCTGTCCGCGACTCTCGACAGAGTCGCTGTCGGGAGAACGCGGGCTTGAGCCACGATCGACACCAATGGCCGACTGCTTCGCCGTACGCTACTATATCCACTGTCCTCGTAGTGTTTTAGCGAAAGCGAGATCTCTCATGCCAGTTCGCAGCATCGTTCGTATCGACGAAGAGCTCTGCACGGGGTGCGGCTTGTGCGTCACCCCATGCGCCGAGGGCGCCATCGAGATCGTCGACGGCAAGGCGAAGGTGATGAAGGAGGACCTGTGCGACGGCGCCGGCTTCTGTCTGGCCGTGTGTCCGGAGGGCGCTCTGACAATTGAGAAACGCGAGGCTCCTGCGTTCGACGAGGAAGCCGCCGCGGAGAAGGTGGCCGCCACGCTCGCTGCGAGCGTCCGCATGAAGCAGACGTGCTTCCACTGCGGCAGGGACGAGGATCAGGGTGTGCTCTTCCCGTGCCGGCTCAAGGGCGAGAGCCTCTGGGCGTGCGCACGCTGCCTGCCCACGTTGATTCACGGGTAGCATCCACACACGGTCTGACGTGAGCGGGGGGCGAGCATTCTGTTCGCCCCCCGCTTTCCTGACCCTTGTCGCACATCGTCTCGCCGTCCTTCAACCTTGTTAGACTCGGATCGTGACTACCTCCGCTCGCCATCAGCACGATGCCGATCTCCGCGCGCGGGCGCGAACCGCGCTGCGCGACGTGTTCGGGTTCAGCGACTACCGGCCGGCACAAGAACGCATCGTCGGGCATCTCCTGGACGGTGGCGATGCCTTCGTGCTCATGCCGACGGGCGGCGGGAAGTCATTGTGCTATCAGCTTCCGTCCCTCGTCCGTCCCGGCACGGGAATGGTCGTCTCACCGCTCATCTCCCTCATGAAAGACCAAGTCGACGCGCTGACGGCCGCCGGGGTCAGCGCCGCGGCCTTCAACTCGTCGCTCCCACCGGACCAGGCTCGCATGGTTCTCTCGCGCCTTGCCGACGGCGCGCTCGATCTGCTCTATGTCGCCCCCGAGACCCTCATGACCGAAGCCTTTCTCGACCGTCTCCATCATCTGGTCGCGAACGGCGCCGGCTTGTCGCTCATCGCGATCGACGAAGCGCACTGCGTGAGCCAGTGGGGCCATGACTTCCGGCCGGAATACGTCCGTCTCGGGGAGTTGGGCAGGCTGTTCCCGGACACACCGGTCATCGCGTGCACGGCGACTGCCGATCCTCAGACACGCGAGGACGTCCGAATGCGTCTGGGGCTCCTTCAGGCTCCTTGCTTCATCACCGGATTCGACCGGCCGAACATCCGCTACACCGTGGTCGAGAAGCGCGAGCCGCTGCAGCAGCTCAAGAGGTTCCTTCAGGGCCATGGATCGGAGGCCGGCATCATCTACTGCCTGAGCCGCAAGCGTACCGAGGACGTTGCCGGCAAGCTCAGCGCCGCCGGCATACCGGCCGCCGCCTATCATGCCGGGCTTCCCGCCGAGGATCGCCGGAGGGTACAGGACGCGTTTGCCCGTGACGACATCCTCGTGATCGTCGCAACCGTCGCATTCGGCATGGGAATCGACAAGAGCAATGTGCGCTTCGTGGTCCATTACGACCTCCCGAAGAGCGTCGAGAGCTACTACCAGGAGACGGGCCGTGCGGGACGTGACGGGCTGCCCGCGGAGGCCCTGCTCCTGTTCGGCCTGGGCGACGCACCCGTCGTGCGATCGCTCATCGAGCGCAGCGGGAACGACGGTTCTGCCGGTCGCGACCATGAACAGGTGCGGGTGGAGCTTCACAAGCTCGAGAGCATGATCGCGTACGCCGACGCGCTTTCCTGCCGCAGGCAGGCACTTCTCGGCTACTTCGGAGAGGGACTCGACCAAGCGTGCGGCAACTGCGACATCTGTCTCGATCCTCCAGAGACATACGACGCGACGGAGGAGGCGCGTATGGCGCTTTCGTGCGTCTATCGGGTCGGGCAGAGCTTCGGCGCGGGCCACGTCGCCGACGTTCTGTCGGGCGTGCTGACCGACAAGGTGGTCGCCCGCGGGCACGAGCGGCTCTCGACGTTCGGGATCGGCAGCCACCTGACACGCGACCATTGGATGGGCCTTCTCCGGCAACTCGTCCACATAGGCTACCTCTCCCAGGACCTCGCACGGTACTCGGTGCTTGGTCTCTCCACGAAGGCACGCCCCCTGCTGCGGGGAGAAGCTACTCTCGAACTGGCCAGGCCGCGCACACGCGTCCCCGCGAAACGGGGACGTCACGCGCGAACCCAAGCCGGCCCGCCTGTCCTTTCCGCAGAGGAGCAGGCACTCTTCGCCGAACTGCGCGATCTCCGCAAGCGGCTCGCGGAAAGCGCCGGCGTCCCAGCCTACGTCGTGTTCAGCGACGCCACACTGGCCGAGATGGCGGCGCTCAAACCCCGCACACCTGAGGCGCTGCTCGGCATCAACGGTGTCGGCCAGACCAAACTCGAGCGCTACGGAGACGTGTTTCTCGCCGTGACACGGATGGACAGTCCGTCCACGTCTAAGTGACAGCCGGCCGCGCGAAGAGAACTCCGGCAGCGACACCGCTTCGTACCCCCGCTTTCGCAGCCCCCGGAGGATGATCGACAGGTCCTCAGCCGTGTGAGGACGAAGGTGCATGACCACGATCGACCCTGGCTGCACCCCGAGCAGGCGCGTGCCGCTGTCAGGGCAGCTGCCGGGTCCTGCCCGTCCTGAGGATCGACGTCCCACAGAATGACACGGCCCAAGCCGGCTCACCGAACGCGGATAGTGTCGAGCTGTTGCATACGATGCACCAAGGATGGGCGACTCGAAGCGCAGGAGCCCAGCGGAGTCGGGCTCGTGTGCCGTGGTAGCCTATCGGGATGGACTTTCCTCTCTTCGCCACCGTCCCGAAAGGCATGGAATCGCTGCTCGCCGGCGAGCTGCGTGCGCTCGGCGCCCGCGACCTGCGGCAGAAGCCGGCCGGCGTCGCGTTCGTGGGATCTCTGGAGACAGCATATCGCGCGTGTCTCTGGTCTCGGCTGGCCAGTCGTATCCTGCTGCAGGTGGCGACTGGCCGCGCGAGAGATGCTGAGCAGCTGTACGCCACGGTGCGATCGGTCCCGTGGAGTGAGCACATGAGGGTCGCCGCCACGCTCGCCGTGAGCTTCACCGGCACCAGCGACAGCATTCGCGACTCGAGGTTCGGGGCCGTCCGCGTCAAAGACGCGATCGTCGATCAGTTCCGCGAGACGCACTACGGCTCCCGACCCTCCGTTGACACACGTGCGCCGGACCTTCGCGTGAACGCGCATCTGTCCCGCGATCGAGTTTCGCTGGCCATCGACCTCAGCGGCGACAGCCTGCACCGCCGTGGCTACCGGCTGGACAAGGTCCAAGTCGAGGCGCCGCTCAAGGAGAATCTGGCGGCGGCAATGCTCCTTTATGCCGAATGGCCTCGGGAGGCCGCCGGCGGCGCCATGTTCCTCGACCCGCTCTGCGGCTCCGGCACACTGCCGATCGAAGCGGCTCTCATCGCCGGCGACATCGCCCCTGGCCTGGCGCGGGCCGAAGGCGGCCAGGGCTTCGGCTTCCTCCGCTGGAACGGTCATCAAGACGCCGTTTGGCGCGCGTTGGTCGACGACGCCGTCGGGAGGCGGCAGGCGGGCCTGGCGCGATTGAGGGAGCGGCGCAACCGTGGGTTCATCTGCGGCAGCGACCGGGATCCGCACGCGCTACGCGTCGCACAAGCGTGCGTCGAGCGCGCCGGATTGCACGACATCGTCGCTCTGGAACGAGCCGAGCTCGCTCAGCTCCGTCCGGCAGCCGACGGCGGCCTGCTCGTCACGAATGCCCCCTACGGCGAGCGGCTCGGCGAGCGAGAGGAAGCGATAGCAGTATGCCGGCTTCTCGGCCGGCAGTTGCGCTGCGACTTCCGGGGGTGGCGTGCCGGCGTTCTGGCCGTCGGACAGGAACAGCTGGAGGCTCTGGGACTGGCCGTCGGCCGCAAGACGACGATGTACAACGGCCCGATTCGCTGCACTCTCGCCTACTTTTCGTCCGAGGGCCGTGAGTTGACGTCCGCGCCGCGCTCAGCTCGGGCTGCTGCGCGCTCATCAACCAGAGCTGGGGCCGAATCACACGTGCGCGGGGAGGAGGACGTGCGGTCACTCACCCCCGCGGAGGCGACACCGGCCCCTGCTCGGCCGCTCGGCGTGCTGCCGGGCGGCGGGGCCGAGCAGCTCGCGAACCGGCTGCGCAAGAACCATAAGAGACTGGCGCGGGAACTGCGCCGCCAAGACATCTCGTGCTACCGCCTCTACGACGCCGACCTGCCCGACTACAACCTTGTCGTCGACGTGTACGGTGACATGGTCCACGTGCAGGAGTATGCCGCTCCTCCGGAAATCGATCCATCCAAGGTCCAGCGGCGTCTGGACGAGGCCCTTGCCGTGATCACGGATGTGCTCGCAATCACGGCCGATCGGATCGTCCTCAAACAGCGCCGCCGGCAGCGTGGAGCGAAGCAGTACGAGCGCCAAGGCGGACGCGGCCGGCTTCATCCCGTGTCGGAGGACGGCCTGACCTACTTGGTGAATCTCACGGACTACCTCGACACGGGCCTGTTCATAGACCAGAGACTGACTCGCCGCCTGGTGAGAAGCCTGGCCGGCGGCCGGCGCTTTCTGAACCTGTTCGCCTACACTGGGACAATGACGGTCAACGCCCTCGCCGGCGGAGCATCCTCCTCAATGAGCGTCGACCTCTCCTCGACCTACCTCGAGTGGGCCGAACGAAATCTGGCAATCAACGGCTTCAAGGGAACGGTGGATCGTGCTGACGACGCCCAGAGCGCCGCAACCCACAGTCTGGTGCAAGCCGACTGCCTTCGCTGGGTGGCGGAGGCTGAGGGCGAGTGGGATCTCATTTGGCTCGATCCGCCCACATTTTCCAACTCGAAGCGGATGGGTCGCGCGACCTTCGACGTTCAGCGCGACCACGCCGACCTCATCCGCCTGATCATCCGCCGCCTCCTGGCACCGGACGGCATCCTCCTGTTCTCGACCAACCGCCGCGGCTTCCATCTCGCGACCCAGGACCTGAGCGACGTACGGATGGAAGATCTGTCCAGAATGACGCTGCCCTTCGACTGCGAGCGGTCAGCGGCACGTCATCACGTCTTCCGCATCGAGAGCGAGGCCTCAGTGCGGGCCTGATCGAAGGTCGTGAGACAGGCAATCTTTCCTGTCCTAACGGCTTGCCTTCCAAGGTGGATGGGTACCCTGATGCGTGTGAGCACATCCTCTGCGAGGGCGGGCCGCGCTGTACCCCCTCAGCGCGAGAGGCGCGATGACAAGTACTTCATCGCGCCTCTTCCACGTTCAGGGATACGATAGGAGCGCCATGACGTCTGCCCAACCCATCATTGCGCCATACGGATCATGGGTTTCGCCCATCACGGCCAACCTCGTGGCCGAAGCCGGCGTCGCCCTCGGCGGCCTGCAGGCCGCAGGCGGCGGCGTCTTCTGGCTGGAGCTTCGGCCGATGGAGGACGGCCGATACGTCCTTGTGCAGCGAACGGCGGACGGAGTGACCCAGGATGTGACGCCGCCAGGGCATAGCGCCCGCACCCTCGTGCATGAATATGGGGGCGGCTCCTATGCGCTCCACGCCACGTCGCGGTGCACGACCGTCATCTACAGCGAATTCGACGATCAACGTCTTTACCGGCAGGACATCGGGAATGATCAGATCGCGGATCCACAGCCGATCACCCGTCCGCCGGCGAGGGCTCGCGCACTGCGCTTTTCCGACGGGCGGGTTACGCCCGATGGACGCCTGCTCGTCGCCGTTCGCGAAAGCCACGAGGACGGCTCCGTCACGAATGAGCTCGTCGCGGTCCTGACCAGCCCTCGAGGTACCGATCAGCTCGTACTCACCGGAGGTCGGGACTTCTACGCGGCTCCGCGCGTCAGCCCGGACGGGCGACTGCTGGCTTGGCTGTGCTGGGACCATCCGCAGATGCCCTGGGACGGGACGGAGTTGTGGGTCGGCGAACTGTCGGCCACGGGGCTGGGTCGCGCCCGCCGGGTCGCGGGCGGCCCGAGCGAGAGCATTGCGCAGCCGGCATGGGACGGAGACGGCAGACTGCACTACGTCAGTGACCGGACCGGCTGGTGGAACCTGTATCGCAGCGGCGCGCTTGATGCACCAGAGGATGCGAGCGCCGTCGAGGCGACACCGCTTGCCCCGCTGGCCGCCGAATTCGCCAAGCCAGGCTGGGTCTTCGGTCTGCAGAGCTATGCATTCCGCCCCGATGGCAGCATCGTCTGCTTCTACAGCGAGAATGGTTTGGACCATCTCGCCATCATCGAGCCGGACATCCCCGGCCTCCGCGTGATCCCATGCGACTACAGTACGTTCTCTCATATTGCGACATGCGGCGACACGGTCGCGCTGATCGGGGGAAGTCCCGGCGAGGGTTCGACGGTGGCGCTGGTGGACGTCCAAACCGGAGAGCTCGAGCGAATCCGTCGGGGCACGGATCTGACGTTTGATCGCACGTACCTGTCCCGGCCCGAACCGATCCTGTTCCCGACGTCCTACGAGCCCGGAACGGTGTCCGGCCCGATTCTGCAGGAACTCGAGAAGCATACCTCCGGTCTGCGGGCCCACGCCCTGTACTATCCGCCGGCCAATCCGGGTTTTCAGGGGCCGGAAGACCAGTGGCCGCCGCTCGTCGTCATGTGTCACGGCGGCCCGACGTCCGCCAGAGAGTCGATTCTCAGCCTCGACGTCCAATTCTGGACGACACGCGGCGTCGCGGTCGTGGACGTCAACTACGGCGGATCCACCGGCTATGGCCGCGCGTACAGGGAACGGCTGCGCGGCAACTGGGGCATCGTCGACACGGTGGACTGCATCAACGCCGCGCGCTATCTCGTCAATCGCGGCCAAGCCGATCCGGCCCGCATCGCCATTCAAGGCGGCAGCGCCGGCGGATACACGACGCTCAACGCGCTGACGCGACACCGCTTCTTCAGCGCCGGCGCGTCGTACTATGGTCTCGCGGATCTGGAGGTGTTCGCAACTGGAGGAACCCACAAGTTCGAGTCGCGCTACCTCGATGGGCTCGTTGGCCCCTATCCCGAGGGAGTTGACGCGCTTCGAGAGCGCTCACCCATCCATCACGTACGCGACATCGCCTGCCCAGTCATTCTTCTCCAGGGTCTCGAGGATGCCATCGTGCCGCCAGAGCAGGCGGAGATCATCGTCGCCGCCCTGCGGGCCGATGGCCTCCCGTTCGCATACCTCGCATTTCCCGGTGAGCAGCACGGGTTCCGCAAGGCGGAGAACATCGTCCGTGCGCACGAAGCGGTGCTGTCCTTCTACGGCCGCATCTTCGGCTTCACGCCCGCCGACAGCCTCGAGCCGCCAGTGGTCGAGAACATGGTCTGATCCCGGGCCTGCGGAGGAGCCCAGCGATGCGAACTGTGCGAAGACTCATCTCCCTCTTGCTTTTGCTCGCCGTTGCCGCGGCACTCGTGTCCGTGTACGTGGCGCCGCAACAGTGGCTCGTACCGCAACTCGAAGCGTTCCTTCGTCTGCAGGATCGCCGCGCAGCTGCGAGCGCCTCAACCGAATCCTTGCCGGCGTATACACGTAAGGTGGCTGCCCGGCCCTGGTTCCAGCGGTACTTCACGAGACTCGCCTTCAGCGAGGGAGACGGACCGGACTCGTACCCAGGTCAAGTGACCAAGTGGACCAAGCGACGCGTGCGAATCGACGTCGTCAACAACGGCGGTCCGGGGATGGAAGCGTACGTTCGCAGAATCGTCTCGCGGCTCAATCGCATGCAGTCGGCCACGCGATTCGCCGTCGTCGACGGGCCCGCTGAAGTCACGATCGAGTATCTGTCCCACGAGGCCTACACTCTGACCGTGGGCAGCAACTCCGTTGGGAACTGCGAGACGCGCTTCTACACCGGCGCCCCAGGCCTCGTTAGCGCAGCGATCAAGATCAATGCGGGCATATTGAAGTCTCCGGCGCAGCGGCAGCCGGTTGTCATCCACGAGCTGACGCACGCGCTCGGCTTCAAGGGCCACTTCACGCAACCCGAGGATCGAACACGCTCAGTCCTCTACTACGCGGCCTCCATCAACTCATGGAGCCGGGACGACGGCGCCGCCATCCGCATCATGTACTCCTCGAAGATCAGGAACGGAATGAATGTCAGCGCCGTCCGCAAAGCGTTGCGGAAGATTGGCGCGTCCAGCGCAATGGAGTGAGGAGGGCTTCAATGGCATCGGAGTGCGAAAGGTTCTGGGAACGCGAGAGGTATGCCGTAGTGGGCCATCAAGCGCAGCGGCCGTTCCCGACGATCACCTACAGGGCGCTCAAGGAGCGCGGCAAGACAGCGTACGCGGTCGATCCCGAAAGCGAGGATGTGGAAGGGGACACGGCGTTTCAGGACTTCGCCGACTTGCCCGGCCCCATTGACGCCGTGGTGCTGGAACTGCCGAAAGAGGAGACCGCCGCGTGGGTCGCCAAAGCAGCCGACGCCGGGATAACGGAGATCTGGATCCACCAGATGACAGATACTCCCGAGGCCCTCGCCGAGGCTGAGCGGAGAGGCATGCACGTGATCACCGGCCACTGCGCGGTGATGTACAACGTCAAGGGCTTCAGCATGCACTCGCCGCACCGCATCATCTGGAAGCTGCTCGGGAAGTACTAGGCCTCCGGCCATTCCTGCAGAACGGGGCGTCGCCTAGACTAGCGTTTGCTCCCGTCCCACCGCGAGGCTTCCCGCCAGTCCTGTGCCTGGCGCAGCCACTCGGCCGCCTCGAGACGAACCTCGGGATCACCGTGCGTGAGCTGCTCGGCCAGCCTCTCCAAGGCAGCTTGGGAACCCAGCCGGGCCAGTCCCTCGACCGCATAACGCACAACCAGCGTGTCGTCATCCTCTACCAGGCGATGCAGGTGAGGCAGAACCGCGGGGTCTTTGTAGAGACACAGGCCGTTGATGGCCCCATACCGCGTGTAGTCCGCAGAGAAGGCTCCTCGCAGGAGCGGCTGCAGCGCGCGACGATCGGCGAAGACTCCGAGGGACTTGAACGCCTCGTCCCTTAGGTCGTCGTCACGGAGCGCCGCGTAGACCGCATCGAAGCCACGCTCGTCGCCGACGCAGCCGAGGGCCATGATCGCCATTCGACGCAGGGACACAGGCTCGTCCTCGTCCAAGGCGCAGGCGGCAAGGCTTTCCACAGCGCGCGGATCGCAGATACGGGCAAGTGAGAGCGCGGCAGCCTCTCGCACGTCTGTCGCGCTCCAATGATGCCACGGCCTGACCACCCAGGAGGGCGTGAACTCGTCGCACGACGCGCACACCGAGAAATCGGCGTCTCCGAAGTCATCACCCATGGCCGACAGACAGATCTCGAGGTCATCGGCAGGCTGACCGTCATGATGCACGTACAGTTGAGGCGAAGGTTCGGGAGGCCGGCTCTTCTCGCACTCACCTGCGTCGTCGGATGTGACTTCGCCGAACAGGAACATGTCCGGGAGAGGCAGGGCGAGCTGATCAGGATGTGGCGCCCGTGGATCGTCGTAGCGCCCCAGAGTCAGGACGCGCAGGAGGGCCGGAACGGCCTCCGGGCAGCGGCGATAGCCGAGCATCAGCGTCGCGGGCAGCTGGACCTGCGGATCAGGGTCGTCGAGAGCCCGCACCAGATGACGGTCGACCGACCGGTCGCGGAGGTGCGCTAGCACCCAGACGGCGGCGGCGCGCGCTGCCGGCGCCGAGGCAAAGCGCGCGCAGTCAGCCAGATCGGCTCCTGCCGGTTGGCCTATTCGAATCAAGGTCCACCATGCGCGCTGGCCTCGCTCGGTGAGATCGTCCTTCAGATAGGCCATGAGCGCCGGCACGGCGGGCTCACCGAGCGCCACGAGAGCGAAATGGGCGGCGCGAGCCTCCTCGCGACTGGCGGCAAAGCGGAGCGCGCGAGCAAGCCGGAGGGCGTCGCCCGTCAGCAGAAGTTCGTGGATGTCGTCAGGCGTAAGAGGCACGGCAGGCCCTCCGAGTAGACCGGGTTACGACGGCTGGAAGCGAACGTCAGGCGCTCGCGACGAGCGATGCGGAAGCAGGGCGCTGCCAGATTCTAGCAGACGGTGCGCTGCCAGGCGGAATCAAGCAAGAACGGTGTGAGACGCCGCCCACCTGCGTGCCGCCACTCTGGCGAGGGGCTCGCGCTATAACCGAGTTGCAGCGAACTGTTACGCCGGCCTGTACCCCTCACCCAAGGCTGCCCGCCGGCATGTGCGACAGACGGTGAGCGGTCCCTCGCCGGAAAGCGGAGATACAACCTGATATCGCAATGTCTCCAGTGTGAGCGTCGCGCCGCACAGGCTGCATGTGCTGAAGGGCGCGGCGGAAACATCGCGAAGAACTGGGGATGTGGAAGAAGGCGTCGTGGAACCCTCCTCCGCGGAAGCAGGACGACTCAACGGATGGATCCGGCCCATACGTCCTCCTGTCAGGCGGGGGCCACGGCTCGAAGCGAGCATGAGCGACGGAATGCGTGTGTGTACCCACGGCTCCGTTTCCGCAAACCGCCGGCGCTCCTCTCAAGACTTATCCGAGTGTCCACCGCAATCACAGAGTCTTATTTGCGGAAGTAGCTTACCTTATGGATAATGCACACAGTGAGCCGATGATCGAAGGGAAGAGATGACCAAACGTTACCGCAAGACTCCCGACGTCCCTCGCACGGACGGCGGTGTCCTCCTCTTCCGCAGTTGCCTCGTTTCCGCTGAGTATCCTGGAGTCGAAGCTGCCACCAAATGGCTCTTTGAGCGCTTTGACATCGAATTCACGATTCATCCGGAGCAGACGTGCTGCACCGGTCTCGGGTACTACTCTGATCTCATGCCCATCGAGACGACCGTGGCACTTGCCGCCCGCAACGCATGCGTCGCAGTGGAGAACGAGCACCCCACCATGTGCTACCTCTGCTCCACCTGTTATGCGATCAACAAGAAGGCAGAAGCCATCCTCGACGTGGACCAGTACCGCAACGACGCCAACGAGGTTCTGGAGAAGGTCGGGCGGCAGTACGACGACGAGATCGCCGACAAGGTCGCGCACAAGCACACCTTGGACATCCTCTGGGGAGCCCACGACTCGATTCCGCAACTCGTCCGTCGCCGGCTCGACGGAGTCAGGGTCGCGACGCACCCCGCCTGCCACTACTGCAAGGTCTTTCCGGAGGACGCACTGGGGAGCAACGAGAACTTCATGGTGCCCGAGGAGCTGCTCATGCCTGCCGGGGTCACCCCCACCGGCAACTACAACGAAAAGACCCTTCACTGTGGCGCCGGCTTCCGCAACCGCTTCGTCAATCCGTCCATCTCGATGGCGGTGACCCAGCAGAAGCTGCGCCGGCTCGCACAGGAGAATGTCGACGTGCTCGTTCACATGTGTCCGAACTGTCATGTTCAGTTCGACCGCTACCATGACATGATCTCCGCCTCGAGTGGCGAGGAGTACCCGTTCGTTCACCTTCACGTTCAGCAGCTTCTCGCCCTGGCTCTTGGGGCAGACCCGGAGAAGGACGTCGGCGTCCAATCGCATTCCCAGGACGTCGAGCCCTTCCTCGAGCGCATCGGAGCCCGGCGGACGGCAGGCGCCCGATGAGGGCGGGGGTCTTCCTCTGCCAGTGTGGGGGCAACATCAGCGGCGTCATCGATCTGCCCGCCCTCGCCGAGCACATTCGCCAGTTCGAGGGCGTGAGCACGGTAGCGGCCAGCCAGTTCATGTGCGGAACCGAGGGTCACGATCTCATCGCCGGCGCGGTCGAGGACCGTGGCTTGGATCATCTGGTCATCGCGAGTTGCTCGCCGCGCTTTCAGGGACCCACTTTCGAACGCATCGCGCGCGATCTGAAGCTCGGTGAGAATGCAGTGTCGTTCGCCAACATCCGCGAGGGATGCTCATTTGTCCATCGGGACGAACCGGAGGCGGCCCAGGAGAAGGCACGAACGATCGTCGCCGGCGCCGTCGCCCGCGCCCGCCATCAGCACGATCTGCCCCGTACCCGGACCTTCCTCCATCGGACGGCAATGGTTGTGGGTGGCGGCATCGCCGGTATGACGGCTGCGGAGGAGCTGGCTGGGAGCGGCATCGACGTGCATCTCATCGAGCGCGAGCAGTCTCTCGGCGGATACATGGCGCGCCTCAGCAAGACCTTCCCAACCGAAGACTGCGCCATGTGCTCACTTGCGCCGCGCCTCACCAGCACAGCGCTTGAAGGGCGCATCCACGTGCACACGCTGACCGAGGTTGACGAGATCTCGGGGCCCCCCGGCGAGTTCCGCGTCAGACTGCGGCACAAGCCGCGCTATGTCACCGAGGCCTGCGTCGGCTGCGGCGAGTGCGCGGCAGTGTGTCCGGTCGAGTGTCCGAGCGATTTCGAGTTCGGCGTTGCGACTCGCACGGCGGTTTCGCGCCCGTTCGCCGGCGCGGTACCCGCTACGTTCGCCATCGAAAAGAAGGGCTGGAGTCCCTGCAAGAGCGCGTGCGCCGTCCACACCTCGGCCCAGGGGTATGTCGCCCTGGTCGCGGCGGGACGATTCGAGGACGCCTACCGGGTCGCGAGCGAGCCCAACCCGTTCAGCAGTGTCTGCGGGCGCATCTGCACCCACCTCTGTGAAACAGCCTGTGCTCGCGGCTCAGTGGACGCGCCGATCGCGATCGCCGCGCTCAAGCGGTTCGTCGCCGACACGGTTGGGCCAGGGGTGCCGGTCCAGCCGGCGCAGACAGTGCACACGGAACGCGTGGCCATCATCGGAGCCGGCCCCGCCGGCCTCACCTGCGCCCGCGATCTCGCGCACCTCGGCTATCGGGCCACCGTCTTCGAAGCGCAGCCGGTAGCCGGAGGCATGCTGCGCACCGGCATCCCCGATTATCGTCTTCCGCACCAAGTCATCCAGCGCGAGATCGACCAGATCCTCGCTCTCGGCGTCGAACTCAGGCTCAACCAGCGCGCCGGCGTGGACTTCTCCATTGACGGATTGCTCAACGACGGCTTCGGCGCCGCGTACCTTGCGACGGGTCTCCAGCAGAGCGCCTCCGTCAGCCTGCCGGGCGACGACCTGCGCGGCGTGACGCGAGCGGTGGAGTTCCTGCGAGCGCTCAACCTCGGAGCCACTCCGGAGGTCGGGGAGTGTGTCGTCGTTGTGGGCGGAGGCGACGTCGCGCTCGATGCGGCTCGCAGCGCCATCCGCCTGCAGCGTCAGGCGGGCTTTGAGCCCAACGTCACGTTGACCTATCGCCGCGGCAGAGTTGAGATGCCGGCCAACGCAGGCGAGGTCCACGAGGCCCGCGAGGAGGGGCTGAAAGTGGAGTTTCTCGTGCAGCCCCTCGAGATCACGAAGCGCGACGACCGGGTTGCGGGCTTGGCGCTGCAGAGATGCGAGCTGGGACGACCTGACGCCTCAGGCCGCCGCCAGCCCGTCCCGGTTGAGGGCTCCGACTTCGAGCTCGCCGCCGACATGGTGATCTTCGCGGTGGGTCAGGCCCTCGTGGACGACTTTGTCCACGGCTGTGAGGGGCTGCGCGTGGAGAACGGCCAGATCCTCATTGACAGAGAGACGATGATGACGAGCCGCGAAGGCGTCTTCGCCGGAGGCGATGCGGCCGCCCTCGGCTACTACACGGCGATCGAAGCGGTGGCCGCCGGACGCCGGGGGGCCGCCGCCATTCATAATCATCTGCGCGGGGGGCGGCTCCTGCCGGTCTGGCCGGTGGAGCGCGAAGCCGCACGGCCGACTGGCGCCGAGCTCGCGGCCATCGAGATCGGCCAGCGTGTACCGATGGCCCTCGCCGACGGCCTGGCCCGTCGTGATCACTGGGGCGAGGTGAGCCTGGGCTACACTGCCGAGCAAGCCGTGGCGGAGGCCGAGCGATGTCTCAACTGCGCCATCTGCAGCGAGTGCGACTCCTGCGTCAGAGCATGCCCGTCCGGCGCAATCGATTGGGAGCAGCAGGAGACGAGCGAGGAGCTCACCGTCGGCGCGGTCATCCTGGCGACGGGCCACCAGGAGTTCGATGCGAGCCGCAAGGAGCCGCTGGGCTACGACCGCTATCGCAATGTGCTCACACAGAGCCAGGTCGCACGGCTGCTCGCGGCCTCGGGGCCGACCGCAGGCGAGCTCGTGCGCCCCTCAGACGGAGCCCGTCCCAAGAAGATCTTCATGCTCCAGTGCGTCGGCTCGCGCGACTGCACCGCCACGGGCAATGAGCACTGCTCTGCGGTCTGCTGTCTGTTTGCCACCCTCCACGCATCACTCATACGCCAGCACGACCCGCAGGCCGAGGTCACCATCGCCTACACGGATCTTCGTGCCCCGGGCAAGGCCCACGAGGAGTACTACCGCCTCGTGCAGGGGCGCGGGGTGCGCTACGTGCGCGGCCGGGTCGGCGAGATCCTGGAGGAGCCGGACGGCAGCCTGCGCGTGCGGCTCGAAGACACCATGACCGGTCGCAAGCAGGAGGAGCTGTTCGACCTGGTCGTACTTTCGGCCGGCCTTGAGGCGTCGCAGGGCACGCGCGATATCGCTCACGTCGCCGGACTCCAGACCGCCTCCGCGGGGTTCATCCGCGAGTACCACCCGAAGCTGCGTCCGGTCGACACGCAACGTAGCGGGATGTTCGTGGCCGGAACGGCACAGGGCCCGAAGACGATTCCCGAATCGATCGCGCAAGCGAAAGCGGCGGCGGCACGCGCCATCTCCATGCTCTCATCGGGATTCACCCTCACCGCAGCGCAGGTGGCGGCAAGCGATCCCACCGTGTGCATCGGCTGCGGCGTGTGTGAAACCTCGTGTCCGCAGATGGCCATCACGCTGACGGCGGGGGCGGCGAGCCATGCCGTCGTCAATCCGAACATCTGTCGCGGCTGCGGCATCTGTTCGGCTGAATGCCCGACTGGCGCGATGCAACTGGGCGGCTTCAGCGACGCCGAAGTGCTGGCGGAAGCGACCGTCTGATGGACCGCTCCATCGTCGCCTTCTGCTGCCGCGAGTGCGCCTACGCGGCGGCCGATGCCAGCGCCAACTCGCGGACTTCTCTCCCCCCGAGTGTGCGCCTCGTGCTCATGCCCTGCACGGGGCGCGTAAGTCCAATGCATATTCTGGCGGCGCTGGCCGAGAACGCGGACGGCGTCATGGTGGCGGGCTGTCTCGAGGGGCAGTGCCACTACCGCGAAGGCAACTTCAACGCCATTGACCGGGTCAAGTTCGTGCAGCGGCTGCTGACCAGCGTGGGGGTCGAGCCGGAACGATGCCGAATGTTCACCATGAGCGCCGGGGAGCCGCCACGGTTTGTCGCGGCGGTGAAGGAGATGGACCGGACCATCCAGGCTTTGCCGCCCCTGAAGCGGGCGGACTCAGCCGCGATGCGTCCCGAAGTGGCAGTCGCGGCCGGCGGAGTGAGGGCCGAGTCGTGCCGCTGAACGACCGCGGACGCGCCATCGTGTCCCGCCTGCCGGGTCACCTGGCATCGGGTACCTCTGGGATCGGCTGTGAGATCGTCCGGCACGAGAAACTCTGCGTGGGCTGCGGCCGGTGTGCCGTGAACTGTCCATCGGGCGCATCAAGACGAGGGGACACCTTCGACGTGATGCAGTTGCTCGAGGCGCCGCCGGAAAGTCGCCGTGGCGCTCTCGGCGACGCGCTTCGGCGCCTCATGCGCCAGGCGCCGGACGGGCCGGTTCAGGTTCCGCCGCGCGTCACGGTGTATCGAACCATTGTCTACTCTCCCGACCTGTGCCTCGGTTGTGGCACATGCGTTCGTGGCTGCCCGGTACAAGCGATCGAAGGACGTCCACCGCGCACAGAAGACGCACGTGCGACACCTGAGGCCGCAGGCCTGTGATCACCCCGCCGGCGGAGACAGGTCGCGAGCGGCCGCTCCTGCTCCTGTGCGAATGCGCGGGGACGATGGCCAACATCGACTTTGACCGGGTCACGGCCGAGGCAAGCCTGACGGCAGACGTCGTCCGCGGGCGCCACTGGTGCAGTCGCGAGGGGCAGGCGCAGCTGCTGGAGCTGATGGAACAAGGCGGAGAGGCGAGCCGCCTCGTCTTCGCGGGCTGCTCGGAGGATTTTGCCGAGCGGCGGCTCCACAAGCTGTTCGTGCGCGGCCTCGCCCTCGAGATAGCCGATATTCGCGAGGGCTGCAGCTGGGTGCACGGCGATGATGTGCCGACGGTCACGGAAAAGGCGCAACGCATCATCGCCTCCGCCATAGCGTATCCCGCCCCTCAATCAAACATGATGAGCCACGCCAAGCGCGAGAACACGGTCGTCGTCATCGGCGGCGGCGTCGCCGGAACGCAGGCCGCCGCCGAACTCGCCCAGATGGGTCATCTCGTGGAGCTGGTCGAGCGGCGGCCCTTCCTCGGCGGCCGAGCCGCCCGCATCGGCACGGTCTTCCCCACGAACGACTGCGGCCAGTGTCTTCCAACCACCGATGCCCAGGCAGGAACCCGGAAGTGCTTTCACCGCAACGTGGCTATTGACCATCCGAACCTGAGGATTCATCGCCGTGCCACTGTCGAGTCGGTGACCGGTCATCCGGGAGACTACCAAGTGAACATCAAGCGCCTCCCCAACATCGTCACGGACGCGTGTGTGAACTGCGGCATCTGCGAGACGGTCTGCCCGGCGGACTCCTCGGAACCGGGCACGAAGACGATCTTCAGCGAGTTCTACGACGGCCGCGTCCTGCGCACGATCGACCTGGACACATGCACCTTCTGCGGCGCCTGCGCGGACGCCTGTCCGGTCGACGCCATCCACTTCTCACAGTCTCCGGAACGCGCGACTGTCAACGCGGGAGCCATCCTTGCGGCAACTGGCTGTCGCCCCGCCCCTGAGGAATACTTCTCGTATCTGGGCTATGGCCATGAAGGTGTCATCACGCAGGTCGAGCTGGCCGAGCGCATGGATGACTGGGCGGCACAGGCTTCGCTCGGGCACACGCCAGTCGAGGAACTCGTCATGGTGCAGTGCGCTGGATCGCGAGATCGCCGGCACCTCCCCCATTGTTCTCGCCTGTGCTGCATGATCGCTCTCAAGCACGCCATCCGGCTGCGCGCGCTCTTCCCCGACATGAGGATCATCATCTGTTACCTGGAGATGAGGACGGCGGGCGTCGGCTACGAGAACTGGTTCCTGGCGGCGCGCGAAGCGGGAGTGGAGTTCCTCCGCGGCACCCCGCCGGAGGTCCAGTTCGACGCAAGCGGACGGCCTGTCATCGAAGTGGAGGACGTGACAGCCGCGCGGAAACGCGTACTTCGGCCCGATCTGGTCGTGCTGAGCACTGGGATGGTCCCGACGTCTGATGCCCCAGAAGTCGCGCAGACACTCGGCGTCGCGCTTGACGCGGATGGGTTCATCGAAATCCTTGACCGCAAGAACCGGGCGACCGAGACCAGCAGCGAGGGCATCTTCGTCTGCGGGTCCGCGGCAGGGCCGAAAGCCCTCATCGAGGTCAACACAGAGGCCTCGGCGGTCGCTACAGAGATACACAACTTCCTGACCTCCGCCGGACGAAGAGGCACCGCCGCGTCATCCGTGGAGGCGGAGCGCTGTATCGGCTGCGACACCTGCGTCACACGCTGCCCATTCGGAGCGATCACTCTGGTCGATCGGCGGGCAGGTGTGCCACGTCCGGCCACCGCCAAAGACGACGCGAAGCTGGCCGTCATCGACCCGGAGACATGCAGGGCATGCGGCATCTGTGTCGCGAACTGTCCCGAGATGGCCATCACCCACAATCTCAGTGACGATTCTCTCTTCGGGCGGCTCGCGCTCGTCATGGAGGGCGTCGAGAAGCCGGTCGTGGGCTTCTACTGCAGAGAGTGTGCAGGCGCGGCGATCGGGCTGAGCGGCCAGCGCCGCGATCGCTACCCTGAGTCCGTGCGCCTCGTCGAGCTGCCGTGCCTCGGACGCGTGAGCGCCCTGCACATCGTTGAAGCAGCTCGTTTGGGCGCCGCCGGCGTCTTCCTTGCCGGCTGCGCTTCGGGCCGCTGCCAGTACCGCAGCGGCGACGTCAGCGCGGCAGAGCAGCTGGCCGTGGCCGACGAGCTCCTCCAGGCGTCCGGAACGCCGCTGCCGCTCGAACTCTGGCACCTCTGCGCTGTGGACCGCCAGAACGTCGGGCGGCAGATACGGATGTTCCACGCCCGAGCAGCGGGAGGAGCCCCCTCCGGAGAGATGATCGACCGCGAGATGGATCTTATCGGCGCCCCTGCAGGCCACCTGGCGTGCGGCCTGGGCCGAACGGGAGAGAACGGCTGTGGCGACCAGCGGTAGACAGCCATACCCGGCGGCAGTGCAGGCCGAGTTCAAGAGCCTGGCCCGGGAGTGTTATCCCTGCTACCAGTGCGGCACTTGCACGTCCTCCTGCCCGAGCGGACGCGAGCTGTATCGCGGGCCTCGCAGGCTCGTGCGGCTTATCTTGGCCGGCGACATCGAGGCCGTCCTGAAGAGCGACGACCTCTGGCGCTGCACTGGATGCGGGGCCTGCAGCGACGTCTGTCGCATGGAGATAGACGTGGCGGGTATCCTTCGCCGCCTGCGGCAGCTCGAGCGCGAGCATGGAACCACCATCCGGTGCCCTGAGCGATCGGCGGCGGACCTTGCCGCTGCACAACTGCATCGACAGCCGCGCATTGATTCGATGCGGCTGGGTGTCGGAATGATGGCCCATGGCCATGTGCCAAAGGACAAACCGGGCATGATCGCCATGGGCATGCGACTCGCACGGCAGAAGCTGCCGCTCGCCCGCAAGCTGCCCGGAGCCACAGCGGGGATGGATGACGCGGCGCGACTGGGCTCCCCTGCGAGACACCAGGCAGCCGGCGATGTCGTCTCCCTGCCCTTCTACGCAGGCTGCTCTCTGCCGCAGGACGGCGAGCTGCACGGCCTGGTGCACGATGTGGCCGCGGGATTCGGCGTCCGCCTGGATTTGGCGGACGCCGGTTGCTGCGGCCATCCCAGCCGGGGCGCCGTCGGCAGTAGGTACCATAGCGAGGAGACCATACAGACGGCATGCCCAGCCTGTGATGCCACGCTCGAGAAGGCGGGCGTCTCCACGGTCCCGCTGTGGGATACCTTGGTCGCGCAGGCTCAGAGAAGCGGCATCGCCCTGCAGGCTGCGTCGCCCTCCTTCGTCCCCTACGTTGGCTGTCTCGCGCGGCGGGACCAGTCCCTGTCCGCACTCGGCGCTGCTGCACGCCTCGCCGGCGTCAAGGTCCGTCGAACCTATCCGAGTCTCCACAACGGGTGCTGCGGGGCGCTGGGCGGGATGTACCGCGGCGCGACCAAAGCGAGCGCGATGCTCCTCGACTTCGCCGCAACGCATGATTCGCCCGTCGTGAGCACCTGCTCTCTCTGTTGCGACAATCTCCGCTCCGCCGCCAGAGAGCTGAATTGTCCGGTGACTGTACACTTCTGGCCCGAGTTCTTCCGGGCAGCCCCGAACGTTCCGGAGGACCAGCAATGACCGATGAGGCTCAGTCTGCGCCGCCTGTGAATCCCTACGCTGTCATCGCCGATAACAGCTTCGCGCAGGCGCCCAGACGCAATCCGGATCTCGTTCAGCGAATACTCGATGACCCGCGGATGCACGATCACAGAGAAGGGTTTCGCAGCTGCATCCAGTGCGGCATTTGCACGTCCGGCTGTCCCGCCGCGCGGTTCACCGACTACTCGCCCCGCGAGATCGCACGACGAGCCCTCGACGGGGACGAAAGCCTCCTGACGGAGGATTCCCTCTGGTTCTGCTACTACTGCTACACGTGCCAGAGTCGTTGCCCCAGGCACAACAGCGTGGCGGTCATCAATCAGGTCCTGCGCGGCCTTCAGGTCGAGAGCGGCCAAGCGCACAGGCACGTGAAGCCGTTCGCAGAGTGGTGTGCCACATTCTACGAGAAAGGCATGGGCGGGGATCCGCACCTGCTCTTCCCGGCCATCGCCGACGCATGGGGCGAACACTGGACCTCCTATATGGAGCACCTGCTCGAGATCCGGGCTGAACTGGGACTCGGGCCCCTCTTTCCCCCAGAGGACGCAGTGAAGGAGGTCCAGACGATCATGGAGGAGACCGGCTTCAAGGAAAGGTTGAGGGCTGTGCGCGAGGGAGAAGGCGGGGCGATCGCTCCGGACGCCTCCTGACGGTCCTCCCAACCCACTGCGCGTACTGTAGGCTAGCTTCAGTCCTCAAATTAGGGCAGGCGAGCGGTGAAGGTCCAGTTCCGAAGATATGCAGGCAGCGCTCGACGGCACGCTTTCGCGCTCGTGAACGACTTTCTCAATCACAACGTGATGCAGATGTCCGCCGCGCTGACCTACTACACCGTCCTCTCGCTTTTTCCGGCCCTGTTCATCGTCGTCGCGCTGCTGGGATTCATCGGGCTCTCGCCAGATACGCTGTCGCAACTGCTGGACGGCGTCGCCGATCGGACTGATTCGGAGTGGGCTGTCGACCTCGTCGGCGGCGTCCTCACGAGCATCCTCGATTCGCGAGCCACCGGCATCTATCTGGGGGCAGGCGTCATCGTCTCACTCTGGTCGGCATCCGGCTACGTCATGGCTTTCATGTGGGCCTCGGACAGGATCTACGATCCTCCCGCCCGGCGATCCTACTGGCAGGGCTTGCCCGTGCGGGTCGGCCTCGCGCTTCTCCTCATCGTCCTCTTCACCACAGCGGCGGCCATGGTGACCCTCCTGGGTCCACTCGGCGACACCATTGCCCGCAGCCTCGGCTTCGAGGACGGTGCCTTGTACACGTGGTCCGAATCCGCGTCACCGCTGCTCTTCATCGCCGCCCTCGTCATGCTCACACTGCTCTACAGATTCGCCCCGTCACGCCGTCAGCCGAGGCTCTGGCGCCTCACCGCAGGCGCCTGCGCGGCCCTGGTCCTCTGGTACATCGCTTCGATCTGCTTCAGCTTCTACCTCGCCAATTTCGCCTCCTACAACAAGGTCTACGGGACGCTGGGCGCGGCGGTGGCCTTCCTGGTCTGGGTCTGGATCCTGAACGTCGGCGCCCTCATCGGCGTGGAGCTGAATCGGGCGCTGGAGCGCCGGCCGGCAGAAGACGCGGGGCCGCGGCTGATAGACGAAGCCGGAGCAGACGCGGAACGGCTGGAGCGCGCTGATGCCGGGGCACCAGACGACGCCGTCGAGCATGCCGGACGGCTATAATCGTCGGGTGGGGGCCGGCGGACGACACACCACCGGCCCCTCAGCATTCGTGGCGACGATCGGGAGCCTCACATGCCTGAACTGAACGATCCCCAGCAGCGCCTTCGCCGCCTCGCCGTCGAGCGCGACACCGTCAGCCTCGCGACACAACTACCAGCGCGCCGAGGTCCAGGGCGCAGCAGACTACACTGGCGATTCGCTCGAGCTGGCGAGGATCGCGGCGAACGACAACCATAGTGTCATCCTCTTCTGCGGCGTGCACTTCATGGCCGAGACGGCGTACATCCTCTCGCCCCACAAGACCGTGCTCATGCCGGACAAGCATGCGGGCTGCCCGATGGCCGACATGGTGACGGCGGCCGGCCTGCGAACCCTGAAGGCGGAGCATCCGGATGCCGTCGTTGTTGCCTACGTGAACACGTCTGCAGCCGTGAAGGCCGAGACGGACGTCTGCTGCACGAGCGCGAATGCCATCGAAGTCGTGAATCGATTCCCCAAGGATCAGAGGATCATCTTCGTCCCGGATCGCAATCTCGGAGACTATGTGGCGCGGAGCACGGGCCGCACGGACACCATGATCCTGTGGCCGGGCTATTGTCATGTGCACGATGCTTTCAGCGCGGCCGAGATTGCACAGGTGCTCGCTGAGCATCCCGGCGCGGTCCTCATGGCTCATCCGGAGTGCCGTCGCGAGGTGCTGGAGATCGCCGACGTCGTGACCAGCACGTCCGGCATGCTGCGCCATCCCTCCACCAGCGCGGCCCGGACGTTCGTCGTCGCCACCGAAACCGGCATGCTGCATCGCCTGCGAATGTCCTACCCCGACCGTACCTTCGTACCGGCTTCACGCACGGCCATCTGCCCCAATATGAAGCGGACGACGCTTGAGAAGTGCGTCGCGACGCTGGAGGAGGAATGGGACGACGTCCTCGAGCACGAGGTCTCCGTGCCGGAGCAGATCCGGCAGGCCGCCTTTCGAGCCGTTGAGCGGATGATCGCTTGAGAAGGCGAAGCCTGCGAGGAGAATCCCAGGCGGACGGGCCGAGATGCCGCGCGTGACCGTTGTCCTGCCGTCGACCCTCACTGCGCCCGAGCCGGCGCGGACGTTCGAGTCAGAGGCGGCAACGGTCGGAGACGCCGTCCTGCAGGTGGCCGTCACGATCCCCCGGTTTGCGGGGCGGATCCTCTCGGGCAGGCAGCTCCTTGTTCATGTGCTGCTGAACGGATCATCCCTGCCGGCGCCCGAAGCCATGACGACGAAGCTCGAGGCTGGGGACCGTCTGGACCTGGTGTCGCCGATCGCCGGCGGCTAGCGCGAGGGCGTGGCAGACCTGCGCCTTGTGCAGTGCTGCCACAGACCCGATCTCGCCTCAGGTCCTCCGCCTCACCTGTTTCTCCCCATCTGGGACCGCCTTCAGAGGGGCCGTGAGAATGAAGCCGGTTGCCAGCCGCTCAGCGGCCCACTGCCGGAAGGGCCTCGACCGGGATTGGCGGGTTCCGGTTGCCGACGAGAAGCTGAGCTCTGTCGTTCGGCCAGAGCCGCTTCGGTTTCAGACTCCGACCGGGCGACGCGTGCCGGAAGACAGGAAACGTTGCCCTTGGCAGGCAACGCGGCACGACCTGTCCCCCGTGGGTACGACGTCCCATCCCACCAATCGCGCCGGACCTAGCCCACTCGCAGGACCGCCGACCCCCGCACTCGATCCTGCTTCAGGTCGAGGAGCGCTCTGTTGGCCTCCTCGAACGGATACTCCTGCACGCGGCTCTGCACTGGGATGAGGGCGGCGTCGCGCAAGAGCTCCCGCCCATCCTGACGCGTCGAATTGGCCACGCTGCGCACGACGCGTTCCTGGTAGATCCACGGATACTCGATCGGCGGGATCGGCGTACTGTAGATCCCGCCGAGCGCGACGATACCGCCCTTGTCCAAGCGGCGCAGGGCAGCGATCGCCAGCTCGCCTGCCGGCGCGAAGACGATCGCTGCGTCCAGCCGTACGCCAGGGTCATCGTCGGTCTCTCCAGCCCAGACGGCCCCGAGCTCGAGAGCGAGGTCGCGATGAGGGGCGCCGCGCGTGAACGCGTAGACATCCCAGCCTCGCCACAGCGCGACCTGGGTGCACAAGGATGCGGCAGATCCAAAGCCATAGATGCCGACACGGCGAACGCCTCCCGGCGACGGCAACGGAGCCGGCAGGTCCTGCCCGGCTCGCCCACTGACCGTCCGGCCACTGCCCGGCAAACCGCTTTCGCGGCCTACTATGCCGACCAGTCGCAGACAGCGGTAGCCAATGATGCCCGCGCAGAGCAGAGGCGCTGCGGCGAGGTCGCCCATGTTCGCGGGCAGGCGATAGACGAAGGCGGCGGGCGCCACCATGTACTCGGCGAAGCCACCGTCCACATCCCACCCGGTGAAGAGGGGATGCTCGCACAGATTCTCGTCGCCCCGGCGACAGAACCGGCAGGAGCCGTCCGTCCTGTGCAGCCAAGGAACACCCACACGCTCGTTCAGGCTTAGCGGCGCGGATCCGGTCTCGCCTCCCGGCGAGACATTCCGCGCGCCGTCGCCGAATGCCACGACCTCGCCGACGACCTGATGCCCGGGCACGACGGGCGAGCGATGCGGCGGGAGGTCGCCCTCAACAATGTGCAGGTCGGTGCGGCAGACGCCGCAGGCGCGGACGCGCAGCAGTACGTCAGCCGGACCTGGAGCAGGCACCGGGAGTTCGACGAGGCGCAGGGGGGCCTCGGAAACGGGAGCGGGCTTGGTCAACTGCACGGCCCGCATGACCTTGGGAATCTGTCCCGGCCCTGTTGTCACGACAACACGTCCTTGCGGCGGAACACAACATAGGCCGCAAACGTCAGAGCAGCGCTCCACGCGCCGAAAGCCGCCAGTCCTTGGACTATCGGATCCCAGTGGATCGGGTCACGGAAGAAGTTCACGTACTCGAGGAAATAGTGAGGAAAGACCCAAGGGGCAAGCCAGTCGAAGTAACTGAACGAAATCACGACCTGGATGACGATGTACACGACGAACGTGGCGATCAGCGCAGTCAGGCTCGAGTCGGTCAGCGTACTGAAGAGGAGCGCCAGGGACACCATGCAGGCCATAGCCGCCAGCCCATAGAGGCAGCAGAGGATTGTCAGTCCCAGACCACGCCAGATGCCGACCGTTGTGCCGGAGAGCGTCACCATAGGTTTGAGCTCAAAGAATAATGCGCCGAACAGCAGCCCGCCGGCGAGCATGAGACCGAACCCGACAGCGAGATACACCATCGCGATGCTCCACTTGGCGAGCAGCATCGAGCCTCGTCTGACCGGACGCAGCAGAATGATGCGCAGAGTTCCCAGTTCAGCTTCACCGGCAATCATGTATCCTGCCACCATGGCCGCGGCAAGCGGCAGCAGGAACGGCAGCAATGCTGAGAGTGACGCCAGCGCCACGTACATGCCGTTGCTCGTGACGAGCGACATGAACAGCGGACCCTCGCCCGCACCCGGGCCCTCATCGGCGAGGTAGAGCGCCAGAGCCGTCAGGAAGGGAATGGCGAAGGCGCCCGCCCAGATCACGTAGGAACGCCGCTGATAGAGGAGCTTGAGCCATTCGCGGCGCAGCGGTCCCCACGCATGACCCTGCATCATCGGCAGCGTGCTGCCATGCGCCGCAGCCGCCTCGACCGAGTTCGCCCTTTTGGCCGTGGTGTCCGCCGTCGAGCTCATCGTCCTCGCCCCGCCAGCAGACGCTTCAGGCCGCCCTGCTGCTTCCTGGCAGCCGGACGCCTGTCATCGGCTCCCGTGAGTTCGAGGAAGAAGTCCTCGAGACCCTGTTCCGGGGCCGGCACGACGGCGCGAACACCCCTGCCGTCCCGCACCAGCCCGCGCACCATCTCAGCGACGGATTCCTGACCGGCCTGCACCACGAGGTAGCCCTCGTCCTCCCGCACCCCCTCAAGGCCAAACTGGGCGCGCAGGACCTCCGCCGCGCGCGCCTGATCGTCTGTGAGCACCTTCACCGCGTCGCTCTGGGGCCGCAACTGGGAGACGGGCCCCTGGACGACGACACGTCCGCGATTGATGATCACGGCACGCGTGCACACCTGCTCGACTTCGTGCAGCAGGTGCGAGCTCAAGAACACGGTGGTGCCGGTCGCGCCGAGGCGACGGATCAGTTCCCGAACGTCCTTCATACCACGAGGATCGAGGCCGCTGGTGGGTTCGTCCAGAACGATGAGCTCTGGTGAGTGAAGCAGCGCCTGGGCGATGCCGAGACGCTGCTTCATGCCGTGGCTGAAGCCGCCAACGCGGCTGTCGGCGCGATCGCTCAGCCCTGCGATTTCGAGCACCTCGTCAATGCGGTCACCGCTGACGGGGCCACTCATACTTCCGAGAAGACGGAGATTACGCCGCGCGCTCATGAGCGGATAGAAGGTGGGGTCATCAACAAAGCCGCCGACATGACGAAGGGCGCCCTGCAGATCCCCCGGCACACGGTGCCCGGCGATCTCGGCGTAGCCGCTCGTCGGCCGTATCAATCCGAGGATGAGCCGGATGACCGTCGTCTTGCCGGCGCCGTTTGGCCCGAGGAAGCCGAAGACGTCGCCTCTGCACACGGAGATGTCCAGATCATCCACGGCCCGCAGGGGGCCGAACTCCTTGACGAGGGCGTGGGTGGTCAGGATGGGATCGCGCCCCGGACAGATCCGCTGTCCGGGGCGCGATCCCTCTGCTGCCTCAGTCTGTCTGCTCGTGGTCACTTGTCAGTATCAAGCGTTCAACGCACCGCGTCCACGAACTCCTCGAGCTCCGTCTGGGTCACCAGTCCGGCAGCGAGGAGCGTCGTTTCACCCTGCTGCCAGACGACGGCACCCCCAAGCGGCGTGAAGATCGAACGGACGGAGCTGCCGCCCGCCTCTGTCTGCACGAGTACGGGTAGCTGCTTCAGTTGCTCGGTCAGTTCCGGCGTCGTCCTCGTCTGCAGCAACGTGATGGCGCCGAAGCCCGAGCCGTAAAGAAGAGCCGTCACGCGGCCGAGCCCAGTTGTCTCGTCTTGCCCAGCCATCGTCAAGAGCGCCTCGCCCCGCGCCGTCAGCGGTCCCTCATCAGCGAAGACATACGCCCAGCGGAAGGGGCGAGCGGCGTAGTCACGCGCCCGGGCCAGATCGTAGTCGACCAGGCGCTGCGCCTGCTCCATGGTGAGCAACGCACGGCGCGCCAGCTCTCTGCGCGCCTTGTCGGTCTCGTTTCGCGCCCCCGCTCTGCTCCCCGCGTCCACATCTCTTTCTCCGTCGGCGCGCATCTTCGATGGGTCGATCGTCTTCGTCTTGACGTCGGTGCCGTCCGGCGGAGTGAACTCGAAGAGCGACGCGTCGACGTCCGCGTACGAGATGGTGTCGAAGCCGAGACGAAGAGTCGGCTGCGCATAGCCTCGCGCGAATACCTCCAGCCGCAGCGGTAGCATGGTTTCGCCATCGACAGCCGCCTGGACGTACCCAAGCGCAGTGTCGTCGCTGAGCGGCGTCATGCGCAGAAGATACGCCGAACGTCCTGCCACCGCCTCCTGACCCGCAACCTCCACGGTCGCGTAGAGGGACAGGCGCTGGAGCCATGCCTTCGCCATCACCGGCGCGAGGGTCGCGCCGGCGGATGGGGACGACGACGGAGACGTCATCTCTTCGCCCGTCAGTTCGTATCGGCGAGCGGTGTTCGCGGCGGAGTCGAATACCCACGCCGTTCGCGACGCCCTGCTGACGGTCGCGATCTCGTCGCCGCCGCTCCCCTGAGACTCGATGCGTACGCCGTCCCGGCTGGCCCACAACCGCCCCGAGCCGCTGCTCAGCAGCGGCGACTGGGCTGGGATCTGGGCGAGGTCAGACGGCATCTCCATGGTTCCGAAAAGATCGTTCCGCCAAGAGATCTCGCCACTGACGCTCAGCGACGACAGGTCGCTCTGGGCCATGGTGGCCAAGATCTCTTCCGGAGCCATTTGAGGGAGGGTCCCACTCGAGCCGGCCCCGGCGACTGAGCCGACGCCCACAATCAGGGCGATCGCGACGATCACGGGCGCCACGAGGATTCCACTGCGTCTTCTCGACCACCTCATGCCGTCTCCTTCCCGAGGAATACTCCACCATACCGTGTACCCCTTTACAGGCGGAAGCGCAACCAGAGACGCGGCCGCGCGTGCTTCACAACGTGAGCACGTAGGCCTTCCAACCGCGGTAGAACTCTGCCCAGCTCATCTCCAGTATCTCCCGGCAGGCCTTGTCCAGCTCGTTCCTCGTCAGATCCGAATCGGCGATCGCGACGAAGAAGGGCTTCACCTTCGGCAAGCCCCACCGATCGATCACGTACTGGACGAGGGAACTGCCCTCGAGGTAGGCGAGGTGAACCTCCTCCGTTGAGCTGCCCATCCACAGGCTGCCTGTCGCCAGCGTCTCTGCGAGAGGCCAGACCTTGTTGCCCGTGCTGACCTCCTGGCGCAGCGGCGCGAAATCACGGTCACCCTCGACCGCTGTCGCCAGCCCCTCAAGCAGGAGTGTCGGCGCATGCTCCGTGTTCTTGAACCAGCGAACCGTGTAGGCGTGGGTCAGCTCGTGGGCCAGCATCAGCGGCATCCAGTCGGCCGTCCCTTCCAGGGTGGGGGCAAGGACGCCGATGTCGCGGGTGCGCCAAGGAGCCGAACTCAGGCGCGGCGGAGGGCTGGAGAAGAACTTGATTCGCTGCTCTGACGGCCCGCCGCCCAGCGCGTCGCGGAGCTGGTCGGCCGAGGAGTACAACGCCACGAAGACGGGCTCACGAGACGCGATGCCCAGGACCGTCTTCAGCCGTTTCCGCGCAGTCAGACCCGCTGCGGCCAGCGACTCCGCCCGCCCGATCGTCGCGCGATCGGCCACGACAACCAGGTCGTTGGCGCGTACGGCAACGGGATCGCTGAAGGCCATGAGGTACTGTCGGCGAGCGTCCAGGGGCGTCTCGTCGGCGACGGCGATCACCCCGTCTCCATTGCGCTGCATAAGGAAGATGCGAAAAGCGCCTATCCGGTCTGGCGGGCCGGCGCCGCCGAGCCGTCCAACCGCCTTGACCGCGAACTGCTCTTCACGGCCCGCGACGGGCGTCACGACAAACGCGAATGAGTCCCACGGGAGCGGCGAGAGGCGGCGATAGATCTGGCTGAGGGAGCGCCGCACTGCTTCGCGTTCAGCCGGCACGGCGGCGCGATATGCGGAGAGGTCCCGGCTGTGCAGTGCTCGAGCGGCCTCGTCGAACATCGCTTGGGCCTCAGCAGTCGTGACCGCTTCCTGGACTGGGAGCGAGATCGTGGTTTCGCTGTCGCTGGTCGAACCACAGGCGGCGAGCGCGGCCGTGGACAGCAACGCGACGCCGATCCACACGAACGCGCGCCTCAGGCGCTCCCTGATCAGGAAGGATCGCATACCAGCATTGTACGCGGAGGGACTGAGCCGCCCAGCGCGTCCCGCCATCGTTTGGCTCCGGGCAGGACGACGTATACCCTACCCGATGAAGTGACCGACTCTTGCACAATCACATGACCCTCGTCGTCTGCCCCAATCTCGCCGTCGACAGAGTGCTGACGGCGGGAGAGCTCTCCTCGGGGGGATTGACACGCTGCCGCGCGCTCAGCACACAGGCAGGGGGCAAGGGGGCCAACGTCGTCCGGGCCCTGCAAGCGCTTCGTAGCCGAAACGCTTCCAGGCAGGACGTCCTCATAGGGTTCGCGGCCGGCTTGACGGGACGCATGTTCGCCGATCTTGCGGCGGAGGAGAGTCTGACCACAGCCCTGGTCATCTGCGACGGCGAAACCCGCATCTCGACGGTCCTTCTGACCAATGACGGCGTCACCACCCGTCTCTTCGAACACGGTCCGGTGATCCGTGGCACCGATGAGGACGCGCTTCACGCCGCCGTGCGCTCGCGCCCTGCCCGGGCGATCGAGTGGGCCATCGTAGACGGCGCGGTCCCGCCCGGTTCGACCAACGGCTTCTATGCGACCATCTGCCGGGAGTTGCGCGAAGCCGGGTACCGAGTCCTCGTCGACGCCACCGGCGTGCAACTCGTTGAGAGCCTTGCCGCGCGGCCAGACATCGTGAAGGTCAACCTCGCCGAGGCTCGCTCCGCCGTCGGCGCTTCACCCTGCCCGTGCGATGACGAAGGCTGGCGGTCCGGAGCGGAGCCCGCCGCCGAGGGACTGGAGCTGTGCGCGCGACTGACTGCAGCCGGAGCCCGAGACGCGATTGTCACGCTGGGCGCGGCCGGCGCAGTCGCGCTGTGCGCCGGCAAGCAATGGCACATACTGACGCCGTCCATCAGTGTCAGGAACGCCGTCGGCTCAGGCGACTGCTTCGCGGCGGCGCTGATGGTTGCGCTCGAGGCCGGAGAGCCGGCGCAAGCCGCGCTGGCGGCAGCTGCGGGCGTCGCAGCCGCCAACGCGGCATCTCCCCTCACGGGCCACTTCGATCCCGCGCTCGCTCGCGAGCTGACGGCACTGGCCTCCGTGCGCCCGCCGGCCTTTTGAACACCGGATTGCCCCTTCCCGCCTCGCCCGCCTAGACTGGGGAGATGAGACCAATACTTTTCGAAATCGGCGGCCTTCGCATCCATAGCTTTGGCCTCATGGCGGCCCTGTCGCTGATCCTTCCTGGCATCTTCGTCGTGCGCCCGCTCATCAGGCGCCGCGGCGTCGACCCCGATTTCGCCTACGAGCTCATCATCGCGGCCGGCGCCGGTGGCTTCGTCGGTGCGCGCATCTACTACCTCGCCGAACACTGGAGCTCAGTTCAGGACGATCTGACGGGCGCATTGTTCGGCGGCATCGGCTTCACTTGGTATGGGGGACTCATCGGCGGTTTCCTCGCCGTCGTGGCGTGGACGCTCGTCCGTCGCGTCCCGCTCGGCGTGATCGCCAACGCCATGGCGCCGGCAACCGCCGCCGGCTACGCCATCGGCCGCATCGGTTGTCAGCTCGCCGGTGACGGGGACTACGGCCGCCCCTCCTCGCTCCCTTGGGCAATGGGGTATCCGCAGGGGACGGTGCCGACTCCCCCGGGAGTCACCGTACACCCAACCCCCATCTACGAGGTCCTGATGATGATTCCCATCATATGGTTGCTCTGGTGGCTCGCCGGCAGAAACCATTCCGGGTGGTGGACGTTTGGCTGGTTCCTGATCCTCTCCGGAGCGGAGCGCCTGCTGGTTGAGTTCGTCCGCCGCAACCCTGAGTGGTATGCGGGGCTCACGCAGCCGCAGTGGGTCTCGCTCGCAGGCATGGCTGTCGGCGCCGTCCTCGTTATGGTGTTCTCCCGGCGACTGCCGGAGAGAGGGCAAGCCTGACCGTCACAGGTGCGCTCCAAGCGACGCAGCCACGTCGTGCTCGCCTGACGTCCACGTGGACGGGACCAGCACCAAGGGGCACGGCGCAACGTCGAGCAGGCGCCTGACGACCGGGCCGTGCCCGGCCGCGAAGCTGCCCTTCCACGTCAGCACGATGAGGTCGACGTCCCTGGCCCGGGCCTCCTCCGCGATCGCGCCGGGCGGATCGCCGACGACCACATCAACGCGATGGCGGCACCCTTCCGCACGCTGAGAGAAGCGCATGGAGAACTCGTCCTGCCAGTCACTCCACTCGTACTGCTCCTGGTCGATGAACCGCGGAGCCGGCAGACTCCCGGCCTCAGCTGGGGCGCTCCCGGTGGCTACGTGGAGCATGGTGATTTCGCGCCCAGGCACGCACAAGGCGCTTTCGACGAAGAGCATCGCGGCAGACGAGGAGGGCGTTCCCTCGAGCGGGACGAGAAGACGCTGCAGTTCCGTCACCGGCCTCATGCCGGGCCTCACCAGCAGGATCGGATGCGAGAAGTGCTCGAGGAGCGAGCGCGCGATCGACCCGAATGGGGACCCGTCGGCAAGCGACAGGCCTACGCCGACGCAGTCAATCGTGGCATTGGAGATCAGTGTGACGAGCGCGTCGGCCGGCTCCCCCTCCAGGTTCAGGAGCTCCACGCCGTCGATGTCCCCCCCACCCAAGCCCCATTCGGCTTCGCGAACATGAACCGCAAGAACATCCCAGCCGGCGGCGGCAGCCAGCGCACGACCGGATTCGATCAGCTCGGCATCCCTGTCGACGTTTGAAACGGCAATCAGCAGCGTCATGGGTCAACCTCCTGCCACACACCCCCCTCGCCACGGCGAAAGGTACGCCGTCCCGGATGCAGCGTGTGTTCCACGCCGCCCAGGATGACGCGTACGCCGGACTGTTCAACGCTTATACCCAGATCGAGGCCATCGTCCCGGCGGTCGAAGTCAAAGGAAAGGCGGGCGCCGCGGAACAGGAACGGCACCCTGACCACGCGCCACGATGGCGGGAGGTGGGGATCGACGAGGAGAACTTCGTCTCGCCGCTGAATGCCTGCGAACCCCATGACCGCGGCCTGCCACAGACTGCCCATCGTCGCAAGGTGAAGGCCGCGCGCGGCGTTGCCCATGGTATCGCCGAGATCGATCGCCGCCGCCATCTTGAAGTCGTCGACGGCATCCTCGACTCGCCCGAGACGTGCCGCAACGGCTGCGTGCATTCCCGGACTCAGGGAGCTGCCGTGGGCGGTCATCGGCTCGTAGTAGTCGTAATTGGCGGCCGTGACCGCATCATCGATCTCGTCTGAGAGGACGTGGGAGAGCATCACCACATCCGCCTGTTTGATCACTTTCGAACGCAGTGTCGCCTCGCGCCCGAGCAGCATGTCCGCAGCCATGGGGCGCGGCCGCAACTTCTCGAGCGGTACATCATCCATCTCGTAGAAACCCTCGAACTGCTCGTAGAGGAGCGTTTGCGGATCGAAGCCGTCGACGAGGCCCTCGGCCACGGCGCTCCATTCCCCGAACTCGCCCATACTCAGACCCAAGCGCTCCCACAGCTCGTCGGCGTAGCCGGAGTCGGCCTCCCGCAACCAGGCCCACGCCTCCAGAGCACGTCTGATGTTCCAGCGCGCGAGAACGTTGGTGTACGCGTTGTCGTCGATGGCCTCATGGTACTCGTCAGGCCCGACCACGAGGCGGATATGGTATCTGCCCTCGTCGTCGGGGACGGATCGAGAGGCCCAGAAACGCGCCGTCTCGAGAAGCATTTCGACGCCCATGCCCGTCATGAAGGCGTCGTCCGCGGTTGCCTTCCAGTATTCCCAGACAGCCCAGGCCACGTCAGCCGAAATGTGATGTTCCATGAGGCCGGAGAGGATGGGCACCACTTCCCCACCGGGGCCGAGCCCGTATGGCGGCGTCGTCTCAACCCCCTTGTCGGCAGACTCCCAAGGGTAGAGCGCGCCGCGGTGACCAAAACGGCGCGCCTTCTCCCGAGCGCCCGCGAGGTTTCGGAAGCGGTAGGCAAGGAGCGTTCGCGCTGTCTGCGGATGGGTGTAGATGAAGAATGGCAGCACGAAGATCTCGGTATCCCAAAAGACATGCAGGAAGTAGGACATGCCGCTCAGGCCTCGCGCACCCACCGAGACGCTGTCATTCGTGGGGTGGGCCGTGCTGATCATGTGGAAGATGCTGAATCGAAGGGCCTGCTGATCGTCGTCATCGCCCTCGACCACCAGATCGGCGTCACGCCATCGATCTTCCCAAGCGGCGCGATGGCGGCGCAGCAGTTCGTCGTAGCCGAGACGCATCGCCCTCTCGAGGACTCGATCAACTGCGGCGGCGGACGGCACGCGGGTGCGCGCTGACACCAGGGCTGCGAGCCGATCGACGGTCGCGGGATCGCCGGGCTCCAGCAGGCCGCCGATGACGTCGCGGCCCTGATCCACGTAGCGCACGATCGGCGAACCGAACGCGGGCTGCGTGGTCAGCGCGAGCACATGCCCGCCGCCATTACGGCCCATGGTACGCGCCAGCAGGCGTGAATCCGGCATGTCATGGATCTCCATCTCTTTGACAGGGCCGCCAGCATGCGAGATTCCCACCGCGGACTGCCAGATGAGGCGACCGGAGTAGTTATCCGCTGTCGCCTCCGCACGAAGGGCGAGCATCTGACGGTCGGCGAGAGACGCGAAGCGAGCTGTGCGTACCGTCACGATACGTCCCATCCCGTCACGCTGCCGCCAGATTCGATGAACGACTCCATGGCGCATGTCGAGGACGCGGCGATGCTCGATCAGCTCCCCGTTCGCCAGAGACAGCGGCAGGCCGCCGACAAGGAGCCGCAACCCGACCCAGTCCGCGGCCGGCACGGGCTGGCGGAAACGGATTTCTCCCGTGCCGTCGCCAAAGACGCCGGCAACGAAGGTGCCGGGAGTGGAGACCCCAGATCCCTCTTCGAGTGACCCGCGAGTCCCCGACTCGCCGTTGGACACGGTCAGCAGCGTCTCCGACTCACGCTCGCGAAATGGATCGAACCCTACCACCTCGTAACGCCAAGCGGGGTCTGGTGCCGGCTCGGGGAAGCGCTCGTACGCGGCCGACGTCCGCCGCGCGAGCTGGTCGCGGAGAAGCGGCAGCACCAAGCCCCATCCGCCCGGCTCATTGGCCAGCACGAGCGGCCGTCCGCGGCTGCCGCGAGGCGCGACGTGCCGGACGAGTTCCTCGACACCGTCACCGATGACGAGAAGATCGGACAGTTCGCGCCGGCGCTCGAGGATCAGATGCCGGATCACCTCGCGCAGGCTGCTGCGTCTATCGGTGTGGCCCAGATACAGCTGATACCCGTCAACTCTCACCCCCCGGTCCCGTAATCCGGCTGCATGCAACTGCTCCCGGGCGAGGTGGACCAACTTCTCCTCACCGTCATCGTCCTTCGCGCCGGGAGGAAGCGTGATTCGCCAGCGGTTGAAGCCGTCGTAGGTCAGAGAGACGTCAAGTCCTCGTCCTGCCAGCTCATCACGGAACGCCGCCGCAGCTGACGCCATCTGGGCCTCCTCCTGCTCGCTCGCCTGCCGTCTGGCGAGCAACCGCGGGCCCTGTGGCCCCACCACATAGACTTCCGAACCCCCCGACAGGAAGAGGAAGAGGCGGCCCTCGACGTCCGCCCGCGCACGGAGCTCGTCGTCGACCGCAGCGACGTCGGAATCGCTCAGGAGGGCGATGTCGAGTCCCACGGCGCACAGCCGCTGAATGAGGCTGCGCGCCTCCGCGACATCCTCTCCTCCATCCTCTCGCCTGATGCTGTCCCAGTCGAAGCAGAGGACCTCGATGTCCCGGCCCGGGGTGTTCGCCTTGTCATCCATCAGCAGCATGGGCTCCCGTCCCGTCGCGCCGCACGTATGCCCATCCTGCCCAAGGCGCCGCGGTTGTGCACACGTGCTTCATGCAAGCGCCGCCAGCGCGGTCACGCCGAGCAGGGTACAGGCGATACCAACCCATTGATGACGCCGCGGTCGCTCGCGGAGGAACGCGAACCCGAGAAGCACCGCGAAGGTTCCGAACTGAGTAGTCGTAACACCCGCCACCGTCAACGGTCCCAGCGACAACGACGCCGTCAACAGGAGCAGGCCGCAGAGCTCCAGAGCACCGGCGCCCACGGCGACAGGTCGCAAGCCCTTGGGAAGCGCAAAGCCGCCAGTCATCATCGCGATCGGCAACGCGAGGATCAGCGACACGAACCGGGAGATCGCCGTCTGTGAAAGCCAGCTGATCCCATCGGCGTAGCTATAGCAGACCATCACGGTGGCGAAGAGAAGGCCGGAGGCGAACGCCCAAGCCGCGCCCGCCGTCGTGCTGGCGCGGTCCTGCAAGGACGTGAGGGCGGCTCCGGCGGCGCACAACGCCAGCGCCAATCCGAGCGCCGGTGACACGGGCTGGCCCAGAAGGACGAACGCAAGGACGGCGTAAGCGCCCTGGAGCGAGTTGAGGGTCGAGACGAGACCGAGGTCTCCGGTCTGCAGGCCGCGCAGGAGGCATGAGAAGGCGGCGACGTAGGCCACGCCGGCGAGGGCGGCCATTCCTGCCGATCGCCATTGGCCGTCCTGAGGCCAGCCGTCCACGAGCAGGGCGACCGGCAGGATGATGAGGGCGCCGGTCGTCAGGACCCACACGACCTGCGTGAGCGCACGCGCCCGCCGGGTCACCCTCTGCGAGAACAGGTCGCTCGCCGCATAGGCGAACGCCGACGACAGGCCTGCCAGGACGGTCAGCACGCCGGCGGATCAGCCTCAGGTGTCGAAATGGCAGACGGTCAAGTCGGCGAAATTGCGTGAGGCCAAGTCCGCGTGCTTCACTGCGATCGTGTCGGCGAGAGTATCGAGCGCGGCAAAGTCATCGGAGCGTGGCATGCCCTTGGCCATGACCGGCTCGAGCACTTCGACGCTGAGTTTGGTCATCATGCCGGTGAGGATGTCGACCGTCTGGCCGGCCCAGCCGTAAGAGCCGATGATCGTCACGAACTTGGCTCGAGGACGCAGGGCGTTCGCGAGAAAGGCTGCGTATGCGGCGAGGGGATGAGGACCGGTGAGGATTGTCGGCGTGCCGAGCACGATGGTCCCGGCATGGACGAGCGAGCTCGCCAGCTCACCGGCGTCGAGGGACACGAGGTCGAAGCGTTCCACCGCCACGCCGCGATCGATAAGCGACGCGGTCAGATGATCAACCATCATGCGCGTGCTGTCGTGCATCGAGACATACGGCAAGCACACGGTGTTCTGCGGATCCCCCGTCGCCCAGTCGCGGTAGGCGGCCACGATGAATGCCGGGTCATCGTACACAGGACCATGACTGGGACAGATCAGTGAGATCGGATACTGCATCACCTTCTCGATGTTCTTCGTCACCTGTGCTCCGAACGGCATCATGATCTCAGCGTAGTAGCGCTTGGCTCCGTCGTAGACCTCGTGCTTGTCCGCGAACACATCACTGGTCGCATAGTGCG
>CAZHMG010000005.1:0-71721 GCA_964533575.1 uncultured Thermoleophilia bacterium | reverse complement strand
TTGGTGAACCCACCCTCGTCCGAGCTCAGCGGCGCGGTCGTCGCGACTCGTCCTGTCTCCGCCATCGTTCAGATCCCCTCTCCTTGGTCGGATTCGGTCTGTGCGTGCTCAAACGCGGTTCAGATCCCCTCGTGATGCTCGTTCACCGGCAGGCCGGCCTCCCGCCAAGCGCCGAAGCCGCCCTCGAGGTTGGCGACGTTCTCGAAACCCATGTCCTTGAGCGTCACGCAAGCAAGAGAGGCGCGGGCGCCGGAGCGGCAGTAGACGATCACGCGGCCGGCCGGGGCCAGCTCCGGCTTGTGCTTCGGGCTCGCGGGGTCGGCGGCGAACTCGAGCAGGCCCCTGGGCACCTGGACCGCGCCCCCGATGTGGTGCTCCCACTCGACCGGTTCGCGGACGTCCAGGAACACGGCCTTGCCGGCCGCAGCCTCGTCCGCTGCGTCCTTCGGCGAGATGGCCTCGATACGGGCCTTGGCCTCGCCGATCATCTCCGCGACTGTCTTCGCCATCGTCTCCTCCTCGGTACAGATGAGCGCAGTATGGAGTATCCCTTTGAGTAACACAATACTTGCACTGTTACCTCAAGACGATGATGATGACGGGCATGGAAGCGCCGCGGCTGAGGCTGGGATAGCCTTGAGCCAACCGATGTCAGCTCTGGCTGGGAGGCAAACCGGTTGAGAAAGCGACTGGACGAGGCTCGTCGGGACGAATTGCTCGACGGCGTGATGCGCATCACCGCGGAGCGCGGGTTCTCGCAGGTGACGATCGCGGAGCTTGCGAGGGAGCTGCAGTGCTCCGCCGCCACGCTCTACAAGATCGCGCCCAGCAAGGACAGCCTCGTCCTGCTCGCCATCGCGCGCTGGGCCGACGTTGTCTTCACCGACATGGAGGCCCGCTCAGCGAAGGGCAAGTCGGCTTCCGAGCGGGCCCGCATCTACTTCCGGGCCGGCGCCGAGCACACGCGCCCGCTGAGCCTTGCGTTCTACGCCGACATGGGGCGCTTCGAATCGACGCGCCTCGCCTGGTGGACATTGGTCGTCGAGCGCTACATCGACCGCTTCGTCGAGCTGGTCCGGCTCGCGGAGGAGGCCGACGAGATCCGGCCGGTCAACAGCCGACTGCTCGCGGAAGTGCTCCGGCAGATCGGCACCGTCACGCGCAACGACGAGGTGCTGCGATCCAGCGGCCTCACCCACGAGCAAGCGGTCCTGGAGATCGACTCCCTCATCTGGGAGGGCCTCCAGAGGTAGGGCGCACGCGAGCTCTCATGCCAGCTGTCGACCTACGCTGGGCCGGGTTGCTAAAGAGTTGCTAAATCTGCGGGAATCCGCAGGCTGACCTCGAAGCGGCGGCCGGACCACCGTCCCAAACGGCCCCGATTCACCCTCGAATGACCCCGTTCGCACAGCCTCACTGCCCTTTTGGGAAACCTGTGGTCTATCCACTGAGCTACGAGGGTATTGTGCCGATTTGCAGGTACTTTGTGTTCCTGTGGCACGGCAAGAATACCACGAGCTGCTAAGAAGTTGCCAAATCTGCAGGAAACGCGCTTGTGCGGCTCCGGTCGATGCTTGACACCTTGGCTCCGCCACCTGTGTGACACACCCAGGACGCGGCTCCGGTACCCGGGCGACACTGGCTCCGGCAGCTACGTTACACCCTGAAGCTCTCAGACGGCGGCGCGCCTCGCTCGATGAACGATCTGAACAAGGTCAGCGATTGGGGAGGCAAGGTCGTGTCGAGCGGGATCGCACGCCTCGACGAGATATTCGGGGCAGGGGTCCCCTATGTAGACGCACTTCACGGCTGCCCCCCCGAAGCGGAATGCGGCGTGACCTCGCTGTTGCGGGACTGTCCATGACCGGCGGCAGCCCGGTCCTCACAACGTTCCGCCATCTGGTTGATGACGTTCGCCGAGTAGCCCGCTCCGAAGCCGTTGTCGATGTTCACCACGGAAATGCCGGGGGCGCAGGAGTTGAGCATCGTGAGCAGGGCCGCGATGCCGCCGAAGCTGGCTCCGTACCCGACGCTTGTCGGCACCGCGAGTACGGGGCAGCCGACCAGCCCCGCGACGACCGTAGGGAGCGCGCCGTCCATGCCGGCCACTGCAATGATCACGTTGGCCTTTGCCAGGCGGTCCACGCAGTTGAGCAGCCTGTGAATGCCGGCGACACCCACGTCGTAGACCCGCTCGACGACGCTCCCCGAGCACTCGGCAGTGAGGGCAGCCTCTTCGGCGACGGGGATGTCCGACGTCCCGGCAGAGACCACGTACACGAGTCCGATGCCGGGTCGCTCAGCGGGGTTGATGACTGCCAGCGACGCCGTCCTGTCGATTCTCGCCGCGACGGCCTCCTCGAGCGCATCGAGGGTGTCGGCCCGAGCCTTGGTCGCAAGGATGTTCTCGTGACCGAAGGCGACCATGCGCTCTGCGATCGCGACGACCTGCTCGGTCGTCTTGCCGGCGCAGAAGATCGTCTCGCATTGGCCACGCCTCAGTGTGCGGTGGTGGTCGACGCACGCAAAGCCCAGGTCCTCGTGAGGGAGACGGGTCAGTCGGTCGGCTGCGGCCTCGAGGGTCACGCGGCCCGCGCGGACCTCCTCGAGCATGGTGATGAGCTGTTCCTTGTTCACGAATTACCCCCGACGGCACCAGCTGTCTGTCTGCCTTGTGATCCGTTCGTGCTCCAGCTTCTGAATGAGAGGAGCAGCTGTAGTCGATCCGATGACCAGATGATCTACCGCCCTCGCGCTCATGTCCATCAGCGTGGGCGTCGGTGTCATGATGGCGATCGTCACACTGCTGCGCAGATCAACTCGCGCGTCCTGATCCTCGTCGGGTGCCGCACGCCAGGCAAGACACGGGACGGGTCTCGCTTGATCGTCCGTATGTCGGGGAGCGAGGCCTATCCGTGAGGGGCAAGGGGGACGGGTCACGAGCACGAGCGAAGCAGGAACAGAAATGGTCGAGGAGATGGACGGGAGCGACCACGGCGCCCGCTCTGATACGACCAGGAGCGCCGTCCCAGGGACGGTGCACCTGGTCTTCATCTGCGCCGCTGCCGCCCTGGCGGCGCACATCCTCACGGACGCGTTCATCGCGCCGCGGCCGGGGATCGCGCGCCTCGATCACGTCGTGGCCGCCCTCGTTCCGCTCACGCTGCTCGGGCTGAGCGCCTGGCTGTTCCCGCGACTCGGGCATGTGTTGCAGGCTGCCATGTCACTCACGCTCGGCGTCGTCACGCTTGTGGGTGGCGGCGTAGCGCTTCAAAGCATTCGGGGCGGCATGAGCACCTGGACAGGTATGTTGCTGGTGCCCGCCGGCATTGCCTTCGTGGGGCTGGGCGTCTGGCTGCTGTGGCGGGGACGGCGGCGAGACGGCCGTCGCTTCCTTCGCGCCCTGCTGCTCGCAGCGGCGTTCGTCGTCGGCGCGTACGTCATCGTGCTCCCCATCAGCATCGCGATCATCGCCACGAACAGGCCGGCGAAGCCATGTCCCGCTGCCGATGCCGCGGATCTCGGAAGCCCCGTGGAGGCGGTCGCCGTGCGGACCGCCGATGGCCTCACGCTGCATGGCTGGTACGTCAGATCGGAGAACGGGGCAGCCGTTGTGGCTTTCCCCCGGGAGTGGACGTCGCCCCAGGCTCGCATGCTGGTGAAACACGGCTACGGAGTGCTCCTCCTCGACATGCGCGGCCACGGCAACAGCGAGGGAGACCCGAATGCATTCGGCTGGGGCTCAACTGCGGATCTCAAGGCAGGTCTCGCCTTCCTCGAGAGACAGCCGGATGTGAGCGGAGGACGCATCGGCGGCATCGGGCTCTCGGTCGGCGGCGAACAGCTCATCGAGACGGCTGCGATTGACTCGAGGCTGAAGGCGATCGTTTCGGAGGGCGCCGGCGAACGTTCCGTGCGCGAGTCTCTCATCCGTGGCGTCCGGGGCTGGGCGGCGGTGCCGTCGATGGCTGTGCAGACGGCCGCCCTGACTGTCTTCAGCGGGCACACGCCGCCGCCGCCGCTTCGCGATCTTGTCGCCCAGGTCGCACCTCGCTCGCTGTTCCTGGTCTATGCCGAGAATGGTGGTGGCGGCGAGGAGTTGACGCCGCAGTACTACGCCGCCGCCGCGCAGCCCAAGGAGCAGTGGCTGGTGCCGGGCGCGGGCCATACAGGAGGCCTAGCCGCCCACCCCGAAGAGTACGAACGGCGAGTCATCGAGTACTTCGACCGGGAGCTCCTGGGGAGATGAGGGCTCGCACCAAGTTCTGAAGACGCCCGCTGGTTCCGGTTCGGCCCGGGTCATGTCCTCCAGGTCCGATAGCGCCATGTGGCCGAAGCCTGGCAGGATCGGACAGCGCACGGAAAGGGTCCTCGAGGCGCTGGTTGCGTCGTCGGCCCTTCTACGAGCGATCCCATCCCGGCCTCGAATCGGGCGCGATCCCCGTCCTCCACTTATCGACGACGACCCCGACACCCACAACGGCGTTAAGCGGGCCGCGGACCGCTGCTCGAGAAGCAGGTCAGTCTTCGATCGGCCCGACACCAAGTCGCTTGAGTCGCTCAAGGTTGTCCTTCATGGCTTTGAGCACTTCGGGGGAGTGCCCCTGCCAACCGGTGACCTCGCCAGTGACCCGCAGCGGCTCCCGGGAGCGGTATGACTTTGTCGGATTACCCGGGTACTTCTTGTCCGTCAGATTGGGGTCGTCCATTATCTGGCCGGTCGGCTCCACCACGTAGATTCTGCCCGGCGCTTCGCCGAGGGCCAGCTCCGCCCCCCAGATGGCTGCATCCAGGGTGGCGGTCAGATAGACGTAGGTTGTTGTCCTCTCCCGTCTGCCGAAGTTGGGGGAACGGCCGGGCTCTATCAGGTCTCCTGCCTTCAGGTCGGCCTTCGTGCCGTGGTAGAACCGCTGCGAACTCAGATCGTCGCCAGCTGCCATCGGCTCGCTCCTCTCATCCTGCGCGGCTGCGCTGCCGCACGCCGGACCAGGTCGACCGGCGTGGATGACACACGCATGTCGAGACTCATATTTCCGTACCCGCCGGCGTAGCGGCCGTTGATCATGCGGCACCACCCGGGGCCTGCCGCAAGCCATCGGCGCTGTACGCAGAAGACAGATGCACCTCGCGGGTTATCCGGGATACGAGGGGCGAGCCGCCGAGAACGTCTCCTTATGAATTCCATGATCCCCCACCACTCAATCGCCATCAACAACGCGCGCAAGGCGAGCATCAGTGATCCTCGCGTACGAAAGCTCGCGGACGAGATCATCGCGTCACAGGTCCGCGAGATCGCGGAGATGAAGCTGCTCATCAGAGACATCGAGCGAAACGGCGAGCGACGCTCCACCCAGCTGCCCGCCCGCTCCACGAAGGTGACGCCCGAGATGGAATCTCAGATCAGGAAGGCGGTGGAGTGACCGAAAGCGGTTGTTGGCCAGCGGCAAGAGTACGCACCGACGACCTGCCGTCAGCCCCTTGACGGAGAGCGTTTGCCCGTGAGCGACGTCAGGTGGATGCGCACCACCGCGGTACCCTTGACGGAGGCGTCGCGGAAGTCCCAGTCCTCTCGGCCTGAGTACTTGCGCATGAGGGCGCGAAGGCCGCGCAGCTTTGCGTCGTGATCCTCCACGATCTCGGCTGTGCCGAAGCCGATCACCGACTCGTAGGTCGAGCTCCAGTCGTCGCAGGCGCCGGGGCCAGTGAGGAGCCCGGTGAAGCGATCGACCTCAACGCACACGGCGGAGGCCAACCGAAGGCAATCGAGTTTGTGCCCGGCGGTGGCGGCGTGGAACCAGATGTCTTCGCCCTCGCGGGCGAAATTCACTGGCACAACATAGGGACGATCCCCGTCGAGCATCCCGAGACGCATGACTATGGCCTCATCGAGTATCCGGTGGAGCTCTTCGCGATCGACTATCTCCCTCTTGGCGTTGCGCATGCGCACGTCTGCCATGGGTGTCTCCCGCTTCAGATCATGTCGTCTTCGACCGTCTCGTAGCGGTGGCTGCGCTCCTCAACGCGGTCGTGCAAGTACTCCATCCATGCGCAGATCGAAGCGTTCAGAGTGCCGCCCTCGCGACCCTTCGAGAGCGTCAGGGAAGCGCCTTCGAAGATGAGCTCCGCCAGGGCCTCCTGCGCCTCTTCACGTGTGCCGTAGATGAATGGGCCGCCAGACAAGACTCGTCCGTCCAGCGTGATCGGCTCGAACACCCTGAAATCCACCTCGTTGCCTTGCGGATCCCAGCCGTCCTTCTCGGCACGATCAGCGATTGCGGCAGTCTTCGTGTCGGCCACCGGAGCCATGTAGTCCCGCTTGCCCTCCGCATGGGCGATCACCCAGAGCTTGTAAGTCTTGCCGTCCTTCTTGAGGTCGTACCGGTGAATCCAGTCACCCGACACCCGCTCGAACAGTTTGACGCGCATACGGGCGGCGGCGGCGGACGCCGCCGGATGAATGCCGTCGCGATCGACGAACTTGCCCAGCCAAGCGTCCTTCACGACCTGCTGCTTGTTCAGTCTCTTCTTGTCGGCCTCTGCGCTCTCGTCGGCTTCGGTCTTCCCGATGTTCTCGTCTTCCATCATTCACCCCCGGCTGCGTGTGTGGCGCCGTCTCGTGTCCGGCAACAAGTGTAACGCAGGTGTGATCGTGAGGACTGAAGGCATTCCGCGCAACTCGAAACGGGGGCGGAACGACGGTGGGGGCCGGCGCCATCGGGCGCCGGCCCCCACCGGAGATGCTCAGCAACACGGCCCGCACTCGCGGGAGAGGCTCCTACTTGCTCTTGCCGATCTTGAACATCTTCGTGCCGCACTCAGGGCAGGTGCCCTGCGTCGCCGGCTTCCCGTTCTTCATCGTGACGGCGGTCTCGTCCTTCATGGTCTTCTTGGCGCGGCACTTGACACAGTAGGCCTCAGTCGCCATGCGGGGTCTCCTTTCGGACTCGGGGCCGGCGCGCCCGGATCGGCAAACCGGTCTGCACGCCTCCCATATCCCGGCGAGCATACTACGGGGTCTGCACGCACGCAATGAACGTGTCGTTGAGCCTAGAACGCCCTCTCCCGGCCTCGTGTTTGCCGATTTCCGTCGAGCTTGGTAGAACGTCCCTATCAGAGAGGCGTCAGCAGGCGCCCCGGATACGGCCTCAAGGATGACGTATGAACAACGAGCACCAGGCCAGGATCACCAAGCTCGTCAAGGACGAGCGCGTGAAACACATTCAGTTGTGGTTCACGGACATCCTCGGCAACCTCAAGATGGTCGAGATCCCCGACCGCCAGCTCGACAGTGTGCTGCAGAGCGGGGCGCCGTTCGACGGATCATCCATCACCGGGTACGCGGAGATCGAGGAGTCGGACATCGTCGCGATGCCCGACTGGGACACCTTCACGCTCCTGCCGTGGGCGCAGGCAAACGAGAAGACGGCCTTTGTCTTCTGCGACGTCCTCGACCGCAACTTCGCGCCCTTCGAGGGTGATCCGCGCTGGGTCCTGCGGCGGCAGCTCGAACGCGCCCGCGCCCTGGGCTTCGAGTTCTATGTCGGGCCTGAGCTCGAGTACTTCTACTTCAAAAGCCCGGACAAGCCGGAGACGATCGATGACGGCGGGTACTTCGACGTGCTGCCCGACGACCTCGGCAACGACCTCCGCAAGCAGACCATGCGGACGCTGGACAAGCTCGGGATTCCCATGGAAGCGTCTCACCACGAGGTGGCGCCCTCTCAGCACGAAATCGATCCTCATTACGACAAGGCGCTGATCATGGCGGATCGCGTGATGATCAGCCGCCTGATCGTGAAGGAGGTGGCCGCCCACAACGGCGTCCACGCCACCTTCATGCCCAAGCCGCTCTATGGCCACGCCGGCAGCGGCATGCACGTGCACCAGTCGCTGTTCCGCGGGTCGGTCAACGCGTTCTTCAGCGCCGACGATCCCCACCATCTGTCGGACGTGGCCAAAGGCTTCATCGCCGGCCAGCTTCGTCACATGCGAGAGATCACCTCGATCATGAATCAGTACGTGAACAGCTACAAGCGGCTGGTGCCGGGCTATGAAGCACCGGTGTACGTCAGCTGGGCACACCGCAACCGCACGGCGCTGATCCGCGTGCCGCTCTACGTGCAGGGCAAGGAGAGCACCGTGCGCGCTGAGATGCGCAATCCGGACCCCGCCGCGAACCCGTATCTTGCGTTCGCCGTGATGCTCTCCGCCGGCCTCGACGGCATCGAGAAGGGCTATGAGCTTCCGCCTTCCGTCGAGCCCAATATCTACAAGATGAACGCAGAAGAGCGCGACGCGATCGGCCTCGAGGCGCTCCCCAACAATCTGTACGAAGCGATCACCGCGACGCGCGAGAGCGAACTCGTGCGCCGGACGCTGGGCGACCACTGCTTCGAGCGCTTTGTGACCAACAAGCTCAACGAGTGGTACGAGTACCGCGAGCATGTGAGCGACTTTGAGATCAAGCGGTACCTGCCGAAGCTCTGAGCAGGCCGGGTACAGTCACCGACACATGAGTGTGAGGACCGGCGGCACGCGGACGAAGCAAAGCGCGCCGCCGGTCCGGCACCTGTTCACGACAGGCAGGCGAGGAAGCAGCGTATGCCCACCCTGACAGAGCACCTCGTCTCGTGGCTTCATGATGAGGTCACGGCGAACGGCGGGGCAGGCGTCGTGTTCGGTGTGTCGGGCGGCATCGACTCCGCCGTCGTGGCCGGCCTGGCCGCACAGGCCTTTCCCCACAACGCCCTCGCTGTCCTCATGCCGTGCCACAGCGATCCTCAGGATGCGAGGGACGGCGAGCTCATCGCGAAGCACTTCGGCGTCGCGCCCGTCACCATCGATCTCACCTCTCTCTACGACGGCTTCCTGGAGACGCTGTCCGCCGCGAGCCCCTGCCTCCGGGAGAGCCGTCTCGCCCTCGCCAATCTCAAGCCTCGTCTGCGCATGATCACGCTCTATGCCCTGGCGAATGAACGAGGATGGTTCGTTCTCGGCAGCAGTAATCGCACCGAGCTCACGCTCGGCTACTTCACCAAGTACGGCGACGGCGGCGCCGACCTGCTGCCCCTCGGCAGTCTCGTCAAGCATCAGGTCCGCGACCTGGCCAAGGCTCTGCACGTCCCCCAGCCGATCATCGACAAGCCCCCGTCCGCCGGGCTGTGGCCAGGCCAGACAGACGAAGACGATCTCGGGCTGAGCTACAAGGAACTTGACACCTACATCCTGAGCGGGCTGGCGTCCGAACGAGTACGGACGAGCGTGGATGCGATGCACGCGGCAAGCGAGCACAAGCGCGCGATGCCGCGCGTCGCGCCGCCGCTCGGTCGCTGAGCCGGTGCCTCCCGGGCGGGCTTCCCGCACGCCCGCCGGCCGTGCATGGCGGGAACCGGTGTTTGATACACTTCTACGCCCGTCTCGAGCCTGAGGAGTGGCGTGTCTATCGTCGTCCAGAAGTATGGTGGCACCTCGGTGGCAGACGCGGCTCGCATCGCGAACGTCGCGCGCCGCATCGTCGCCACCTATGAGCAGGGCAACAGCGTCTGCGCCGTGGTCTCCGCCCGCGGCGACACCACAGACGAGCTCCTCGCTCTGGCCCACGAGATCACGCCGCACCCGCCCGAACGCGAGATGGACATGCTCCTCTCGGCGGGCGAGCGAATCAGCTGCGCCCTGCTCGCCATGGCCATCGACCGGCTGGGCCGCGAGGCCGTGAGCTTCACCGGCTCGCAAGCGGGCATCGTGACCGACGGGGTGCATACCAAGGCGCGCATCCTCGACATCAATCCCAGGCGCGTCGAGGAGGCCATGGAGAAGGGAAGGATCGTCCTCGTCGCCGGTTTCCAGGGCGTGAGCACCGAGCGCGACGTCACGACGCTCGGCCGCGGCGGTTCAGACACGACCGCCGTCGCCCTTGCCCACGCGCTGCATGCCGACGTCTGCGAGATCTACACGGACGTCGAGGGTGTCTACACAGCCAACCCCAGCCTCGTCGCCAAGGCCCGCAAGATCGATGAGATCTCGTACGACGAGATGCTCGAGATGGCGGCTGCGGGGGCGCAGGTGCTCGCCGTGCGCGCTGTTGAATACGCACGCAAATACGACATCCCCATCCACGTGCGCTCGAGCTTCTCTGATCAAGTAGGGACCTGGGTGAGAGAGGAAGACCCAACCATGGAGAGCCCCATCATCAGATCCGTCACGTACACCACGGACGAGGCGCGCATCACCGTCCGTGGCGTTCCCGACCAGCCCGGCGTCGCCGCAGAGGTGTTCGGGGCGCTGGCCGACGCCCACGTGAACGTCGACATGATCATCCAGAACTCGAGCGAGAGCGGGCACACCGACCTCTCGTGCACAATCCCGCAGGAGGACAGCGCCGTAGCCGACCTCGCGCTGCGTTCGGTCATCGACAAGCTGGGCGCCAAGGGCTACGTGACCGACACGAACATCGCCAAGGTCAGCGTCATCGGCGTCGGCATGCGCGCCAATCCTGGAGTCGCGGCGATGATGTTCAGAACCTTCGCCGAGCTCGGCATCAACCTCGACATGATCAGCACGTCGCCCATCAAGATCTCCGCCGTGATCGACAAGGATCGCGTCGACGAAGCGGTACGCGTGCTGCACGACGTGTTCAAGCTCGATTCGGCCTCGGTTCATCACATGCATGCCGACCGGGGCTCCTTCTGACCATGGGACGCGACTACTGCGTCGCCATCGTAGGGGCGACCGGCGTCGTCGGCGGCACTGTTCGCCGAATCCTCGAAGAGCGCGCCTTTCCGGTCGGTGAGCTGCGACTCCTGGCCAGTGCGCGTTCCGCAGGTCGCCGGTTTGCCTTCGGTGGCGCCGAGCACGAGGTGCTCGAGCTCGGCGAGCATTCGTTCGCCGGCGTCGACATCGCCTTCTTCGCGGCCGGCGGCGACGTCAGCCGCGCCTTCGTCCCGGCTGCGGCCGCCGCCGGCGCCACCGTCATCGACAAGTCGAGCGTCTTCCGTATGCATACCGGCGTTCCGCTGGTCGTGCCCGAGGTGAACGCGGCACATCTCGAGGCGCACACGGGCGTCATCGCGACGCCGAACTGCTCGACCATTCAAATGGTTGTCGCCCTGCGCCCGCTGAACGACGCCGCGGGCATCGAGCGCGTCGTCGTCAGCACATACCAGGCGGTATCAGGCAGCGGGCAGGGCGGCATCGCCGCGCTCGAGGCGCAGGTGCGGCAGTGGGCGCGCGGCGACGAGGTCGAACAGCAGTTCTATCCGTATCAGATCGCCTTCAATGCGCTGCCGCACATCGACAACTTCCTGCCGTCCGGAGCGACGAAGGAAGAACAGAAGATGGTGGACGAGACGGTCAAGATCTTCGACGACCCCGGCATCAAGGTCACAGCCACATGCGTGCGCGTGCCCGTCTTCGGCGCGCACAGCGAAGCGGTCAACGTACAGACGCGGCGCAAGCTGAGCGCCGGCGAGGCACGCGCACTGCTTTCCGCCGCGCCCGGCATTGAGGTCGTCGACGACCCAGCGCGGCTCCGGTACCCCATGCCGCTGCCGGCTGAGGGCCGCGATCCGGTGTACGTCGGGCGCATTCGCGAGGACGTCACGATCCAGAGCGGGCTCGACCTCTGGATCGTCGCCGACAACCTGCGGAAGGGCGCAGCGCTCAATGCAGTGCAGATAGCGGAAGAACTGGTGCGACGCGGTCTGCTGCACCGCGGGACGGGTATACTGGGGCAAGCATGAACGACGCACCCACATCCACGACCGCACCAGACGGCACGCGGGAGGTGGTCATCGTCGGTGCCGGTCCTGCGGGTCTGGCTGCCGGCATCTACTGCTCCCGCGCTCGCATCGATACGGTCATTCTCGATCGCAACATGGCGGGCGGCGTCATCGCCATCACCGAGCTTGTCGAGAACTTCCCGGGCTTCCCCGGCGGCGTCTCCGGCTTCGAGCTGGCCGACAGACTCAAGCGGCAAGCCATGCAGTTCGGGGTCGATCTCCGCGAGATCACCGGCGTCACGGCCATCCGACCTGAGGCGGACGGCACGTACAGCGTCGTGACCGATCGGGAGACGCTTCGCACGAAGGCGGTCATCCTGGCGCCTGGGCGCGAGGCCAAGCGCAGCGGCATCCCCGGTGAGGGGGAGTTCATCGGAAGGGGTGTCAGCTGGTGCGCGACCTGCGATGGCGCCCTGTACCGCGGTCGCACCGTCGCCGTCATCGGCGGCGGCGATTCCGCGGTCGAAGAAGGCATCTTCCTCACGAAGTTCGCGCAGAAGGTCTACCTGGTGCATCGGCGCGACACCTTGCGGGCGGCCGAGGTTGTCCAGGAGCGCGCTTTCTGCAATCCGGTGTTCGAGTTCGTCTGGGATTCCGTCCCTGTACGCATCATCGGCGACGAGGTCGTTCGCGGGCTCCAGATCGAGAACGTGAAGACGGGCGAATCGAGCGAGCTGGCCCTGGACGGTGTGTTCTTCTACATCGGCAACACGCCTAATACCGGCTTCCTCAAGGGCTTCGTCGAACTCGACGACCTCGGCTACATCCCCACCGACGAGCTGCTCCGCACGAACCTTCCGGGCGTTTACGCCTGCGGCGACGCCCGCGCCAGCGCGCTCAAGCAGATCGCGACTGCCGTCGGCGAGGGAGCGCTCGCGGCAATGCAGGCAGAGCGGTATCTGTCTGAGGTTGCGTGCGTCATCCCGGGGGTCGCCGGCGTTCCCGGCCCAGCTCCGGGCAACGAGCCACAACGCTGACAGGAGGACGACGTGGAAGCTGTCTCCCAGGACAACTTCGAAGCTGAGGTCATTGCCGCCCCCGGCAAGGTCCTGGTCGACTTCTGGGCGGAGTGGTGCGGTCCCTGCCGCATGATCGGACCGGTGCTCGAAGAGATGGCCGACGACTACCCGAGCGTCAAGTTCGTGAAGATCAACGTGGATGAAGCGCCGGCTGTGGCCCAGCAGTTCTCGGTGATGAACATCCCCACGATCCTCGCCTTCGAGGCGGGCGAAGTGAAGCAGCGCGTGGTCGGCGCCATGGCCAAGGCCAAACTGGCCGAGGAGCTCGGCTCCTTCCTCTCCTAGCCCTTCTCCGGCTACAGTCCCGGCGCAGTACGGTCGATACCGCGTTCACGAGCCCGCGTTCCCAGAGCGGCAGGCGGGCATCACGTCGGGCCCACCATCTACGCGTCGATGCCCCTGCGTTTCGTCTTCCACAGCCACCACCACGCGCAGGCGGCCAGCGTCTGCCGGCGGTGCCACTCAGACACGCTCGAGTCGCAGCCCGCAGAGATCGTAGCTGAACGAGATGGCCGCGTCGCTGAAGGCCGCGTCCAGACGCATCTGAGCCTCGATGGGCAGCGACCTGAACTGTTCACTGACGAGCGTCGCACGCGTGGCAGGCGCTCCCGCCGCCTGTGCCCAGTACTCGAGATCGATGGTACGCCGCACGAACCCCTTGCGGGCCACCCGCAAGCCCGCTTCCCGCGTGAGAAGCTCCAGTTCCGCTTGCAGGAAATACCGCCGGTGGGACGGATCAACCACTCGTGCAAGGTCGTTGAAGGGCCCGTCGAGGACCTCGTCGACGACCGGCTCCACGAGCACGATTCTGCCGCCAGAGCTCGTCACGCGCCGCAGCTCCGAGAGTGCGGCGATCGGGTCGGTCAGGAGATGGAGTCCCTCGCAACACGTGGTCAGAGAAAACGTCTCGGGCTGATGAGGAAGGGCGAGCAGGTCGGCGAGCTGGAAGTCGACGTTCGCCAAGTCCAGCTCCGCGGCCAGTCGCCGTCCCTCCTCGCAGATGTCGGGACGCTCCGCCACAGCCTGAAGTGAGCTGACGATCGGCGCGACCGCAAACACCGCAAGGCTCGGTACAACGGCGTAGTCGAGAGCGACGTCGTCCGGTCGCGCGTCGGCCAGCTCGATCAGCAGATCGAGAGCTTCTTCGCGCGTGTCCTCCACGTTCCCCCCTTCGCGGCTCCGGCGGCGGACGGTTCAGCCGTATGTGACGGTGAAGATCGTCCCCGTCGGCGTCAAGCCTATCCCGATCTCCTGACCGTCGATCCGCGCCTGCTCGAGGTGCTCACCCCGGACCTTCCCGATGGTCAGCTCGCTGGCGAGCGTCTCGAGCTTGATCGTCTCCCGGTGGCGGCCGGCCAGCGCCTCCAGCTGTCCCGGCAGCGACAGCGTCAGGCTGATCGTCTCTTCGATACGCAGATCGGCATTCTTCCGTGCGAGCTGAATGGCGTGGACTATCTCGCGCGCCACGCCCTCTTCGCGCAGCGCGTCGTCGACTGCCGTTTTCAGGGCTACCGTGCGACCGGCGTCGCTCTCAACCTGGTAGCCCTCCGGCGATCCCGTCTCAATGAGGAGCTCGCTCTCCGAGACCGTGATGTCCCCTGCGCCGGTGGCCACCGTCAATGAGCCTTTACTGCGCACGTCGGCCACGACTGCCGCTCCATCCAGTTCACGCAGCGCCGCCTGCAGCGGCCCGAGCTGCTTGCCGAGGCGAGGGCCGAGCAGCTTGAGATTCGGTTTGACCGTGTACGCCACCATCTCGCCCTCATCCCCAACCAGGCGCAGGTCCTTGACGTTCAGCTCGTCGAGCACGACGTCACGCAGCGCCTCGACGGCCGACCTTTCGGTCTCAGGCAGCGCGACGGCCACCTCGGCGAGCGGCTGTCTGGTCTTCACGGCGGCCGCATTGCGAGCGGCGCGGCCGAGCTCTACGACGCGCCGCGCAGCCGCCATCGAAAACGACAGCTCACTGTCGATGGTTTCCTCGTCAACGGACGGCCACGGACACAGATGCACGCTCTCAGGCGACGACTCGTCCACAGAACGGACGAGGTTCTGGTACAGCTCCTCGGCGATGAACGGCGTGAACGGCGCCAGCAGCTTCGTGACCGTCACCAGCGCCTCATACAGCGTGTGGTATGCGGAGAGCTTGTCGCTGTCGCTCTCGCTCTTCCAGAAGCGGCGACGGCTGCGGCGCACGTACCAGTTGCTCAGGTCATCGACGAATTCCTGGATGGCCCGCGCGGTCCCCGTCGCGTCGTAGTCCTCCAGCCCGTCGGTGACGACCTTCGTGAGGCGATTGAGCTCCGAGATGAGCCAGCGGTCGATCAGCGGCCTCTCATGCAGCGGGACAGTCTGACTGGCTGGATCAAAACGATCGATGTTCGCGTAGACGATGAAGAAGCTGTACGTGTTCCAGAGCGTGAGCAGGAACTTGCGCACCACCTCGTCGACCATCTCGGGGCTGAAGCGCCGCGGGCTCCACGGATTCTGGGTGGCGAACATGAACCAGCGGAAGGCGTCTGCGCCCTGCTTGTCCAGGATCTCCTCGGGCTGCACGACATTGCCCCGGCTCTTGCTCATCTTCTGGCCGTCGGCGTCGAGGATGTGGCCGAGGCACAGAACAGTCTTGTAGGAGCTGTATCCCTCAACGAGGGTGGCGACGGCGATCAGGCTGTAGAACCAGCCGCGAGTCTGATCGATCGCTTCGCAGATGTAGTCGGCGGGGAAGCGCTCCTTGAACGTCTCCACATTCTCGAAGGGGTAATGCCACTGGCCAAAAGGCATCGATCCCGAGTCGAACCAGGCGTCGATCACCTCGTGAACCCGGCGCATGTCTCCGCCGCACTCGGGACAACGGAGTACGACGTCGTCGACGTAGGGACGGTGCAGCTCGAGCTCCTCGGGCACGGGTCCTGCCGCCATCGCCCGCAACTCCGCGACGCTGCCGATGCAGTGCGCGTGTCCCTCGTCGCAACGCCAGATCGGCAGGGGAGTGCCCCAGTACCTGTCGCGGCTCAACGCCCAGTCGATGTTGTTGGCAAGCCACTCGCCGAAGCGGCCGTACTTGATGTGCTCCGGATACCATGTGACGGCGTCATTGGCTTTCAAGAGCTCGTCTTTGACGGCGGTCGTGCGAACGTACCACGTTGCCTTGGCGTAGTAGAGCAGGGGAGTATCGCAGCGCCAGCAGAAGGGGTAGCTGTGCTCATATGGCTCGACGCCGATCAGCAATCCTCGCTCCCGGAGCTCCGCGATGATGGCGGGGTCGGCGTCCTTCACGAAGATCCCCGCCCACGGGGCGACCTCCGGGATGAACCTGCCTTCCGTGTCGACAGCGTTCACGACGGGCAGGTCATTCTCGCGGCCCACGCGCATGTCGTCCTCACCGAAGGCGGGTGCGATGTGCACGATGCCTGTGCCGTCCTTCGTCGTGACGTAGTCGCCGGCAATCACGAAGTGAGCGCGCTTGTCCGGCGTCATGTAGCGGAAGGGAGGCTCGTACTCCAAGCCGAGCAGGTCGCTCCCCGCCAGCTCTCGCTCGACGATGGCCTCCTTGCCCAACACCTTGTGCACAAGCTCGCGGGCGACCACGAAGCGCTCGCCACGACTCTCGGCGACGACGTATGTCATGTCTGGCCGAACGGCGGCGGCGACATTGCTGAGCAGGGTCCACGGCGTGGTCGTCCAGACGGCGAGTGACGCCGGTTCACCTTCTGGGATGCCGAGTCTGCCTGCGGCATGCGGTTTCAGCGGGAAGCGCAGGTACACGGAGTCTTCGGTCACGTCCTGGTAGCCCTGGGCGACCTCGTGACTGCTGATCGCGGTGCCGCAGCGCGGGCAATAGGGAACGACCTTGTGGCCCTGATAGAGCAGCCCCTTATCCCAGATCTGCCGCAGCAGCCACCATACCGTCTCGATGTAATCGTTCGTGTATGTGTAGTACGCATCCTGGAGGTCGACCCAGAAGCCGATGCGTTCGGTGAAGAGCTCCCACTCGGCCAAGTAGGCCGTCACGCTCTCCTTGCAGAGCTGGTTGAACTCGGCGATGCCGTACTCCTCGATCTGCTTCTTGCCGTTTATGCCGAGCTTGCGCTCCACCTCGAGCTCCACCGGCAAGCCGTGAGTGTCCCAGCCGGCCTTGCGAGGGACCCGGTAGCCACGCATGGTCTTGTAGCGGGGGAAGAGATCTTTGAAGATGCGGGAGATCACGTGATGGGAGCCCGGACGACCATTCGCCGTCGGCGGACCCTCGTAGAAAACGTAGACAGGGGCGTCCTCGCGGCCCTCAAGGCTCTTCTCGAAGATGTGCCGCGCTTTCCAGAACGCGAGAATGCGGGCATCGAGGGCGGGGAGGTCGACGCGCGCCGACACCTCGCCGAACCGGGGCCGATTGTCGCTCACCTGACTCGCTTTCGTTGCGGAGGCCGGGATGCCCGATTCTACCAGACGCCGCCCTGCGCTAGACTCGTGCGGTGACCCGGCCGGCCTCATACGCCTCGTTGCCTCGAGACGCGGAGCGGCAGTACCTCGCCCTGTTCGACTATGACGGCACATTGACGACGCGGGAGTGCATGGAGGTGATCCTCCAGCGCTTCGTCGGGGACGCGTGGCGGCCGCTCGAGCAAGACGTGCGCAACGGCCGTCTGAGCCACGCCGAAGCGCTGCGCCGCCAGGTCGCCCTCGTCCAGGCGCCGGCTGCGGAGTTCATCAGCGCCCTCGTCACCGCCGCCGAACCGGCGCCCGGCCTGGCCGGCTTTCTGGCCACGCTCACCAGCCGTGGCGGGCGGGGCGCCATCGTCAGCGCCGGTTTTCGCGCCGCCATCGACGCCGTCTGGCGGCGTGAGGCGCTTCCCGCCATCGACATCTATGCCAGCAGGCTCATCCCCGGCGGGCCCGACGAAGGGGCGTCCAGCTGCATGACATTCGACGAGACGTTCGGCGACTGTCCTCGCTGCGGAGCCGGACAATGCAAGGCAGGCGTCCTGCGCGCCCTCCGCCGTCCCGGCGATATAGTGCTCGCGTTTGGCGACGGCTCCAGCGATCTGTGTCTGGCGCGCGAAGCCGATCTGACGTTCGCCCGAGACCACCTCGCCGAGCTCTGCGCCGCGGAACGTCTGCCCTGGCGTCCGCTCGGCGACTACGCCGACGTGTGGGCGCAGATCGACACGTGCTTCCGGTCGTTCCGCTCGTCCTCGCCGGGTTTCTGAGCCGCCGTCCATCGCATATCATGACGGCGGCCCTGCGGCCACGCGCCGAGCCACCGTTCTCCGCGGCCGCTCCTCCCCTCCGTTCAGGTGAGTCGTGAGACGTCGGCTGAAGCGCAGCAGCAAGCAATTCGTGAAGTTCGCCATCGTGGGCGGCGCGGGAACCCTCGTCAATCTGGTCGTCCTCAAGCTGACGCTCACCGCTTGGGCCGAATTCAATCCAACGACCTCGTTCCTCGTTGAGATCGCGGCCAGCGCGCTCGCCTTCCTCGTGGCCGTCGTCAACAACTTCCTCCTGAACCGCTGGTGGACATTCCGGTCCACGGGACCGGCGCACGTCGAGTTCGGCAAGTTCCTCACCGTGAGCCTCGCCGGCCTCGGCCTCAACACAGTGGCCTTCTCGCTGTTCCGGGGCCATCTCGAGCTGCCGGTACTCCTCAGCCAGCTGCTGGCCATAGGCTGCGTCCTGCCGTTCAACTTCCTGTTCAACAAGTTCTGGAGCTTCCGCAGCGCATGACCGGCATGGGATCACCCGGCGATCAGCACCAGGTCAATGTTGTCCTCGCGATGCTCGCTTCCGTCGGCCTGACGCTGATCGTGCTCGTGCTGCTGTTCCCCAACCTCTGGTACGGTCTGCACGACATCAGCGACATCCCCGTCTATCACGGGTACGCCCAGCGAATCGCCGAGGGCGAGACACCGTTCGCGAACGATTTCCGGATCGAGTACCCCCCTTTGGCCGTACCCCTGTTCCAGCTCCCGGGCCATGTCGACGACCTGGCAGGCTACATGCGCTGGTTCAGCACGTGGATGGGGGCCATAACGCTGATCACGTGTGCGGTCACCACCCTGCTTGCCACATTGCTCTGGCCTCGCGGTGGACGCGCGTACATGGCGGCGGTGCTCTTCCCGGTCGGGGTCGCCCTCACCGGCGCCATCATCATCAACCGCTACGATGTCGTCGTGGCGCTGGTTGTCGCCGCACTGCTCCTGTGCCTCATCCAGCGCTGGTACACCGTGGCCGCATTGATCTTGGGACTTGGTTTTGCTCTCAAATTCACGCCGGCGGCGATCCTTCCGCTCATCCTCATCCTGGCCGGTCACCCGCGACGTTGGGTATGGCCGATCGTCGCCTTCGCGGTCGCCGCCGTGGTGCCGTTCGTGCAGTACGTGATCAACTCGCCGGCGGGTATCTGGCACGTGTTCCGCTACCATCTCGAGCGTCCCCTCCAGATTGAGAGCGTGCTCGGGACGCCGATGCTCCTCGGTCAGCTCGTCGGCGCGAATTGGGCCACGTTCGGCCATAGCCACGGATCACATTTTCTCGTGGCTCCCGGCGTCGGCGTCGCGGCAGCCGCTTCCGGGCCTCTCACGCTTCTCGCCATCGCCGGGGTTTACGGCCTGATCTGGCGACGCAGGGAGCGACTTCTCGCAGTGCCGCAGGACCAGGTCCTCGCCGTCCTGTCTCTCCTGCTCGCCCTCATGACCTTCAGCAAGGTCCTCTCGCCGCAGTACATGATCTGGCTGCTGCCGGCGTGGGCCCTGGTGGGCGCCTCAGACCGCGTGCTCGCGGTTCTGGGCGCCTTGGTGCTCCTCCTGACGCAGGCGGAGTTCCCGGCCCTCTACTTCCGCCTGCTCTACATGCAACCCGAGACGGTGGCCATCGTCGTCGGCCGCAACAGTCTCCTGCTCGCCTTCTTCGCCATCTGCCTGTGGCGCCTGTCGCGGCTGCCCTCGCAAGCCCCGCTGCGACATCAGCTGGACCAGCAGAGCCGCCGTCACTGGTAGTAGTGCCGGTACTCGATCTCCTCCCCAACCACCACCACGCCGAGCTTCCGGCACGGAAGCGCGTCCAGCTGCTCACGGCCGTCCATCAGGGCAGGCCTGCTCACCTTCCCGACGTTCACGATCAGAACGACACCGTCGGCGTAAGCCGAGAGCGCTGCCGCGTCTCCGACAGACAAGATGGGCGGGGCATCGATCAGGATGTAGTCGGCATCGAGGTCTCCGATCTGGCGGAGTACATCAGCCATCCTTCGTGAAGCGACCACTTCTCCCGGATCAGGAGGAAGCGGTCCCGACGTGAGCACGCGCACGGCGACGCCTTGCGAACCACCGACCTGGATCGTCCCCGCCTCGTGTCCCTGGGCGGTCTTGACGACGGACACAGGAGAGTCCCCGCTCCTCGTCTCAGCGCTCACCGCAGACTGGGACTTGGGTGACGCAGACGAACGTGCCCGCACCGGAGCGCCCTGAGACTCACCTCCCTGGACCGCCATCCCGCCCTTTGCCGCAACTCTGACGGCGGGCCCAAGGCGACCGCCGAATGAGGTCTCACCGTTCAGCGCGTATGTTTGCAGGACAGCCGGCAGCTGCGTCGTTCCGCGCACGATCAAGCTCAGTCCGAGGCTATTCGGCAGCGCGAAGACCCTGTGGACCTTGGGAGCGCGCAGGTCTGCGTCCACCACAACGACCGTCTTTCCGGCCCGTGCCATCGCCACGGCCAGATTGCATACCGTCGTCGTCTTCCCTTCGCCCTTCAAGCAGCTCGTGAACAGCAGTGTGCGGACATCACCGTCGACGTTCGCCCACTCAAGATTGCTCCTGGTCATGCGAAACGCTTCGCTCACCGGACCGTCTGGAGAATACAGCGTCGGCAAATCGCCCGACTCCGCGCTGCTGCGGTCTTTCGGAATTCGTCCAAGGATCGGCGCCTCGATTGCCTCCGCGACGTCACGGTGACCATGCAGCCTGTTGTCCAGACGGCTCATCCCGTAGACGAGGACGATTCCAACGACAGCGCCGCCGAAGAGCCCCAACGCGGCCGACCGAAGCGGCTGTGGCGCCACCGGATCTGGAGACGGCTCCGCCGGCACCACGACGGAGAAGTCGCCCGTGACCGTAGCCGCGGCAACAACCAGATTGCGTAGCTGCTGCTTGAGGATCGCATAATCAGTCGTCAGCTTGCTCTGATCCGTCACGTAGAGCTCGAGCTGATCTTCCACGACGGCCTGGGCAGCCTTGTAGCGCTTCTCTTGATTCTCCTTGCGCTGGGCGATGACGGCGGCGGCGTACGCGTTGGCGATCGCGGCGGCGGCTGATGGATCGACTGTCTCAGCAGTGATCTCGACTGTGTTCGGAAACGTCATGCTCGTCGAGCTGACATCCGGGACCACGACGTCGGCGGTCACTGTGTAGTCCAAAGCGGCATCCGCATCGTTCAGGCCCTCTTCCGCGGCGGCGCGCAGCTTCGGATCCTGCAGGCTTGTACTGACGCTCTGCAGCTGGATCGCCATGAAGTCCGTATTGACTGACGAGGAGCCGGCGCTGGGATCGGAAATGTCGGTCGGCGGCTCGTACATGATCCGGGCGGATGCCGCGTAAATTCGCGTTTGACTGTTGGCGTAGAAGAAGGCGGTTGCGGCGCAGACAACCATCACGAGCAGCACTATCCAGAGTTTCGTCCATAGAGCGCGCAGGCTGCGCGACACTGTTCTGCCCAAGAGACCATCTTGTCGCTTCGCCATACGTTACCCCCATCGAGCTGTGAACCGCTCCAAGCAGACACTGCACGTCGCGTTCAAAGGCCTCGACGCCAGAAGTACTCAGCATTGTATTCTACCGCCATGCCCCACAAGGCTGCTCGTGCGCGAGGCGAGTGAATCACCGTCGTCCAGACAGCCGACGATGATTCACGTACATTTGGGCCTACCGCACCTTCACCCCATCCACGTACAGCCCCTCCAGGACGACATCGGAGTTGACCTGCCAGGTCACTTTGGTGCCGTGGTCGAGGTTGGCGGTGAAGCCGTCCAGCTCGACGGTACCGATCTTCGTGCCCTCCCAGCCGATGGTGAAACCGGTGCCGCCGTAGACCGGTATGGTGACGTTGGCCGTGCAGTTGCGGAAAGTGGTCCGGCCGCTGCCGGTGAGCGGCGTGTTGAAGTTCGTGTAGTAGTACTGGTTGTAGTGGCTGTTCTCTATGACGCAGTTCTCGATCAGGCCCTGGGCCGGCTGGTCGATCTCGATGCCGCAGTCAAAGGCACGGGCGCCGTAGTTGTCGGTGAGCTCAATCGTTCCCACCCTGGCGAACTGGCCGATGTGGTAGTTCGTGCTGGCCGAGAAGGCGACCGGATTCACCATCGTGTCGTGCCAGCAGTCGCGGATGTAGATGCGGTCCATGACGACGTTGCTGGATCTTTCGGCGGCCCAGATGTTGACGCCACGTGAGCCCCCCTCGAGGCGGCAGTTCTCGATGGTCACGTCGGTGATGCGGCCGGTCCCTGAGGTGAAGACATTGATGACGCACGCGTTCCAGATGCTGCGCGGGCTCGTGGCCACGTTGACCACGGTACAGTCCTTCACGGTCAGGTTCTCAACCGAGATGCTGTTGGGCGTGTGATAGCCGCCGGTGTTGGCGTCATCGAAGCCGAGTACCGAATAGGATCCGGAAGCTGGATGCTTGCCCTGCGCGTCGACCTTGAAGCCCGTGATGACGAAGTCGCGGAAGACCTGTCCGTCCGTCGTCCGGTTCCAAGCGAGGAAGCGCGGCTTGGTGTTGGTGAGCTTGATCGTCGCCCCTCGCCCAGAGAGCGTCAGCCTGCTCGTGTTGCCGGCCGGCAGCTTGATCGGTCTGCTGACCAAGTAGGTGCCGGCCGGGAGGCGGACGGTACCTCCGCGGTTGCCGCAGGCGTCAACGGCGGCCTGGATGCCGGCTGTGTCATCGCCGCCGTCGTCGGCTTGGGCTCCGAAGTCGGTGACGTTGAGTGTGGGAGTCGAGTACACCCAGACCAACGCGACGGCCGCAATGACCGCCACGGCCGACAGGACGAGAATGACCCACATACGTGGCCTTGGCCTGGAACTGTCTCGACTCTCGTTCATGGACTGCTCCCCTGCCGCCTCTCTCGTGAGGCCTTGCCCGCGGCTGCGTGTCTGAATCGCAGAACACGGGAGTGATGATCGGTGACCCCGTATTGACTCGCCAGCTTACCGGGAAGAGTGCCACAAGCGGGAGGGTCGCCGCCAACGCCACGCTTGTTGGTCCGACGGTCAGGATGGGTGGACGGCGGTCTCGCTGCCCGAAAGGTACTCTGCTAGACTCCTCGGCGCGTTCATGGGCCGTGGAGCGACGAAGGGCTTGCCAGGCTTTGAAGGACACGCGCACATGGGCCCTGACGATCGGGGCGCCCAGGTTTGCCTGACTCCATCCCACGCGGGACGTCTCCTCCGAATCCGCCCGCGGGGCGGTACGATGCTGGCGCGCAGCCGAGGCAACTCATGACTCGACTGACCTCGCCGGCGATCATTGTGCTGGTCTGCTGCATCGCCGGCGTCGGCGTGGGTCTCGCATTGGGCGCCGGCCAGGGCAAATGGCTCCTCGCCGGCTTCGTGGCGCTGGTCTTCGCCGCCGCGACGTGGAAGCGGCCCGAACTCGCCCTCGGCGCCCTTATCATCGTACTGCCGCTGTTTGGCGACAGAGCAATCGTCTCCGTGCCGGCCCTGCCGGACATCACCGTCGGACGCTCGCTGATCGGATGGTCGATCATCGTCGTCGGCCACGCGATCCTCAAGCAGCGGCAGAGATCCGCCATGATTCCCGGTTCGCAGACTCACCGCAATGAAGCGCTGAGGACCTTGGCCTTGTGGATCCTCATCCTCCTCGCCCTGATGGCGTTCGCCGCCGTGCGTAACCTGAGCGTGCAGGCCGGCATTCAGGGCTGGCTCGACAGCTACCTCCTCCCCTTCGCCCTGCTGATCGTCGTCATGCACTATCGCTGGCCCCTGCGCGAGATTGAGATCGTCGTCCTGATGTACCTTCTCGCATGCTGTCTGTGGTCCGTGCTGGCTCTGCTTGAATCGCGCCTCGGCTACAGCTTCTTCTCCTATAACGGGGAACTCAGCTGGGGCTCACGCGGCGCGGCGCTGGCGCGCACGGGAGGCCCATTCATCAACCCCGCCTTCCTTGGCACAGCCCTCGGCATCGGTCTGGTTCTGGCCTGGATCTGGTCACGCCGGTCCTCCCAGCTCAAACATGTCGCCATCGTAACCGTGCCGATCGCCTTGATCGGGCTCGCAGTCTCCCAGACGAGGGCGAGCTGGCTCGGTGCGGTGGCGGGCATCTTCGCGGTCCTCGCACTGACCGAACGTAGGCGATTAAGGGTCATTGCGATGGCCGGTCTGGGCTTGGCGGTTGCCGTGGTTGCCCTCGTGTCACTCCTCGGCGCCGCGCAGTTCTCGAGTCGCGCGACGTCCACGAGCGAGATCTTCAACCGCATCATCGTTCAGCGTGCAGCCGTCAACCTGATCACCGACCACCCGCTCGTCGGCGTAGGCAGCGGGTGGTTTGCGACGCTCTCTCGCGCTGACCTCCGAAGCGTCGGAGACATCTCTGGGTCGTTCGGTATCGGTACTCTGGTACCACACAACACGGTCCTCTCGGCGGCCGTTGATGGAGGGCTCGGCGCGTCGATCAGCCTCATTGTCGTTGTTGGGCTGCTCGTCGCTGCGGGGCTCCGACTCCTCGCCGTGCCAAGGTACCGGCATCTGGGCGTCGCCGCTGTCGCCGGCATGGCCGTGTTCGTGGTCAATGCGATGTTCATCGACATCTTCCTCGGCATCAGTCTCGTGACTCTGTCGCTGGCGCTGATCGGCGTGCTCCTGTCGCCTCAGCCGGAAGCGGGGCGCCAGCAATGAGGATCTGCTTCGTGGTGGACACCTACGTCGACGACACGCCGTACGGTGGCGTGCAGAAGGCGACGCAAGCGCTCTGCATCGGTCTTCAGCGCCGGGGCCACGACGTCGTGCTGATCGCACGCGGCAGCGGAGATGAGGATGCGTGGCACGGCGTCCCCACCGCGCGCGTGCCTGCGTCCGGCCGGCATATGCTCATCGGGGGCGCGAGAGAGTGGAGCGCCGGGGTCGCGCGCGCCCTGACCGACTTGAGGCCGGACGTCGCGCAGGGCCAGGGTCTGGGGTTCGCCGGGGCGGCCGTCGCGGCTTGGCGCGGGGCCCCGACCGTCGTCTGTGCCCACGGCAACACACTGAAGGATCTGCGTCACGTCCACGGAGTGTTCGGCTGGGCTGTGCGAGCTCCTCTCGTGAGAGCCCAAGCCGTTAGTGCCTTGCGGCACGCCGCCGCCTTTGTCAACGTCACAGCCGACTGGCGCGTGAACTGTCCCGTGAAGCCTGTGACCCAGATCCACATTCCGAACCCCGTCGACGAAGCCTTCTTCGCTGCCAATGCATCGCCGGAGCAGCGCTCGGTCGCGTTCTTCGGCGGCCCTCGGCGCATCAAGGGCAGCGACCTGCTCCTGGCAGCCTGGGTACACGTGCTGGCCCAGTTGCCCGACGCACGCCTGCATCTTTACGGAATCTCACCCGACAGCATGGCGGAGCTGCCCCGCAACTGCATCCCGCATGACGCCCTCACCAGCAGCGAGGCGATCGCTGTCGCGATGAGTCGGGCGAGCGCAGTGGTGCTGCCGTCTCGCTACGAGGTCACGCCGATCGTGGCCGCAGAGGCCATGACAATCGGCGTCCCACTCGTCGCCACGGACGTCGGAGGAGTACGAGCAATGGCCGACGGCGTCGCCGCGCTCTGCAGGGTAGACCCTGGTGAGATCGCGCTGCACATCGTCTCGGCCATTCGTAATCCGCAAGCGTGGGCGACCAGGATCGCAGAAGGTCGCAGACGAAGCGCGAGCTTCAGAACCGCCTCCGTCGTTGAAAGCTATATCGCGTTGTACGATGCACTGCTACAGGTTGCCAGGCATGGCACCTCAGAGAAGGAGGAGTGGACGCCTCTCCCTCCGGATGATGTTGCGTCGCATGTCCTTGGGAAAGCCCGTCCCGGAGGCGACCGTTGAGAATCGCATTCGACATCGCGGCCCTTGGCCGCGGCGGAGCTGAGCGGCAGACGCTCGAAATCGTCTCCGGGCTCTCCAGCATTGGGCACGAGGTGCTGCTCATCGTCAACAAACGCGCGGAGCAGTACGCGGAGTACTTCGACCGAGTGCGCATCGTTGAGCTTGGCTGCATGAGCCGGTGGGACGTGCGTGTTCTTCCCGCAATCCGCCACACTCTCAAGACCTTCGGTCCCGATGTCTGCGTCTGTGTGAGCTTCAATGCCTCGTTGTGGGGACGGATTGCCGCTGCCTCGCTGGGCTGTCCCGTCATCGTCGCGGAACACTCCACAACGACGCGGGCCAACCCTCTGGTTCGATTCACGAACATCTGCCTGCGCGGCCTCACCGAGTCGGTCATCGCCTGTGCCAACGGTCAACGGGAGTCGCTCGTGCGCGCCGGACATCAACAGCGCAAGATTCGAGTGGTCCACAACGGCGTCAGCGTGGCCCGCTTCTCCGGTGACTCTGGAGGAGGCTTGAGATTGCGTCAGGAGCTCGGCGTGCCGGCCGATGCAGCAGTTGTCATGCTCGTCGCGGCCCATCGTCCGGAGAAGCGTCACGATCGGTTCATCGCCCTGATCGAAGGCCTGCACGATTTGGGCATAGACGCGTGGGGCCTCATGGTGGGCTCAGGCCCCCTGATCGATAAGACGACCTCACTTGCGCAGTCGAGCCGTGTCGCCGCACGACTTCGCGTCGCGGGACCAGTCGAAGACATGCCAGCGGCCTACTCCGCGGCCGATGTCGTCGTCCTCCTGTCAGACAATGTCGAGACTTTCCCGTTGTCGTTCCTGGAGGCTCAGGCGTGCGGGGTGCCCGTCGTCGGCATGAACATCGGCGGGGTTGGTGAGACACTCATTCACGGAGGTACAGGCCTTGTCGTGAAGCAGGGGGACATGCGAGGCATGGTATCGGCGGTGGCCGCCCTGTTGTCGAATCCCTCGCAACGAGAAGCGATGGGAACAGCTGGACGTGCGTTCGTGGAGGCACAGTTGTCGACGGAGGCGATGATCGGGGGATACGAACGCGTCCTAACCGCGCGTTGCCGCAACTGACTACACCTGCCTCTCTGTAAAACGGGCGGGTGCGACGAATCTGTTTCTCTGAGCTGAACCGCCGGAACGAGCAATGCGGGAGAACTGCGTGATCTTCGTCATGACCATCGATACGGAAGCCGACAACCAGTGGGATTTCGGCGCGCCTCTGACCACCGAGAATGTGCGCTATTGGCCGGCCTTTCAGGATGTCTGCGATGCGTACGGCATCAAGACGACCTACCTCGTGACTTCCGAGATCGCTGCCGATCCTTCCGCGCGCGGCCTGCTCAGGAACTGGGTCAATGAGGGCAAGGCTGAAGTGGGCGCTCACGTTCATCCATGGACAACACCGCCCTTCCTCGACGAGCCTGGCCTGCGGAGCAACGATCCCGCGCACTCCTACCTGTCGGAGCTTCCGGCGGACCTGGTCCACGCCAAGCTCGAGCATCTCACGGCAGCGATTGAGGCCGCGTTCGACATGCGGCCCACGTCCTTCCGCGCCGGCCGCTTCGGGTTCGATGGACGCTGCGCTCAAGCCCTTTCCGAACTGGGGTACGTCGTCGACACGTCCGTCACACCGCTGGTCGATTGGAGTGCCCACACAGGTTTGCCGGGGGGCGATGGAGGGCCTGACTTCACGACGCATGACGCCGCTCCGTTCGTGATCGCCGGCACCGGACAGCCCGGCCTTCTTGAAATCCCCCTGACGATCGTCGTCTCATATGGGCTCCTGCGGCGTCACCCGAGTCTCCTGCGCCTGTATCGCTCGTCTCTCATCAGGCCGTGGCGGAATCGCCTCGCGGGGCGTTGGCTGCGCGCGCAGCCGATCCAGCTGAGGCCGGTTCCTCAGTTCACGGTGCGAGATCTCCGCGCCGCGTGGGACGAAAGCAGGCGTATGAACGCCGGAGTAGCCGTCATGATGGTTCATTCGAGTGAGCTCATGCCGAACGGCAGCCCCTACCGGCGCACACCAGAGTCGGTGCAGAAGCTCCTTCGGGAACTGGCTGAGTTCTTCGGCTACATTCGGGCCACGGGGGCTCAGCCGATGACGCTCTCGGACGCCGCTCGGGCTCTCGCGTCCTCGCGTGCTCTGAGCGTGCGCGCTCTGCAGACCAAGCGCGCACGAGCAACGTAACCACAGCCTCGAACCCAAGCGGAGCGGCGGCGTCAGAAGCGGTCTGACCGAATACAGATCGTGAGAACGGCACCTCGCGGTCCCGCGGCGGCTATCGTGCTCCCCCGAGAACCCTCGCGTACGCCTGCAGAAGCTTCGGCACCTGATGCCTCCACTCGAGCTGATCCCGCATCCTCGTGTAGCCTGCTTCGCCCATGGCTGCCCGCTGCGCCTCATCGTCAAGCAGTTCGACGATCGTGCGCGCCAGATGGCGGACGTCATTTCGGCGAGCATAGGCGGACGCCGGACCGGCTGAACGCCGTCCTTCCGTGAGGTCGAACTGGACGACCGGGCGCCGCAGCGCCATGTACTCCAGGATCTTGTTCATGACCGACGCATCGTTGAAGGGGTTGTAGGGATCGGGATTCACGCAGACGTCGCACGTGCACAATCTCGCGATCAGCTCGTCGTCGGGCACCCTGCCGGTGAATTCCACAAAGTCGTCCAGCTTCAGCCGGCGAGCAAGCCCGGTGAGCTCGGCAAACGATGGGCCGCCCCCGACCAGAACGAACGAGATGTCGCGACGCCCCATCTCGCCGACGATGATGGAGGCGGCGCGCAGCAGGTAGTCGAGGCCCTCCTGGGGTCCCATGACGCCGACGTAGCCGACAAGAAAGCGGCGCCCACGGCGGTAGGCTTCGACCGGCGGCACGGGCTGGAACTTCGAGAGATCAGGCCCGCTGCGGACGATGAAGACGTCTTGTGGCCGCTTCCCGCCCCGTGAGACGGCGATGGCGCGATAACTCTCGCCCGTGGTGATCACGACGTCGGCGGTGAGGAACGTGCAACGCTCCGCGATCCGCAACATCCAATAGAAGATGTCGCGCCGGCCGTACTTGGCCTCGTAGAGCTCGGGATTGACGTCATGGTGGTCGAAGACGACGCGCACGCCATGCAGCAACCGGTAGGGGAGGGCGACCATGAACATCAGGTCCGGGGGATTGCAGATGTGGAGCACGTCGAACGGCCGCTCCCTATGGACGCGCCGCACAAGACGCGTCTGGGCCCAGAGCGCTTGGGCATACTCGCGCAGATATGAGACCGGCCCATGACCTTCGACGTCGAGCGTGTGCCTGTAAACCGCGACCCCGTCGATCATTTCGCGGTCGCGCTCGTAGCCCTTGCCTTTGGGCGAGATCACGGTCACCTCGTACCCCGCTCCGGCAAGGGCTGTCGCCTCCATCCACACGCGCCGGTCGAACGGCACGGGGAGGTTCTCGACAAGGATGAGGACGCTACCAGGCGATGCCATCGTACCGGAAGTGCTGTGGCTGTTCGGGGAATAGGCCGGCAAGATCCACGACGTGAGTTCCGTCCGGCGCGCTGTCGAGTGCTTGGCTGAACTGCCGCTGCGGGTGCGTCACCACGACCGCGTCGGCCCACTTGATCGCCTCGTTGGGGTCGTCAACGAGCAGTTGCTCGAGGTGAGGGATGTGCTCGCGGATGTAGGCGAGGTTCGTGCCCATCAGGCGCGCCTCATTCACGTCGGGAGCGTAGATGCGGATTTCACACCCCTCCCCGATGAGATGCTTCACGAGCGGTACGGCGGGGCTCTCGCGAAGATCGTCCGTTTCGGCCTTGAAGGCCAAGCCGAACACGCTCACGCGGCGCGGCTTGTTCGCCAGCACGAGCGCGCAGGCGGCGTCGATCTGGATCTGGTTCGAGACCGGGAGTGCCGCGAGTATCGGCAGAGAAACGCCCATCTCGTGCGCGTAATGCAGGAGCGCTCTCACATCCTTGGGCAGACACGAGCCGCCGTAGGCGAAGCCGGGTCTCATGTACACGGGGGAGACGTTGAGCTTCGTGTCCTGCACGATGATGTTCATGACCTTGCGCCCGTCCACCCCGAAGGCCTTCGCCGCGCGGCCGACCTCGTTGGCGAAGCCGATCTTGGCCGCATGCCAGCAGTTGGCGACGTACTTCACCATCTCCGACACGGCCGGGTCGACGACGACGAACGGCGCTTCCACCGAGGCGTACAGACGTCGCAAGGCGGCTTCGGCCGCCTCGCTCTCCGTGCCAATCACCGTGTAGCTCGGATGGTCGAAGTCGGCGATGGCAGAGCCTTCGCGGAGGAACTCCGGGTTGAAGGCGAAATGCACGTCGGCCTCGCCCGCGCGTTCGTTCACGATGTCAGCGCACTCGGCCAGCGTCCCTGGGGGAACAGTGCTGCGCACGACAACCACATGCTGACCTTTCCCGGAAGCCAGCGCATCGCCGATTTGCGCCACCACGTCGCGCACATGCCCAAGAAACGGCGCTCCACGGTCTGACGAAGGGGTTCCGACGCTGACGAGCGAGATCTCGCTCTCGCGCACGGCAGCGGCTGTGTCCGTCGTTGCCCGGATTCTCCCCTCCTTCACACCCGTCGTGAGCAATTCCGCAAGCCCGGGTTCGATTATCGGCGACCTGCCCGCGGAGATGCTGTCGACCTTCTCTGCAAGGACGTCGACGCCAATCACTTCGTGACCGTCTCGTGCCAGACAGGCGGCAGTCACGACCCCCACATATCCCAATCCAAAGATGCTTACCTTCATGAAGTCACTCTCACTACGTGTCGAAGTCGCGCAGGCATCGGGAGTCGTGCGACGCCCACAATCGTCGTCGTCTTCTCGCGGCGATTGAAGCCGCCGGAGAACCATCCTCCACTCTCTTCGCCCACCATGCAGCGCCACTGCAAGGCGCCGTCCAGCCTGATGGAGAGGTCGTGCCTCTCACCCCGTACGTTGCACTCCTCCCCGTCCAGTCTCACGGCGCACTGCGGCGCTACGTGCAAACGCCACTCGATGTCGTGCTTTCCCTCTCCGCTGAGCTCATCATCGACACACAACTGCTCTCCCTGAAGCGAGAGTGTGCGCCGATGCGTCACCGGTCTCGTCAGACGCTCGTAGCCGTCGTGGCTCGCGGTCAGCAGTCCTCCGTCCGCCGCGGGACGCCACGCTTGCACCGTCACGCGGGCTTTCCGCGTCCACATGAAGGGTCCGCCCGGCTGCGACTGGTCCGCGCCATCCACCCAGATGGTGTTGTGTGCCGGCGTCCCACGGAAGTAGGCGCGCGCTTTGAGATCGTAGTGGTAGGCGAATGTTCCGGGGTCGATGAGCAGCGGTTCGCCTTCGACGGCCAAGGTGAACGAAAGAGCGTCGGCGTGGCCGTGAGCCGCGATGCTGAGGTAGCCGAGTTCTCCGGCATCCGCCGTCACGAGGATGTCCTGGCCTTCCGCCCGCGATCGCATCAGGAACAGGCCTGCGTCGAAGAACGCGCGGGAACGAGTCAGATCCGTTGGACTGGACGGGATGCGCCGCAAGTCTGATCCAGCACCACACAGACCCGACAGCTCCAGGTTCGCAGCAAACACCGCTTCACGGGGCAGCGGCAGCTCACTTGTCACGGGCGTCAGCCATCGGCCGACGACGGCGACGATGCGCTCGAGGGCATACTGACCGCCGCCCGGCAGGCCCACGGCGACGCCGTCATCAGAGTCGCCATACGTGGGCGCGGGCCCCTTGGGCGCAACCAGCGCGACGCCTGCCTCCGTGGCGGCGCACAGCTTTTCGCGATAGCCCCGCGAGAAGGGCCGCCCGGCCCTCTGCCCTTCCACTCCGGCCATGAGGAGAAGCTCTGTGGCGAAGACGTGATAGCCGAAGGCCTGCTCACGATTGAGTCCCGACGGGTAGAACTGCTTGACGATCTCCGTCTCCAGTGACTGTCGCGCACGTTCGCTCCATGCCTTGGAGCTTTCAAACCACGGCCACTCGGCGGCAGATACGAACAACCCGGCCATCTCGCCGATCAAGTGGTTGTTCGCCGATGATCCAACGGATCGCCGAGCCGCGATCATCCACTGGTGCCGATGGACGGATGGCCAAAGCCGGCCGAATTCGCCGAAGAGAGCGTCCCAGTGCACGCTTCCGTTGAGAAAGCGGGAGATCCAGACCCAGGAGATCAGCCGTAAGCCCAGCTCAAGCGAACTCCCCCAGTTGACGCCAAGGGGAAACGGGTTCTGATCCAGCCAAGAATCGATCTGTTCACGGACGAAGTCGGCGTAACGCTCCTCGCCGGAGAGCGCGTAAGCGAGAGCTGCCAGCGTCAGATGCTGATGGCGATTGAGCTCCCAGATGTTTCGCGCATTGCCGGCGAGTCCAGCATCGCGATAGTCGAGTGTGGGACCAAAGGCCATGGGCGCCGTGCTACCGCTCTGGGGATCCAGGCTCCAGTTCACTTCGCACAGCGAGAACTCTTGCCCAAGCAGAGTCATCCGCCCGCTCAGCATGGCGTCCGCCTGCTGGCGAACTGCTGCAGCATCACTCTCGCTGATACAGGCAGGAAGCTTGTAGGCGCCGCGAGCGGGCCGGGCCACGAAGCGGGGAGGAGGCCAACGTCGGCGGCGTCGCCAGACGGACAGGCGTGCATGACACTGGATCCTCTGCGCAACCTCGAGTGCCGACATCATCCGCAGGCGACGGACCTGCCAAGGGAGAGGGACTCCCGCCAGCACACGATCGAGGCCGGGCCTGAGTAGTGCTGTCATAGTCCGATCGATCCTCTCTTCGTCAGCCGACACCAAGCCCAAATGCGATCGGCGCCGCCGCGCACCAGGACCTCCCCCTCATCGGCCCCGATAGCCCGGGTCCTACCCATGCCCCGCGCAAGTCTACCCGACCATTCCGATGGCGCCGTCTTCACTGGAGAAGCGTCAGGAGGACGCCTTTGTGTCGGTTCCGTCTCGCCGTGACAGCGTCCAGCGCGTCGCTTCCTTCCAGCGAAGAGCGAACAGACCGGCTGCGGCAACGAAGAGGAGTACCCCCAAGGGATCGAGGGTGCTCGAAAGACTGCCGGTCACCGCGGCGAGCGCCGTCACTGCCGCGAGCACCAGACCTGGCCAGCCAGTCGAGAGACAGAGGAGCGTGGCACGCCGCCAGTGGTGGCCGAAATAGTGATGGACGAGCATCGTATGCGCGATCCAGTAGGCGAAGTACGTGATCGCGGACCCCAGGGCGATACCGATGAGGCCAAGGCCCATCCAGGTGACGAAGACGACGTCAAGGGCGACATTGAGCGCAATGGATCCGAGCACGACCGGAATGTCGTACATGTGCTTGTTGAGGGCGTACAGCGTCGAGCCGGTGCCCATGTTCAGTCCCAGAAAGAACACGCCGACGAGGTAGACACGCAACGGGGCGATCGCTTCCACGTACTCAGGCAGAACCAGGAGAATGCCGAGCGGTGCGAACAGCCATCCTAGGGCGCACACCACAGGCATCGAGACGGACAGTCCCCTGACCGGACGCCACGTGAGGCCGTTGATGGATTCCATCGTACGGAACTCCCCGTAGCGTCTGATGAGCCGGCTCCCGGTGGCGACCACGACCGCGTTGGGGAAGAGCGCGGCGGCGCTGCCCGCGTACAGCACGGGCATGTACATGCCGAGAGCCTCCTTACTGAGCAGTGCGACGAGCAGAATCTGATCAATGTTGATGAGGTTGTAGCCGACCAGATTGATGACCGCGTAGGGAATACCCGCCACGACCATGCTCCCCAGGAATCTCGCTCGCACCTTCGACGGTCGCGGTCGTCCAGCAAGCCCGAGACTGACGACGACGGCAAGAGAGTACACGACGGCTTGGCTGACGAAGACGCCGCGGACGCCGGCGATCCACGCCCCTGCCACGCCCGTGGCCAACGAGGCGATGGCCGTGAAGACCACCAGAGCATTGAGGCGATCGTAGCGCTGATACGCGCGCATGATGACCTGCTGCTCGCCGGTGAAGGCAGACGCGACAATCACGACGCAGGCCGTCAGCAAGCCGAAGCGAAGGTCATCGTCGAGAGTGAACCAGTTGATGGCAACGTATACGGCAATGCCGCAAGCGGCCAGCGTCCCGCACACCGTCGTCGCGAAGGCGCCGTACCAGCGCCACTGCTCCGCCTTCTCTGGGTGCCCCGCGCCGAGTGCGATGGGGATCTCCCGACTCGGCACACGTCCCATGCCCAGATCCGCCCATGAGGCGTAAGCGATGAAGATGTTGACGAACGAGACGATGCCGAGGTTCGCGGGGCCAAGCAAGCGCGCCAAGAGGATGCCGCGGACCAGCAGCAGCGCGGTCGACAAATACATACCCACGGTCTGCAGCGAGAGGTCCCGCAAGAACCGCTCGGGGAACAACGAGGCGAGTGCAAGACCGCCGCGCCTGATAGGCCCGCCCGCGGCGCCGTTCGACAACCTCTTCACGCCAACGTCCCGCCGCCACGCAGCGGCTCGGTCGGCGGCACTTCATATGGAATGCCGACGAGAAGGTCGCTCACGGCCTCGTGCACCCACACCCCCTTTGGCTGCAGTCTATTCATGGAAACGTGAGTTTACTGGATCAGGAGGACGGGGAGCGTTCGTCAGCATCGCAGCAACGTCTCCAGCCCATCCACGTGCAGCCCCGACGGGACGACATCGGAGTTGACATGCGAGATCACACGCCGCCGTGGTCGAGGTTCGCGGTGAAGCCGTCACACCCGGCGATTCTCCAGGTTCCATTGAACGCACATGGAGCACACTCGCTGCTCCTTGAGAGCATCGGCTTGGTTTGCTGGGCCAGGACGAATGCGCGTCGCCCGCGAGGGCAACAAGACGGCAAGCAGAAGGACGTGTTCTGATGCCAGCTTGAGCCAGCGGAAGCAGAGCACTGCGGGTTGCGAAGTACGGAATCCGTGTTGCTGCAAAGCTCCCCGTGAAGCTGGGCTATACTTCCTGCGGCTTGACGAACAGGAGAACGATGGTGCGCAGCGGCCTGCAGGCACGCAATTCGAGACGAGACGGATCATCTGCGCTTCCGCCCGTGATCCTCCTTGGCGGGCACATGGGCAGCGCAATGTCCGTAGCCAGGAGTCTTGGTCGCATGCGAGTGAGCGTCTACTTGCTCGGTGAACCTGGCTTCCCTTACGTCGAGAGGTACTCGCGGTACGTCACGTTCGTGCGGTTGCCGCAGAATCTCCCCGCGGCCGTCGCCTGGCGAGACTTCCTGCTCGGACCGCGGTCCGACTCCTTGCGTGGGGCTGTCCTGCTTGCCTGTTCCGATGTCGGCATCGAACTCATCCTCAACACCAGGCAAGAGCTCTCTCAGAGATTCCGGCTCGACATCTCCAACGTCAAAGCCCAAGCGTGCGCGCTCAGCAAGCTATGCACGTATCAGAAGGCAGCCGAGGCGGGAGTCCCTGCTCCCCGTTTTTGGCGCATCGAGACCGTTGACGAACTTCTCGCATCCAGAGACGAGTTCACCTACCCGCTCATCCTGAAGCCGCTCTACACACACCGATTCAGCGCCGTGTTCGGCAGGAAGTTCCTTGTGGCGGAGGATTTCGAGGACCTCTTGCATGACTTCGAGAAAGTGCGGAAGACCGACCTGGACGTCATCATCGTCGAGATGATCCCCGGGCCCGACCACCTCCTGTGCAGCTATTACACGTACCGAGACGAGCACGGGGAACCCCTGTTCCACTTCACCAAGCGAGTCATTCGGCGCTATCCAGAGAACCAAGGTCTCGCCTGCTACCACGTGACCGATTGGAATCCAGAGGTCGCGGCACTCGGACTCCGGCTCCTCACGTACATGGACGTGCGCGGGATCGGCAACGTCGAGTTCAAGCGCGACCCGAGAGACGGTAAGTTGAAGGTCATGGAAATCAACGCCCGCTTCACGGCCGCGACACCGCTCGTGGCCAGCAGCGGGTATGACTTCGCGCCTCTCGTGTATAACCGTCTCGTCCAGGGACCACAACAGCCGTTTTGCGGACGCACCTACCGAAGCGGGCTCCACCTCTGGTACCCGGAGAGCGACTTGCGCGCCTTCCGGCAATTGCGCGCCAAGGGGCGTCTCACGCTGTGTGGCTGGCTCGTGAGCCTCCTCCACAGGCAGACCTTCCCGTACTTCCGCTGGTCCGACCCTGGACCAAGCGCCGCTGGAACGCTCCGTCTGTCGCGCCGTTGGATGACACGCGCGTGCCTTCTGGTCTCGTCTCCATTGCGCGGACACCGGGCACCTCTATCGTCGCGGTGCAGCGGCGATGCGTCGCCTCCGTCTAGGGAGCACGCTTGACGGGGCGTCGTGGACGTGAAGTTGCCGCGACGAAGTCCAAGGCCTGCGCGTAGCCGCCGATCACCGCCTCTGGCGCGAACTCCCTCACCCGGCGACGGTTGGCGGCGCCCATGGCAGCACGCAGCTCCGGCTGTTCGAGAAGCATCGTGATGGCCGATTCCAGACCTCTGGCCTCACCGGCCTTCACGAACAGACAGTTCACGCCCTCCCCCAGGTGATCAGGCATCCCGCCGCATGGTGTCGTCACGATCGCAAGACCCGCATCCATGGCCTCGCTGATCACCGTCGGGAATCCCTCCGAATACGACGGGAGAACGAAGATGTCCGCATCGACGTAGCGCTGCATGAGACCCGCTTCATCCAGGTAGCCGGGCATGTCGACGCGGGCGGTGAGGCCACGCTCCTTCAGCCACGACCGGACGACCGGCAGATCTGGACCGTCTCCCGCGATGACCATCCGGCAGTCTCGCGTCGCACTCAGCGACGCGAATGCCTCCAGGAGTTCGAACACGCCCTTGGCCCTGATCACCCGCCCGACGAAGAGAATCGTCGGTGACCCCTGGTGGGAGCGCTCCGGCCACGACGTCTTCTCGAGGTAGGGATTGACGACACGGAAGAAGTGCCCATGCGGCAGCGCCGAGCTCAAGAGCTCGATCTCTCTCTGGGAGAGCACGAGCACCGCATCGGCGCAGCGCGCCAGAAGCGCCGATGCGAGCCCCAGGGCCGAGTATGGTTGCTCCGCAACCCTGTGCGGCTCGCTGCCGTGCCAGAGCACAATCGTCCCACGACCAACGCACTTGGCTGCGCAGAGAAGCGGTATGTCCCTGGCCAAACCCTTCCGGCTGTGCGATGTATTCACGAACAGCACGGCGTCCCTGTGGGCAATGAGCCGGCCGATGGCGATCACCAGCTCGCCCGACCGGATGAGAAGCTTCTCCGGGAGCGTCTCGTTGGCGCGTCTCCCGCCCCAGAACGTCGTTCGCACCTCCCATCCCGCCCGCTCGAGCGCCGCGACGAGCAGAGGAGCTATCTTGGGCAAGGGACCTTGAGCGGCAGGATGGAGGATGGCCATCACAATCGTCTCGCGCCGCGCCGGAGGTCTCCCGCCGAAGCCGTCAGCGCCTGACAGCATGCGGCGGAGCTTCATCGGCAGCATGCGCACAACGCGCGACCTACTCATCGGCCAGCCCGTACTGCCGTAAATCCAGGTGCTGCTCGACGAGGACTCTCTTGCCCCGCCGAGTGAGACGGATCTCATCGACCGGCTCCAGGTGCACTGAGATCAGGCCGTCCGCCCGCTCTTTGATCTTCTGACTGAAAGCCACCAGATCGGCTGGACTGGTCCCGGGCAAGAGGACCACACGCAGCAGCGCGGCTCCAGGCTGGTCCTGCACGAACTGGCACTCCCTGATGATCCTGTTGTGCGGATAGAGGACGGTGTGTGAGATCAGGCCTTTCTCCCGGGTCACAAGGTAGTCCTGGCAGTGACGTGAGGTGATGTTGCGCACGCGAAGGCGCCAGCAGTTCTCCGCCCCCGGACTCCGGACGGAGATCGCGAGATCTCCTGTGTCGTAGCGAATCATCGGCATACCGAGTGAGACAAATCCGGTGCCGACGAGTCTGCCCTTCTGGCCGGGCTCAGTGATGGGGTTCCCGGCAGCATCGACGAGTTCGGCAGCGCCATAGAGCGGCTCGAACTCGTACACGTCAGGCTGACCGGGAATCTCCCCGCCGATCGCAACCTTCTCGCTGAGACCGTAGCCTGCCATGACAGGCACGCCGCCGAACCCGTCGCGGATGATCTCCCGCTGCAGGGGCCGCACCGACTCCGACATGAGGAGCACCCCCTTGAATGAGGCCGGCCTGGACCAGCCGCTGCTGGCGGCGTGAGCGGCCAGGATGGCGATCGCAGAGGGGTACCCATAGATGAAGTTGATCTTGAAGCGGCGGATCTGGACGAGATACTCGTCCATCACCGGCGGCACCATGCGCAGGGGCGATAGTCGCAACTCGCGGGTACCCGGCTCCCAGGTCCAGGGCGTGGACGAGGGCCTTGAGACGTGCGTCACACCCCGATAGCCCAGGACGGCGAGCCGGTCGCCCACTTCGTAGCCGAATCTCTGCCACAGATGCGTGAGGAAGGCCCATTCCCTCACGCTCCTGTCCTTGTCGAGGTAGAACGTCAACGGCATCATGGACGATGTGCCTCCCGTCGATACCTCGTCCATGTCGGCGAGAGGTTTGGCCAGCATGTCCTGTACCCGCCGGCGCACGCTCTCCTTATCGAGGATCGGGAGCCGAGAGAGATTGTCCGGTGTCAGCTCCTCACCGCCAAGAGAGCCGGCCAGCTCTTGATAATAGGCGGTCCGCTTCGCGTGGTCCCACACTGTCGCGAGAGACGCTTGCACACGACCTTCGACAAAGCCTGCGTCCCATTCGCTGCGACCCACCTCAGCTTGGACCTCTCGGAACGTCCTGCCGTAAATGAGATGTGGTGGCAGCGCAGCTAAGGCAAAGCCTCCCGTGGTATGAACCCAACGAGGGGCGCGCACATAGTAGCCGCGAAGTCGATCAAGGTACTGCATTCACACTCCGTCTCAAGTCGGCCGATACCCCGGTATGCCCAAATGAATGAACGTCACATCTTACCTATGGTCATGATGGGCGGACCGCCGGATCGTTGTCGATAGGAGTATCGTGACGCTGCTCCCATGTCCCATATTCGGCAGCGGAAGCGTTTCAGGTGAGGAAAGGACGATCACGATGCCGCTCACGACGATGCTCGGTGCACGTGAAATCGGAGAGACACTCCACCTTCTGGCGCGACGGCTTGATTGCGCCCTCGCGGCATGCCCTGCCGTTCACACCCACGCAAACGACGTCCGCCGGCAGTTGCACGTGAGCGCATTCAGGAAACGACTTCGCGCTGCGCAGCTGCGACGCACGGATCCCTACATCGACGTTGCCAGAGTCGTGAGAATTCCGACTTCCCTGCTGCGCCGGCACACGGAGATCCCCGGAGATTACTACCCGACGCTCCATCCGGGAGCAGTGATTGCCGGTGACTGGGACCTGCACGCATGGGTGATCGAGGAACGCACGTACTACGTGCAGATGCGAGAGGCCCTCGAAGGAACGCGACCATGGGAGGGTACGGAAATCCACGCGCGATTCGCCGGTCGTGCTCTCACAGAGAGGCGCGCCTGGCGGCGTCAGGAGCGCTTGCTTGAGGCCCGCGACGTCCTGCTCAGGTATGAGCGCATCTACGAGTCCATGCGCCGCGACGGCTATCTCTCCCAGGACGAGCTCGCAGCGCTGCGGCCAGCCGGGTACAAGCCGCTGCAGTTCGACGAAATCAGCGTCGTCATCGCTCGCGATGGAGAGCTGCAGGTATGCCAAGGAGGGCACAGGCTGGCCATCGCAAAGGCGGTCGGCGTTCCCGAGATCCCGGTCTGGATAGCAGCTCGCCACGCGGAATGGAGCGGCCTGCGCATCGAGGTCGCACGCGCCTGCATCGCCCTCGGCGGCCAGGCTCCCGAGCCCCTCCTCCACCCGGACCTGTGGGGAATACCGCACCGACATGATCGCGTGCAGGCGGTGGAGCACGTGCGCAGAATGCTGCCCATCCCGCCCGCGACGATCGTTGATATCACCCCCGCATGGGGCTATGCGGCGAAGACCCTGGAGGCCGGCGGGTTCGATTGCGTCGCTGTTGCCGCCAACGCACGTGAGCTTGAGATGCTCCAGCGTATGAGAAGGGCCTACGGAGGAGCCTTCGCCATTGCCGACATGACCGATGCCGCCGCTAGCCCTGCAGACGCCGCCGACGGATGCACGAGGGTCGTGATCGCGCTGGGTGACCTCGATCAGCATCTCGGGTCGCGTGACAACGCCTCGAGGCTGAAATCCTTGTTGCGGGCCTGCAGGCCGAAGATGATGATCATGCGCGGGTCGCGAGCCGAACTCAGCTTCTGTGCCGAGGCCACCGGCTTGGCATCAGTCGCTCCCTTACCTCAGGCTGGCAGCGGGATCGCGCGCCTCTCATGATCGCGCGGGGGAGTATGGGTGCTCAACCAACTCGTCCGAACCTCAGAGCACCGTCCACTCAGTGAGCAGCCCATACTCGACGCCGCCCATGCCTCCCTTGAACTGCTCCGTGGCGCCGGCGCGTTTGCCTCCCAGGTCGAACCACTCACACCCGCGGCGCTTCAGCTCGAGAGCGGTGTGCCAGTCGAGAAATCGGCAGGCATTCACGCGCCGGGCCTCCGGTCCCACGCAGAGGATGAGGCCCTCGGCGACACTGCCGAAACGATAGGTGATCAAGCCTCCGATCGGCTCATCCGCAAGCCGCACCTGGGAGACCAGGAAGTCGTCGCCGGCGGGCACGGCGTCGCGCAGGGCTCTGAGGAAGGCGGGCTGCATGCCGACGAACTGCTTCTCCTTCATGTGCTCCACGTGCCGTTCCAGAAGCCACTCGAGATCCTCGGTCGAGTCGCAGACCCGGAACTCGACGCCCTCTCTCTGGGCACGGCGCAAGGCCCAGCACCAGTTCCTGTGGAGGTTCTTGTGAAGCTGCTCTTCGTCCGGGCGCAGGTCCACGCGGTCGGAGACCCAGCCGGGCGCCTGTCGTGGCCGATACCCGAGCTCGCTGAGCAGACGATGGGCCTCGGGAGTGTCCGGCAAGGCCGGTGCCAGGACGAGCGGGCGGCAGGAGCGCACCGCATTGCCTTTGAGCAGGCGATAGATGTCCCTGGTCGTGTCTTCGCCGGGGTCGGGGCCGAGCAGCAGCGGTCCGCGATTGAGCCGCGACCCAACGGTGACGCCGGCCACGCACTTGTCCAGTATCTGACAGATCGCCACCGGTTCGCCGCGGCGGCTGATGACGAGCCGCCGGGCGCGCCAGCCTCCCGCGTCGAAGACTACTCGCCGCGTGTGCCAGTCGGCCGCAGCCTGCTTGGCCTCCCCGTAGGCCCAGGACTGCGTGATGTGGGGATGCTCAACGGTCGAGAACAGCGCGGTCCACTCGGCCGCATCCGTCACCAGATCGACGCTGTAGTCGGTCTTCAGATCCGCGCTGCCTGCAGTCGTCATTGATCGCTCCCCTGTGATCACACCACCATTGAAGCCGCCGGCAGAGTCGCTCCGCCATCGGTCATGCCCGCTCACGGTGTCGGCAGCTATCGCCTTGGCCTGAATACTCTCAGCCCGTGTCAGGTTGGGCGCTGATCCGTCTGAAGATCGGTGACCGCTGAGCAGTCCTGAGCACTGAGCAACTCAGGTTCAGAACGCCACCCACTCATTGAGCAGCCGATACTCGACGCCGCCCATGCCCGCTTTGAACTGCTCCGTGGCGCCGGCGCGCTTGCCTCCGAGGTCGAACCACTGACTCCCGCGGCGCTTCAGCTCCACGGCGACCCGCCAGTCAAGGTAGTTGCCGGCGCTGATGTGTCGCCCATTCTGTCCGACCCAGAAGACTAGGCCCTCCGCCATGCAGCCGAAGCGGCATGTGATGGAACCGCCCAATCGCTCGCCGTCGAGCAGCACCTGAGCGACCAGGAAGTCGTCGCTGGCGGGCTGCATGCCGACGAACTGCTTCTCCTTCATGTGCTCCACGTGCCGTTCCAGAAGCCACTCGAGATCCTCGGTCGAGTCGCAGACCCGGAACTCGACGCCCTCTCTCTGGGCACGGCGCAAGGCCCAGCACCAGTTCCTGTGGAGGTTCTTGTGAAGCTGCTCTTCGTCCGGGCGCAGGTCCACGCGGTCGGAGACCCAGCCGGGCGCCTGTCGTGGCCGATACCCGAGCTCGCTGAGCAGACGATGGGCCTCGGGAGTGTCCGGCAAGGCCGGTGCCAGGACGAGCGGGCGGCAGGAGCGCACCGCATTGCCTTTGAGCAGGCGATAGATGTCCCTGGTCGTGTCTTCGCCGGGGTCGGGGCCGAGCAGCAGCGGTCCGCGATTGAGCCGCGACCCAACGGTGACGCCGGCCACGCACTTGTCCAGTATCTGACAGATCGCCACCGGTTCGCCGCGGCGGCTGATGACGAGCCGCCGGGCGCGCCAGCCTCCCGCGTCGAAGACTACTCGCCGCGTGTGCCAGTCGGCCGCAGCCTGCTTGGCCTCCCCGTAGGCCCAGGACTGCGTGATGCGGGGATGCTCAACGGTCGAGAACAGCGCGGTCCACTCGGCCACATCCGTCACTCTGTGGGCACGGTACCAAGCGCTCATGCTCTCTCAGGAGCTGAGTGCGCAGCAGTCAGGCAGACATGTCATGCCAACAGGGTGCACTTGTTCCCTGGCATGAAACCCATTGCGACTGCCGCATCAGTCGTCTCGAAGGGCGAGACTCGTCGGTACATCGCGGCTGGAGGATTGATCATCTGAGGTGCCGTCTCACAGCAACTCGCCACAAAGGCTCCTGGGACGTCAATACGCTCCGCGCTTGCCGAGAACCGCCGGCACCGTCTGGACCAGAAGCTTGATGTCCCAGCTGAGGCTCCATCCGGTCACGTACATGTAATCGAGCTTCACCATCTCGTCGAATGGGATGTCACTGCGGCCCAGAACCTGCCACAACCCGGTGATGCCTGGTGTGATGTCGAGGCGCTTCTGCGTCCAGCCACGCACCTGCCGGGCTTCATCCACCCACAACGGGCGCGGTCCCACGAGGCTCATATCGCCCAGCATGACGTTGATGATCTGCGGCAGCTCGTCAACGCTCCACCGCCGGATGAATCGTCCAACCCGTGTCACCCGAGGATCCTCTTTGATCTTGAACATGGGCCCTGAGTACTCGTTCTGTTCGGCGAGCTCGGCGCGCAACCTGTCGGCGCCGACATGCATCGACCTGAACTTGTACATCATGAAGGACTTGCCGCCTCGCCCCATGCGCTCTTGAAGAAAGAAGACGGGACCCTTGGAGTCCATCTTGATGACCACCGCCATGACGGCGAGCACGGGAAGGAAGCACAGGAAGCAGATGCCGCCGACGACAAGATCAAAGGCCCGTTTCACCAGCCTGTTGAAGCGGCTGAGCTCCACGTGACCGACGTCAAGCAGCGGAATGCCCTCGACGTCATCGACGAGCGCGCGGGAGCTCACCACCTCGAAGAGGCGCGGGACGATGTTGACCCGCACCGCCGAATCCGCGCACGTGCGCACAATGCGCAGGAAGTCGTCGTGACGTGCCTGAGAGAAGGCCACGATCACCCTGTCGATCCGCTGCTCGATCACGACACGGGACAAATCGTCGAAGACGCCGATCATCGGCAGGACCGGTCCGCCGACGACATTGTTCCTCGGCTCGCCATCATCGAGGAAGCCCACCAGCGTCATGCGGTACTCCGGATGCTTGCTGATCTTGGCGGCCAGCGTGTGACCGACGTCCCCCGCGCCGATGATGAGGACGCGCTCCTTCAATGCCGCGTTCGACCAGATGGTCCGCCGGCTGAGGACGCGCATCGCCGGAACGAGCACCACGGCGATCAGCCAGAACACGATGAGCTCTCCAATGGGAGCCTGAGCGCCCTCGGCCAGGACGAAGACGATGAGCAGAAGCCAAGCGGCCACCGTGAGCGCGGTGGGGCCGTTGAGGGTTTCGGAAAGACTGGCCCCGCCGATGCTGCGGCCCGGCTCCCGGTAAAGCCCGAACGCCCAGAGCGTGGCCAGCCAGAACGGGATGAGGAGGACGAAGGTGATCAGGTCCCCGGGGACGTCGCCTGCGAACGGGGTGACGAGGCGGCCGACGACGCTCACCCCCGAAAGCGCGTCTGCGACGAAGACGGCCAGCAGAGAGGCGATCAGAATGCCGATTGCGTCGGCGCCCGCCGTCACCACCACGCGCAACTTGGCGGGCGTTTGAGCGCGGCGCGCAGACGCACGCGTCGTCCGCTCACCGCGCATATCACGACCCCTGACTGCCTCATCCGTCATGTTGGCAACATCGGCAACATCAACCGGGAACAAAAGGGGCACGTCCTCCATCTTCCGCCTCGGCACCGCCAATTGCCCCTCCTCCGGCAGATGGGAACCACCGCTCGCCTTACTGGGGGTACCCGCCGAGGCGAGCGGCCGAACCACCGATCCCAGGGGGGCCACGCGCGATGTCCGCTGTTCAGCCAATCGCCACTTCCCGGAGCATCATCACAGCAAGGCGCGCATCGCTCTCACTGGTGCGACGACCAGCAGCTCCACCACGCCTGAGTACAGACTTCACCAGAAGCTGTGCGCGTGACAGGCGCACGCGGATCACCGGCCATGACGCTTCAGCGCCTTCCGGAACATGCTGAATACCGATTCCCCGTGCGCGCGCCATGGCCACCCCACGTGTTGCCCCCGGGAGCCCTGCCGCCGTGGCGCCGCACGCCACGCCCACCGCGAACCCCTCACGGACATTGTGGATGGTAATGGCGAGTACTAGCAAGACGCTACGACCTCCCGCGGTCCCCGCGATCGTCACGATATGGGTGATCAGTTGGAACAACACCTGCATGATCGGGTCGGGGCCGCGGAAGCGACTCAGCATGGTCGTCCACCCCCTGCCGCCGTTGAGCCAGCCTATCCTTCCGGCGCCCTCCCGTTCAACGTTCGAGCAGACGACTGGACTCGCCTCGTCAGCAGCGATGGTTTACCGATGGACCGAAGCGGACAGTCCGGGATCGTGGACGGTCCTCCAGCATCCGGCCCTCGGCTTGTACATACTCGCGCGAGGCGAAAGGCAGGTGAGCCACCTGATCACTCCGACGTGGAACGATGTCACGGCGCTTCAGGACGACAGAGGCGAGTCTCGAGTCACCATCTATGTCCCCGTGCACAGAAGGGGTCGCGAGATCGTCCAGGATCCACTGCGCTTCCGCAATCTCCTTGATCGGGCAGCGTCCGAGCTCGAAGCGTCCGGGCAGCGGACACCTGAGGTCGCCTCTCTCCTGCAGCCAGCTCGCGACCTCGTGGGTGACACCCTCTTCTGGAGCCACCAGGACGCGGGCCTTGCGGTCTTCTTGACGCCGGACACCATGCGCACCTTCCAAGTCCCGTTCTCCGTGCCCGAGATGGCTGTAGCCGGCACGCGTTTCAATCTGCGACCCCTCGTCCTCGGCCTGGTGCGGGACCAGACATACTTTGTTCTCACGCTGAACCGCCGCGGGCCGCGGCTCTTGCGCGGGGATCGCTTCGGGCTGGAGGATATCGACCTGCGAGGCGCGCCGGCCAGCCTGGATGACCTGCTCGAAACCGTGGAGGGCCAGGAGCGGCAGTTCCAGGTCAGGACCGGCGCTCGCGTCGGCAATCGAAGCACGGCCGTCTTTCACGGTCACGGGCAGGCCAGCGACGACGACGACGAACGGCTCCTCGAGTACTTCCGCCAGCTTGACGCGAGCGTGATGGAGGTCCTCCGTGACGAGCGGGATCCACTCTTGCTGGCCGGCATCGAGTACCTCCTGCCCCTGTTCCGCTCCGCCACGCGATACAGACACGTCATGCAGGACGCGGCCGATGGCAATACAGAGCAGCTCGACGACGGGCTGTTGCACGCGCGAACGTGGGCGCTGATCGAGCCGCGTGTGTTGGCACGGGCCGACGGGGAGCGCGACAAGTATGAGATCCGAGAGGCTCATGGCGAGGCACTGCATGGAGTGGCGGCCGTCCTTCCTGCCGCCATGCAGGGGCGAGTGGGTACGCTGCTCCTCGCGGACGGGGCGTCCGTCTGGGGCGCGGTCGACAACGAGTCGGGTGTGCCCTCCGTTCACGACGAGCGTCAGCTCGGAGACGAGGAGTTGCTCGACAGGGCGCTTGTCGAGACCATCGCGAAAGGCGGAAATGTGTACGCGCTTGAGGACGAGCGCATGCCTCACCAAGCGGAGATCGCGGCGATCCTGCGCTACTGAGAGACGCGTTCAACGTCGCCGTCCGGCGAGCTGGAGGAACTTGCCCAGCATCGCCGGATGCATATCCCAGAGCCAGGAGAGTTCGATGACGTCCGGATTGTTGCAGACGGTACAGGTGGTTGCCTCAGTGAGCAACTGACGGCGCCGCGGCAACGCCAGTACCGTGGACAAAGGCAGATGGGACTGCCGCATCTGATCGACCCTGGCAAGTGGCTCGTCATGCCGGCGGCAGTCGCGGATGGCGCCGTCGGCGGCTGCCGTGATCACGGCGTGTGGAGCGCGGCACCGGTAAGACTTGAGCTCCGGGTCGCGCTGGAGCAGATCGAGATAGGCCTTCGTATTCAAAATGGGATACCCCCGGGCCTTGAGCAGCCGCGCCTCCCGGGCGGCCACCATGAGTGCCTCGCTCGACAGGCCCAAGCCGGCCTTCCTCTCCACGAAGGAGCCGGCGCGCATCTCACCCGTCTGCATCGGGCAGAAGTACAGCCCGGCGCCCCAGCGCCGCGCCGCGGCGGCAACGCGTGGCAGGGCGCCGGCGTTCTGGCGGGAGAGCACCGTGTTCACGAGCAGAGTTGGACGCACGGCGTGCGAGCGAAGCGATAGGGCGAATGCGTCCAGACGATCGTACAGCCCCGGCAAGCCCCTCAAGCCGTCGTGTGCCTCGCCCACGTCGTCCAGACTGAGAATCAGGGCGTCCACATTTTTCCGTAGACCAGCCCAGCGCTCCGGGATCAGCCAGCCGTTGGTGATCAGCGTCACGAAGAGGCCACGACGGCGGGCAATGAGCAGGACGTCCTCAAGATCCGGACGCAACAGCGGCTCGCCGCCCCAGACGACGAGCTGGCCTATGCCCAGACGCGCGGCTTGGGTGTAGAGCCACGCGATCGCGTCCGTGTCGAGGTCGTCGTCGTTGTCTCCCCGCCAGAGGCAGGTGCGGCAGCGAGCGTTGCACCGGGACGTGATGAGATGACTGAGTGTGTGGGGACGATCACGCACTCTCGCCACGCCCGCGCTCGCCACGAGACGTCCGGATATGAGCGCTCGACTCACAACGGATGCACTCCGGCGGCAGGCCGGCAAGCCGCGAAGCCCTTCCCCCTAATCGCGACGATACAAGCGCCGCGCGCGGCGGCGGAGGAGCGCGCCCCCCACGAATATGGTAACGGCTGCGCCGGCGACGAAGGGAGCAGCCCGCCGAGTCGTGGCCGCGACTTGATCCACTCTGACACGTGACTCCTCAGCAGCCCTGTCAATGCCTTGCTGCAGATCGTCGAGGGACTCAGCCAATCGCTCACGTCCGCGACGCACATCCTGCGCGATTTCCTCCGGCGTTCTCTGCCGCCCAGGCAAGGAATCACTCATGTCTGCTCCACCCGCCCAGTCTGTGTCGATGTATCGGTTCCGGCCACCCTCTCCGGCTCCCTGCCGGGAGTCGTCGCCGGCGTCTTCGCCTCAGGCCTGACGGGCCACCTGGGCGTGTGGGGCGGGGCCTGTCCCGGAGGACGATGGGGACTGCGGGTGCGGGACCAGTGTGATCGCGAGCTGCTCACCGACTGCTCGACCTTCCCCTTCACCATCACCACTGTGGCTTGTCCCTCCGCCACTGCACGTTCGGGAGCTGGAGTCCCGGCCTGCTTCAGTCGATTCCGGCCGACGACAGCGAGCACGACCACGAGCAGCAGGAGGACCACCGTCACGATCAGCAGCGACAGCCACAGCGGAAGGACCAGCGAGAGCGCGACGGTGATCGTCACAAGCACGAATCCGAGGGCATACAAGGCAAGCACGCCGGCGACGACGAGCAGAGCGAGGGCGCCCGCATAGCGGGCGCCCTTCTCCTTGAGCTCTGCCTTCAGCAACTCGATGTTGAGCTGGACGAGCTTCTGGCCGCGATCGCGAATCTGCGTCAGCGGCGCCAGAATCTGTTCCCGTATGTTCACGTACGCACTCTACCCGGGCCAGATGACTCTGCAACTGACGGCACCGTCGCGGACGATTTCCGTCTGCCTTTCGTGTTCACGATCTCGGCCCGCTCCAGGAATGCAGAGTACGGACGTAGTTGGCCCGCTCGAAAGCGGCCGGATTGTCGCTGGACAAGTAGCTGGCGCTCCCCTTGAGCTCGGCAACGGAGGCATATTCGTTACGGTCCATCCACTCGACGAGCTCGCGCTCGACCGTGGCGAAGTGCCCAGCGCCGTGCAGGAGCAGGGCTGAGGTCATCATCGCCACGTCGGCCCCTGCGAGCAGGGCCTTGGCGGCATCCAAGCCGGAGTGGATGCCCGAGGTCGCCGCAAGGGAGACGCCGGGCTCCAACCGCGACCGCAGAATGGCCGTCCACATGACAGGCAGGCGCGCTTCCCACGGCTGGCTCAGCTCGACACGCGGAATCACCTCTCGGGTGTCGGCGTCGAGGTCAGGCTGATAGAAGCGGTTGAAGAGCACGAGACCGTCTGCGCCGGCCCCCGTCACCTCTCTGGCGAAACTGGCCAGCGTCGAGTAGTACGGGGACAGCTTGACTGCAAGCGGGATATTGATCGTCTCCCTCACCTCTCGGACCACCGCCACATCGTTCGATTCGAGCGCGAAGCCGGTGAGATAGGGGTCCGTCGCGATGTGATACAGGTTGAGCTCGAGGGCGTCGGCGCCCGCTGCCTCGACCTGGCCTGCGAAACGCATCCAGCCCCCGATCGACGTTGCGTTGAGGCTCGCGATCACGGGAATGTCCAGCTTGGCCTTCATTCTCTCGATCGAGGCAAGGTACTGGTCGGACGTCGTCTGGAATGCGGTGATCTCGGGGAAGTAGTTCATCGCCTCGGCGAAACCCTCGGCGCCGGCCTCCAGCGCTCGGTTGAGCTGGACCTGTTCGTGAATCACCTCTTCCTCGAAGAGCGACGGCAGTACGACGGCGGCCGCTCCTGCCTCCTCGAGACGCAGCGCGCTATCGGGATCTCTCGTCAGCGGACCTGCTGATGCCACGAGCGGCGAACGGAGCTCGATTCCAAGGTATGACGTGCCCAGACGTGTCACTGAGGGACCTCCTCGTCCTGGCGATCGACACTGGTCTCAGGCTCACAGGGGACGCTGCGCGCGACTGACGTCAGTTGCTGGTAGTAGCGCCACCGTTCGTCGACATCCGCCTGGATCAGGTCGAGCAAACGCTCCGAGCGCTCCGGATGCGTCCTGCCGAGGATCGCGAAACGCGCCTCGTCCGCGAGGAACTCGCGCACCGGAAGTGAAGGCTCTCGGGAATCGAGCGTGAACGGCTGGCCGTCCGGCGTATCAGTGGGACGGAAACGATACAGCGGCCAGTAGCCGCTCTTCACGGCGTCCTTCTGGTGCTGCATCGAACGCGCCATGTCGATGCCGTGAGCAACGCAGGTGCTGTAGGCGATGATCAGCGAGGGACCGGGCCAGGCGTCCGCCTCGAGCAGAGCCTTGACGGTCTGCGCGTCGTTGGCGCCGAGCGCGATCTGCGCGACGTACACGGAGCCGTACGACGCGGCAATGGCTCCGAGGTCCTTCTTCGGCGTGGACTTGCCCCACGACGCGAACTTGGCGACGGCGCCGCGCGGTGTGGCTTTCGACGCCTGCCCGCCCGTGTTCGAGTACACCTCGGTATCGAGCACGAGAATGTTGACGTTTCGGCCCGACGAGAAGATGTGGTCGAGTCCGCCAAAGCCGATATCGTAGGCCCAGCCGTCGCCTCCGACGATCCAGACTCCCTTGTTGACGAGGTTGTCCACAAGCGCCAACAGATGACGAACCTCGGGGTCGTCGCCGTCGAGGGCATTCAGATCCTCAGTGAGCCGGGCGACACGTTCCCGTTGCGCCAGAATCCCGGCTTCGGAGTCCTGGTCGGCGCGTATGATCGCGTCAACGAGCCCGCCATCGAGACGCGGGGCGAGCTTGTGCAGCAGATGAAGCGCCCTTGCGGCTTGGGCTTCATAGCCGAGGCGCAAGCCCAAGCCGAACTCGGCATTGTCTTCAAAGAGTGAGTTGCACCAGGCTGGACCACGCCCATCCCTGTTAACCGTGTACGGCGTGGTCGGAAGGTTGCCGCCGTAAATCGACGAGCAGCCCGTGGCGTTGGCGATGATGATGCGGTCGCCGAAGAGCTGGGTCACGAGCTTGATGTATGGGGTCTCGCCGCAGCCGGCGCACGCGCCCGAGAACTCGAACAGCGGCTCGAGCGTCTGTGATCCCTTGACCGTGTCGTGTGCCATGAGATCTCGGTCGAGTTCCGGAATCGTCAGGAAGTACTCCCAGCGCGGACGCTCGACCTCGCGGTGGTCGAGCGCGTACTCCATGCTGATGGCCTTGTGGCGCGCCTCCGACTTGCTGCGGGCAGGGCACACCTCGACGCAGACGCCGCATCCGGTGCAATCATCCGGCGCGCACTGAATCGTGATGTTGTACCCGGGCATGTCCTTGGACTTGAACTCCTTGGACTTGAATCCCTCGGGGGCGCCCTGGAGCGCCGAGGGCTCGTAGACCTTCATGCGAATGGAAGCATGGGGACACACGATCGAACACTTGCCGCAATCGATACAGATCGAAGGATCCCAGATCGGGATTTCACGACCGATGGCGCGCTTCTCGTACTTCGTGGTCCCAGTGGGGAACGTGCCGTCCGGCGGGAAGGCGCTGACGGGCAGGAGATCGCCTTGGCCGGCCATCATCTGCGCGGTGACGCGCTTCACGAAGTCCGGCGCGTCGTGGGGCACGAGACTCTGAACGGCGGTGTCGGCCATCGTTTCTGCCGGGATGGTGAGCTGCTCCAGTTCCTGCAGGGAGCGATCGATGGCTGCCCAGTTGCGCTCCACGACCGCCGAGCCACGCCTGCCGTACGTCTTGTTCACGGAGTCCTTGATGCGCGCGATGGCTTCATCGGCGGGCAGGACTCCAGAGAGATAGAAGAAGCAGGGCTGCATGATCGTGTTGATGCGGTTGCCCATGCCGACTTCCTCGGCGATCCGGTTGGCGTCGATCACCCAGCAGTCGATGCGCTTGTCGATGAGGTCTTGCTGCACGTGCGCCGGAAGGTGCTCCCAGACCTCAGAGGCGGGGTAGGGGCTGTTGAGCAGGAACGTCGCCCCCTCCCTGGCTCGATCCAGCATCCTCATCTTCTCTACGAGGCCGAACTGGTGACACGCGATAAAATCGGCTTGGTCGATCTCATAAGTGGAGAGGATCGGTTCGGGACCGAAACGCAGATGCGACACAGTGACCGACCCGGACTTTTTCGAGTCGTAGACGAAGTGGCCTTGCGCGTGCAGGTTCGTGTTCTCGCCGATGATCTTGACCGAGCTCTTGTTGGCGCCGACCGTCCCGTCTGAACCAAGGCCGAAGAACATGGCCTCAACTTCACCTTGGGCCCGCGGGACACGGAACGACTCATCGGGAGTCAGGCTGAGATGCGTGACATCGTCCTCGATGCCGACGGTGAAGCGACGCTTGGGCGTCGCCTTGGAGAGCTCGTCCAGCACGGCCTTGACCATGCTCGGCCTGAACTCCTTTGAGGCGAGCCCATAGCGACCGCCGATGACTCGCGGCATGCCCTCGAACGCAGGGTGTTCGCCGTCCATGTTCTCGGCCAGCGCCGCGATGACATCAAGGAACAGTGGTTCGCCCAGAGCGCCGGGCTCCTTCGTGCGATCAAGGACAGCGACAGATCGGACAGTCGGGGGCAAGGCGGCAACGAGCTGGTCCGCCGGGAACGGCCGGTAGAGGCGCACCTTGAGCAGGCCGACCCGCTCACCGGCGGCGGCCAGAGCCTCCACCGTCTGCTGCGCCGCGCCGATGCCCGAGCCCATCATGATGATGACCCTCTCGGCGTCGAGAGCTCCCTGGTATTCGACGAGGCCATAGTGGCGGCCGGTTCGCCGCTCGAAAGCGTCCATGGCCTCGGCGACGATCCCCGGGGTGGCCTCATAGAACGGGTTGCAGGCCTCGCGACCTTGGAAGAATGTGTCCGGGTTCTGCGCCGTGCCGCGGAGGACAGGGGCATCAGGCGTGAGGCCCCGACTGCGGAAAGCGAGGATGTCCTCCTCACTCACGATCGCACGGATGTCGTCCTCGCCGAGCAGCTCGACACTATCGACCTCGTGCGAGGTTCGGAAGCCGTCGAAGAAGTGCAGGAACGGGACGCGCGAGCGCAGCGTCGCGGCGTGCGCGATGAGGGCGAGATCCTGCGCCTCCTGAACGGAGGCGGAGCAGAGCATCGCATATCCTGTCGCCCGGGCGTGCATCACATCGCTGTGATCGCCGTAGATCGCGAGCGCGTGTGTCGCCAGCGTGCGAGCGGACACGTGGATGACGCTGGGCGTGAGCTCCCCGGCGATCTTGAACATGTTGGGGATCATGAGTAGCAGTCCCTGGGAGGCTGTGAACGTCGTCGACAGCGCCCCCTTCTGCAGGGCCCCGTGCAGCGTGCCGGCCGCGCCAGCCTCCGACTGCATCTCGATGACCTCAGGCACGACGCCCCAGAGGTTCGGCCGGCCAGCAGCCGCCCAGTCATCCGAGTACTCGCCCATCGGCGAAGCCGGGGTGATCGGATAGATGGCTAGGACTTCACTCAGCGCATAGGCGACGCGTGAAGCCGCCTCATTCCCGTCAATGCAAGCCCGCTGCCTTTCCAACTGCGCCTCCCTCGTCACTGTGTCGAGACCACTGATTCAGCTGTGCCGAGCCATGATCGGCGACAGCTCCGCCTCCATAGGCGGGCCTAGGACCTTCTAGTGTACAAGAGGGAAGAGTTCCCGTCACGCCGAATCGGGCACGGGACCACGCGATTCAACGCTGTAGCGCAACCAGATCAACCCGTCATCGAAGCGCTCCATTGCACTGAGATGCAGGTGACGCACGTCGTTGAGCGAGAGAGGATCCGGTCCGCGCAGGAACGTTCGCGGAGAGACACCCCCCACGAGCACAGGCTCGAGCAGCACGCTCACCTCGCTCAGCAGGCCGGCGCGGAGGAGAGCTCCGCTCAGCGCGCCGCCGCTGTCGACTCGTACCGTCTTCACCCCATGCATCGCGTTGAGCGCCTCCAGTGCTGTGCGCAGATCGACTCTCCCGGCCCCGGCTGCCACGACTGTCACGCCGAGTTCCCGCAGCCTCTCCACGGCCGGTTGCGGCGTGGCGGCGCAGACGAGCGCGAGGGCGTCACGCCAATACGCCTGCTTCCGTAGCCAGTTCCACTTGTCGAAGCGGCCGCGGCCGTCGACGACTGCGAGCAGCGGGCCGGATCCGCTGGTCTCCTCCGGTTTGGGCGCAACGTCGTCGTCCGCCGCCGGCAGACCAGGCCCCTCCAGGAGCGTGTCGGTCCCGGTCAGGATGGCGTCTTCGTGGATACCGCGTGCCAGTCTGTAGAACCGCCCGACATCCGGCTGGATCATATCTATACGCCCGTCGAGACTCGCCTCAACGTGCAGAACGACACGCGGCACCATGAGACTCCTTTCAATGACGAATTCTGCCGATGGGCTCAGCAGCGTCTTGCTGGGATGGCAGGATGCTACCCCCTGCTGAGGGCGAGTCCGACGTTGTCAGGACGCGCACGTGACGCCCGCGCGCCGTCGCGGGTACTATTGCGCCACCCACCAGTGCCGAACGGCGAGCCGGAATGAGGCCACGATGACGAGAGAGGCAGCGCGCACCATCCCCCGCTGCATGAGCACGCAGCATCCGGACAACGTCAACGTCCCCTTCTTCGCTTCCGGACCAGAACTGAGCGGCGAAGACGAGGTCCAAGAAGCGTACTACGCCTTCTCACATCTCGGATGCGACGAACAGATGTGGGACGTCGAGGGCAAGGAGGTCGACTCCTTCGTCGTCAAGAAGCTGCTGACCCGCCACGAGCCGTACTTCACCGAACAGCGGCTCGGTCGCGACGTCTTCCTCACGCTGCGCGTGCCGAACCCGACAGTTGAGAGGGCCGAGGCCAAGATCCTGATAGAGACACTCGAGAGCATCCCCCGGTCGTTCGACGCATCGAAACACGTGTTCGGCGACGACCTGCCGCCCATCTTCGAGGTCATCCTCCCCATGACGACCTCAGAGAAGTGCATCGATCGCGTCTATCATTACTACCGCGACTTCATCGTCGCCCGGCAGAATCAGACGTTCTTTGCCGGCGATATCTCCATTGCCCAGTGGATCGGCGAGTTCAAACCGGACACCATCAACGTGATTCCGCTGTTCGAAGATCTGCCGCACCTGCTCACCGCGGACCGCATCACTGAGGCCTACCTCGGCGGCAAGAGCACGACGGATCAGCGCGTCTTCTTGGCGCGATCGGATCCCGCCATGAACTACGGCATCGTCAGCGCGGTGCTGATGACGAAGATCGCCCTCTGGCGCCTCGAGCGCCTGCAGGACCGAACCGGCATTGCGATTCATCCGATTCTCGGAGCGGGATCGGCGCCGTTTCGCGGCAACCTCTCTCCGGCGAACGTCGCCCGGGTCGCCCAGGAGTATCCCAGCGTGGAGACCTTCACAGTTCAGTCGGCGTTCAAGTACGACAACGCCCCAGCAGACGTGATGAATGCCGTCCGGTACCTGCGGGACCGTGCGACTCGCCGTGCTCACGAGATGGACGAAGCCGGGTGTCACGACCTGATCGATCGCTACTCTGCCGAGTACCAGCGCCAAGTGCAGATCCTCGCGCCGAGCATCAACGCGATCGCGCGCTCGGTTCCCAGCCGGCGGAAGCGGAAGCTTCATGTAGGGCTTTTCGGCTACTCACGCAATGTCGGCTCGGCGCAGCTCCCGCGGGCGATATCGTTCACAGCCGCCATGTACTCTCTGGGCGTGCCGCCGGAACTGCTGGGTCTTTCGGCGCTCGGCGATACAGACATGGCGTTCCTCCGATCCATGTACCGCCACTTTGATGCGGACCTGCGGGACGCCCTGCGCTTCGCCGATCTGGACAGCCCATACATGCCCCCCGAGGTGCGGGCGGCAGTCGAAAGGCTGGGGCTGCCGGCAGGGGGCGAAGCCGAGCATGTCGATGTCGTGCACACCATCAGCCGACTCGTGCGCGACGAGCAGAAGGACGGGCTCTCTGATCTCGTCGTCCGGGCCGCGAGCTTGCGCCGCTTCCTGGGCTAGCAGCGGCGGTCAAGCCTCGAGGGTACGCAGGAACTGCGACACGGCCGCGAGACCGCCCTGCAGCACGTCGGCGGCGCACGCATAGCCAAGGCGGAACGACGCCTCTTCGTCAAACGCCGATCCGGGGACGACGAAGGCGCCGTTGCAGGCGAACAAGGCCGAGCAGAAGGCCTCGGAATCAATCGGGTACTCATAGCGGATCAGCGTCGTCGTGCCCGCGCGCGGCCTCAGATGCGACAGGTGTGGTTCGCTCGAGAGCCACTCATCGACGATTTCGATATTGCGCCGGACAATGGTGAGCGCCCTATCGAGCACGGCGCCGCTGCCGAGCGCAGCGGCCGCGAGGGCGTCATCCAGGACGCCACAGCTGATGGTCGTGTAGTCGCGCCACTCGAGGCAGCGCGCGACGATCTCATGGGGGCCTGCGATCCACCCTGTACGCAGGCCGGCCAGTGAGTATGTCTTCGACAGGCTGCCAGTACTCACACCTCTCTCGTAGAGGTCGGCGATCGACGGCGCCTGCGTCCCAGGCTCGTGTTCGAGGCCCCGATAGACCTCATCGCAATGGATGACGGCATCCCGGGCCCGCGCGATCGTCACGATGTCGGTCAACATTCCTTCGCTCATGAGCGAGCCGGTCGGGTTGTTGGGATTGTTGAGGACGATGAGGCTCGTCCGCTCGTCAACGAGCGACTCCAGCTCGTCGAGATCCGGCAGGTAGCCGTTCCGGGAACGCAGATCGAGCGTACGCACCTGCGCCCCCAGCGCATTCGGCACAGAATACAGCTGCTGGTATGTCGGCTTGACGCAGATCACCGTGTCCCCCCGCTCGACCAACGTCTGGTGCAGGAGATGATTCGCCCCTATCGCGCCGTTCGTGACCAGGACCTGATCCGGCGTGATGGAGGGGCCGTAAAGGCCGGCGATGGCGGTGCGGAGCGGCACCGAGCCGGTGATGTCGCCGTAATCCAGCCGGGTTGCGAGAAGCGCCGGCAGGACATGGCCGTCGCCGGCGAGGGCCAGAAGCTCGTCCAGGCGAAGGGAGTCCACACACGTCTCGGCGATGTTCCAGCGCGCCGACGTTTCGTGCGCGTTCATCCACTGTTCGACCGCGAAGGGCTGGATGTGCATGGGGACCTCCTGGCCGCCGGCCTGCATGGAATCGAGGGCATCCTATCCCAGCTAAGGCGGATGGGCATCGCTTGGGCTATGCTGACCGCCGGTTGCCGAACGCTACCGCGAGGAGAGAGAACGCATGGACCCTGCCGAGTTTCGCCGTCTCGGCCACGAGTTGGTCGATTGGGTTGCCGAGTATCGCGAGCACGTCGACCACTATCCTGTCATGAGCAGAGTGCAACCCGGCGACGTGGCGGGAGCGTTTCCCGCGTCACCGCCCGCGCATGCCGAAGGGTTGAACGACATCGTGAGCGATCTGCGTCAAATCGTCCTTCCCGGCATCAGCCATTGGAACCATCCCGGCTGGTTCGCGTACTTTCCCTCGAACACCGACCTGACGTCGGTCCTCGCCGATCTGGTGGCGGCGGGTCTGGGGGCCCAAGGCATGAGCTGGCAGACGAGTCCTGCCGCAACCGAGGTCGAGGACGTCGTCATGGACTGGCTCCGCCAGATGCTGGGGCTGTCGACGGCCTTTCACGGTGTCATCCAGGACACGGCCAGCACTGCCACCCTCTGCGCGCTTCTCTGCGCCCGCGAACGCACGACGGAGTTCAGCCAGAACCGCCAGGGACTGCAGGCGGTGAACGAGGCGCTGGTCGTCTACGCGTCAGATCAAGCGCACAGCTCCATTCCCAAATCCGTCCTTCTGGCGGGGTTCGGCGCCCACAACCTGCGTCTCATCGCGACTGACGATGCGCATGCGTTGCGTCTCGATCTATTGGAGGAGGCGGTACGCGATGATATCGCCGCCGGACGCCGCCCATGTGCAATCGTCGCTGCCGTGGGAACGACGGCCACGACGGCGATCGATCCTCTGCCGGGGATGGCCGCGATGGCCTCGCGCTATGGACTCTGGCTCCATGTCGATGCCGCCATGGTGGGCAGCGCGATGATCTGCCCCGAGTTCCGCTGGGCATGGGAAGGGGTGGAACTGGCGGACTCACTTGTGCTCAATCCGCACAAGTGGCTGGGCGCGGGGTTCGATCTCTCCGCCTACTTCGTCCGTGACCCGGAGCATCTGGTTCGAGTCATGAGCACGAATCCCAGTTATCTGCAGACGGCGCAGGATGGCAGGGTGCGGAACCTCCGGGACTGGGGCATCCCCCTGGGGCGCCGTTTTCGCGCGCTGAAGCTCTGGTTCCTGGTCCGCGAGTATGGTGTCGAGGGGCTGCAGGACCGCATCCGCCGAGACGTTGCCAATGCCGACTGGTTCCGGCGCCAGGTCGATGCAGCGCCCGAATGGGAAAGGTTGGCGCCCGCGCCCTTTCAGACAGTCTGCGTGCGACACGTGCCGCCCCACCTGAAGAGCGGCGGCGAGGAGGCTTTGCGGACCCACAATCTGGCGCTCGCCGACCGGGTCAACAAGGCCGGAGGGCAGTACGTGACACCGGCGCTCCTCAAGGGAACGCAGATGATTCGCGTCTCCATCGGGGCTCAAGCGACGCGCCGAGAGCACGTCGCCGCCCTCTGGCGCGAGCTGAACGACGCAGGTCAGTCTGGTCCAACGTAACCATAGAGCCGGTTACGTCTGCCTTGATACTCGCCGCACCAGTCGTCCTCACGGATGCGCGGGAACGCAGCCTGTGAGAAGGCCGCCCTGTCCGGCGACGGAACGACGACGACTGAGGGTGCATGCCTGCGACAGGTTCCCCAGCCGGAGCCCCGATCCCGGGCAAAGACGGAGCCACGTGATTCCTCGCGTCCATACTGGCAGTTGCTGCAGCCTGGTTCATCCATACGACGTCCTCCTGGTGTCCCGCGCTCACTCCGTTGAAGTATCGGCAGCAGCGCGGAGAGTCTGAGCGGCGGCTCGCAGGCGAGGCTGATAAGCTGCGGCGCGTCATGGCCCTCCTCACACTCATCGGCATCGCAATCGGGCTGGCAATGGACGCGTTCGCGGTGGCCATCGCTGCGGGACTCACGCTAGGGACGGTCAGCGCCAGACAGACCTTTCGCCTCGCCTGGCACTTCGGCCTGTTCCAGGCGTTCATGCCGGTGATCGGCTGGTTGGCCGGCCTGACGGTCGCTGACTGGATCGCGCCGGTCGATCACTGGATCGCCTTCGGCCTTCTGGCCGTCATCGGAGGCAAGATGATTTACGAGGCGCTGCGCCCCGGCGAAGAGGAGCGCGAGCGTCCCGACCCGACGAAGGGCTGGTCGCTCATCCTGCTCTCGATCGCGACGAGCATCGATGCCCTCGCCGTAGGACTGTCGCTCGCCCTCCTCGGCGTGGCGATCTGGTATCCGGCTGTGGTTATCGGCCTCGTGGCGGGAACGTTAACCGCCGCCGGACTACACTTGGGCCGGCGGTTCGGGGCGCTTCTGGGACGCCGGATGGAGATCGTTGGCGGCGTGATCCTGATCGTCATAGGCATGCGCATTCTCTTCGAACACCTGACGGCCTAGCGGGGGTTGAGCCGCTGCTCTATAGCGAGCACCCCGCCCTGCCCTGCTTCGCGAAGTACTTCTGGTGGTACTCCTCGGCACGCCACCAGTCGCCAACGGGGACGACCTGCGTCGCGATCGGCCGCTTGAACACGCCCCGGGCGTCGAGTGCCCGGATGGCGGCGATCGCGGCGGCTTCCTGCTCCGGGGTGTGGAAGAAGACCGCCGAGCGGTACTGCGATCCCACGTCCGGCCCCTGACGATTGCGCTGCGTCGGATCATGAAGCGCGAAGAATGCGGTCAGCAGCTCCTCATACGAAATGACCTCCGGATCAAACTCCATGCGCACAGCTTCGGCATGACCGGTCATGCCCGTACAGACCTGACGGTACGTCGGCTTCGCCGTGGAGCCGCCGATGTAGCCGACTTCGGTGGATCTGACGCCCTGCAGCCGGGCGAAACCAGCCTCTACGCCCCAGAAGCAGCCTGCTGCAAAGGTGGCTGTATCCATGAGCACCTCCTCGTACGGCTGTTGACTCGCGCCGTCCCGACGCTATTGCTGGGGAGACATTCCCGGCGCACGCCCAAAGCACGCACAGCGGAACCCGTGGTCGGGTGCGCCGGAGGCGCTCAGACTCGCGCGCCGTCCGCCTCTCGCGCCTCGGATACGGCGGCTGGAGGTATGGAGATCACGTCCACCCTGCCCCGCCGTCGAAGCTTCCCCAGCATGCGCTCGTGTGCGCGGTTGCGGGCATCCTTGTGCCACGTGTGCCCGTACCACCAGAGCCAGCAACTCTCAAGCATGCGGTCCCAACTCCATTTGTCACGCCGCTGGAGGAACGTGACGATGGTCCTGACTGCTCGCCGGGTGCTGTAGAAGCGGCGATTGCCCCGCAGGGTCTCTCTCAGGAGATGGCGTGGAGACATCTGACGCGGCCTGAAAACGACGTGCTGGGCGTCGTAGTACTGCCAATCCTTTGTGATCAAACGATCCTCCGCCTCCAACTCGGCGAACTGCTGCGTTCCCGGCAGCGGCGTGAGGATGTTGAGCATGACCGTGTCGATCTGGTTCTTGAGCGCGAATGTGACGGTATCGCGCACCACGTGGGGCATGTCGTGCTCGCCTCCGAGCACGAACATGCCGTGGCTGCGGATGCCGTACTGATGCAGGATGGCTATCGATCGCTCTATATCGTCGACCGTCTGCGACTTTTCGAAGTGATCCAGAGTCTCCTGGTTCACGGATTCGAGCCCCAGAGCGACGAACTCACACCCGGAACGCCGCATGAGGTCGAGGAGCTCGGGGTCGCGCGCCACGTCGGTTCGGACCTGCGCGCCCCACGGCATGGTCAGCCCTTCGTCGATCATCATCTGCAGAAGCCGCTTAAGCCGTCGCTTGTTGGCCGCGAAGTTGTCGTCATAGAAGAAGATGCGCTTGGGGCTCTTCTCTTTGATCTCGGCGACGACGCTCTCCGCGCTGCGGAACCGGTACTTGCGGCCGAACATGGCGGTGACCGAGCAGAAGGTGCAGGCGAAGGGACAGCCCCAGCTTGTCATGATCGGCGTGTTGGAGAGCTTCTCGTACCCTTTGATGAGCGTGAGATCCGGGAACGGCAGCGTATCCAGATCGGGGCACCGCTCGTGCAGCGGGTTGTGAACCGGCATGCCGTCGCGCAGGAACGACAGCCCCGTGACCGAATCGAGCTCCCGCTTGCCCTCGAGAGCCTCGATGAGCTCCAGCATGACCTGCTCGCCGCCCTCGCCGCGGGCCACATAGGTGGCGTGCTCCAGGGCTTCCTCCGGCAGAAATGTGACGTGCGAGCCGCCGTGGATGACGGGGATACCGCGCCACCGCAGATCGTCCGCGATGGCATAAGAGGCCGGCGTCGTCGACGTCGTGCTCGAAAGACCGACAAGATCAGCAGAATGCACATCGTCCCAGTCGATCGGGGCCAGATGTGGGTGGTAGATGAGCACGTCGTGCCCGTGAGCCTTGAGCGCGGCGCCGATCATGGGCAGGCCCAGCCGCACGAAATTGGACTGAGACCAGAGATGCATGCTGGGGGCATCTGGCTCGATGAGGCGAATCTTCATGAGCTTCCTTCTTACGGACCGCCGGTAGCGGTCAGACCCGCAGCCGAACGGTGTGCCAGAGATGGCGTCAAGGATACAGGACCGGCCATGCCGGCGTCGCCCCGGCGGGGCCGCGTCTGATACGGTGTCGACGGTCAGAGCCGATGAGGAGCGCGCCATGGACTTCGACGATCCGGTTAGACGCCGCGGGTCGGGCAGTCTCAAGTGGGAGCGCTACCCCGCTGACGTCCTTCCATTCTGGGTGGCGGATATGGACTTCAGGTCGCCCCCGCCGGTCGTCGACGCACTGCGGGCCCGTGCGGGGCACGGCGTCTTCGGATACTCCGTCGTCCCGGATTCGCTGGTGCAGGCGATTGTTGCGCATCTGGAGAAGCGCTACCGCTGGCGCATCGCGCCCGAGTCACTGGTCTGGCTGCCGAGTCTCGTCACCGGCATCACCTTGGCCTGTGCCGCGGCTGGAGAGCCCGGCGACGAGGTGATGACGATCACTCCGGTCTATCCGCCGTTCCTGACCGCACCACTCGCCGCCAGTCGCAGGCTGATCACCGTGCAGGCGGCATGCGAGAATGGCCGCTGGAGGCTCCCCCTCGCCGCCATGGAAAAGGCAGTGACACGGAACACCAGGGTCCTCCTCTTCTGCCATCCTCACAACCCTCTGGGAAGGGCTTGGGAGGCTCACGAGCTGGCCGCCATCGTTGACTTCTGCCGTCGTCATCAGATTCTGTTGTGCTCTGACGAGGTCCACTGCGACCTACTCCTGGACCTGCCCGTCCACGCGCCGTCCGCCGTTCTCGCAGATGACGCCGGCAGCTCCGTCATCACGTTGATGTCGCCGAGCAAGACGTACAATCTCCCCGGGCTGAATTTTGCGTTTGCGGTCATCACTGATCCCGCTCTGCGCAAGCGCTTTCAGAACGCCGGCAAGGGACTGCTGCCCTATCCCGGCTGCTTTGCTCTTGCCGCCGCGGAGGCGGCCTACCGGGACGGTGATGTCTGGCTGCGTGAACTGCTCGACTATCTGCGGGGCAACCGCGACATGGTCGAGCAGTTTGTGGCGACGTCGCTGCCGAACGTCGGGATGAGTCATGTGGAGGCGACTTACCTGGCCTGGCTCGACGTCGGTCGCGTTCCCGCTGCCGATCCGATGCAGGCCTGCCTGGACGCCGGTGTCGCCCCGTCGCCCGGCGCCGCCTTCGGCGATCCTTCGTTCCTTCGCTTCAACTTCGCGTGCCCGCGCCCGATGCTGAAGGAGGGGTTGCGGCGCCTCGCCGCCGCCCTGCGCTGAAGCGTCGCGACGCCGACGGGTGCTAGACTGGCCGCCGATGGATCAGTGTTCCTCGCGAGACCGGCAGCGGGCCAGAAAGGCGCGGATGTACCGGCGCCGGCGGCTGGCTGCGCTCCTGCTCATTCTGCTGATAGTCGCCGCGTCGACAGCTGTCGTCATGGCCGTGGTTCGCGGCGACAACGCTCCTCCCGCCGCCACGGCTTCCCCGTCTCCCAGCACCAGCGCTGCGGCTTCCGCCGCCGGCCCTTCCGCCAAACTGCGTCTCCGCCTCCGTGAGGTGATCGCCAGCCAGAAGATCTCGCCGAAGTCGGTGGTATCCACGGGAAACGGCTATGTCTTCGCGCAGAACATGATGTATCGCCACACCATGACCGTGTACGACACGAGCAGCCTCCAGGTCGTCAAGACCATCGATGACGCGGTGAAGCTCTCTGACTTCGGCTATCCCAAGCTGACCGAGGTTGTGCAGGGAGCGCCCGTCGAGGCCGCGGAATCGCCTGACCACCGCTTCATGTACGTCTCTCAGTACTCCATGTTCGGAGAAGGCTTCTCACACCCCGGCGGCGATGTCTGCTCTCCGGACAGCGGTGTGGACGACAGCTTCGTCTACCGCATCCCGCTGGACACCTTGACGATCGATCAGGTGATCAAGGTCGGGGCCGTGCCCAAGTTCCTGGCTGTGACCCCGGACGGAAAGACCTTGCTGGTCAGCAACTGGTGCTCATACACCTTGAGCGTGGTCGATACAGCGACCGGGAAACAGGTGAAGAGCATCTACCTCGGTCCGTATCCGCGTGGCATCGCCGTCGACTCGCGAGCCCAGTACGCCTACGTCGCGATGATGGGGGGCGCCGACATCGCCCGTATCGATCTGCGCACATACGCGCTGGACTGGATCAGGAACGTCGGCGCCCAGCCGCGCCACCTCGTCATGAGCCCGGATGATGCGTACCTCTACGCGACATTGAACGGCGAAGGCAAGATCGCCCGCATCAACCTACAAACTCGCGACGTGATCAAGGTCGCCACGGGGAGTGAGCCTCGGAGCATGACGATATCTCCGGACGGGACGGCCCTCTTCGTCGTCAACTACACGTCCAACACAATGAGCAAGGTCCGTACCCGTGACATGAAGGTGACGCAGGTCGTGAATACGAACCCGGCGCCGATAGGCATCACCTACGATGCGCCGACCGGGAGCATCTGGGTGTGCTGTTACGGCGGCAGCATCATGGTGTTCAACGAGGTCAGGGCGAAGACGAAGACCTCGTGACCGTCACCTCGCCTGAGCGGCACCCACAGAGCAGGACGTCGGCACGCCGGTGCGCGAAGATGCCACAGGAGACTACGCCCGGGAGGCCCTGGAGATCTAGCTCCAGGGCCTCAGGATCGTCGATCTCCAGGCTGAACACGTCCAGCAGGAGGTTGCGGTCATCCGACAGTGTCGGGCGGACGACTGCTTTTGCTCCACGCTTGGCCAGCTCCTTTTCGACCGCGAGGCGCGCCACGGGCAACACCTCGAGGGAGATTGGCGCATCGCCGAGTCGCCCCGCGAGCTTGCTCTCGTCGACGATGCAAACGAACAGGGGCGCGAGGGTCGCCAAGAGCTTCTCGCGTGTCTGGGCTCCTCCAAGCCCCTTGAGCAGACGCAACTGCGGATCGGCTTGATCGGCGCCGTCCACGTAGACGGACGGCGCGGGCGCTTGGGCGAGCTCGACAACCGGAAGGCCGACAGCGCGCAGTTGGGCGGACGTCGCCGACGAGGCCGGGATCACGGTGTCGGGCAGCACGCCGGAAGCGGCGAGCACCTCAACGAACACCGCCGCCGTGCTGCCGCTGCCGATGCCGAGAATCATGCCCGAGCGAACGAACTCGAGCGCGGCGCCGGCGGCACGCCGCTTCATCCCATCCTGGTTCATGCCAGGGGTATCCCCCCTCCGGCCTCCATGTGCACCCAGGCTTCCATCATGATGGCAGAGGAGGGGGCAGCGCAGCGATCGCCAAAGCCTCGCGGCGATCAGGCCTGAGCGCCGCGCCTCTCCGCCTTCTTGCGATCCTCGGCGCTCAGTATGTGCTTTCGGACGCGCACTGTTGCCGGCGTCACTTCGACCAGCTCGTCGTCGGAGATCCACTCCAGCGCCGACTCGAGAGTGAGAGGGCGCGGCACTTTGAGTCCGGCGTCGATGTCCTTGGTGGAGGAGCGATAGTTGCCGAGCTGCTTGCGCTTGGTCGGATTGCAGAGCATGTCGTCGGCGCGTGAGTTCTCACCCACGATCATGCCCTCGTAGACGGGGTCCATCGGATTGATGAAGAGCGTCGCCCGCAGCTGGAGGTTCTCCAGCGCATACGAAGCCGCTTCGCCCGCGGCCTGACTGACGAGGGAGCCTCGATCGCGACCGGAAAGCTCGCCCCTCCATGGCCCGTACCCCGTGAAGCGCGAACTCATCACCCCCAGACCTCGCGTCTCAGTGAGGAAGTCGTTTCTGTACCCGATGAGGCCGCGAGTACAGATCGTGAACTCCATGCGTATGAGCCCGGTGCCGCTGGACTCCATGGCGACGAGCTCCCCCTTGCGGAGCGTGATCTCCTGGATGACGGCGCCCTGATACTCCTCGGGGACATCGATGAGCAGGTGCTCGATGGGCTCCAGGAGGCCGCCGCGTCCGTCCCGCTGCGTGATCACCTCGGGGCGCGAAACACACACTTCCATGCCTTCGCGTCGCATCTCCTCGATGAGAATGGCGAGGTGGAGCTCGCCTCGGCCGCTGACCTTGACGCCGTCGGGTCGCCCGAGATCCTCGACGCGTAGAGCGACGTTGACGCGGAGCTCGCGCTCCAGCCGCTCCTTGATCTGGCGCAGCGTGACCGCCCGTCCATCCCGGCCCGCGAACGGCCCGTTATTGACGAGGAAGAACATCGAGACGGTCGGCTCTTCGATGGCCAGGGGAGGCAGAGCCACAGCCGCTGAGTCGGAACCGGCCGCGGCCAGTGTGTCGCCGAGCGTGATCTCGGCTGGACCGGCGAGCCAGACGATATCCCCGGCGGCCACCTCGTCGACCTCCTGGTTCTCGAGGCCGCGGGTCACCCACAAGTGCGTCACTCTCGCCGACTCATCCCCGGCAACCTCCCACTCGTCATCAGTCGACATCTGATCGGGCGTCGCCCGCAGCGGGCGCGTCGCGATGCGCCTGAGCTCGTCGCCGACCTTAAGTCGGCCGTGAAGAACACGGCCACAGTCGATACGGCCGATGTAGTCGCTCCACGCGAGCGTGCTCACCTGCATGAGGAACGGCGCGTCCTGATCCACGTCCGGCGCCGGCACCTCCGCGATGATCGTCGCGAAGAGATCGTTCATGCCGACCTCGGCGAGTTCCGCGCGCAGAGCCGCGGACAGCTCGCCGCTGCCGTCGCGCAGATGCTCCTCGCGATCGTGCTCCTCCCGCTGGTACTCGTCGAGATCGCCGACGATCCAGCCCTCGAGCCCTGATCCGTACAGGACAGGGAAGTCGAGTTGGCGATTGTCCGCACCGAGTTCGACGAACAGATCGAACGTCTTGTCGAGGGCGCCAGAGGGGTCCGCGTTCGGCCGGTCGGCCTTGTTCACGATGACGATTGGCCGCAGACCGAGCCGCAGGGCTCTCATGAGAACGTAGCGGGTCTGCGGCATCGGCCCTTCGTTCGCGTCCACGAGGAGCAGTACCGAGTCGACCATACTCAACACGCGCTCCACCTCGCCTGAGAAGTCGGCATGACCCGGCGTGTCGATGATGTTGATCAGGTGATCGTCCCACTCGACCGTGCAGTGCTTGGCCCGGATGGTGATGCCGCGCTCGCGCTCGAGCACGTTGCTGTCCATGACACGTTCCTCGACCGCGGCGTTCGCTCTGAAGACATGAGCGGCGCGGAAGATACTGTCGATCAGCGTCGTCTTGCCGTGATCGATGTGGGCGATGATCGCCAGATTGCGGATTCTTTCGACGGCGTGCACGGTCACGGGCTTTCTTTCGGGGCAGGGACGGTGGCCGTCTGGGAGGCGAAGCCCCATGCCGGGACCAGCGCATGGCCAGACGGGATCCCAGTGTACACGCTCGGCGGTCCGTCGTCGCCCGCGTAGCCCGCAGCCGCAGCGAAAAGGCCGAGCACACCCCTGTGCCTTCTGGAAATACGTGTGCATTAACACGCGGCCGGCGCTTCGCGTGCCTCATGCCCGACAGCACCAATGACCGGCGACGACGTGAGCTGGAAGAACTCCCGGCACGCCTCTACGGCTGCCGTGGCCGCCATTGGTCCACTAACAGGCCCGTCGCCTCGTGACGGCAATTGGGTACAATCAGGCAAGGAGTTGCCCGCTTCGATGACGGAGCGAGCCGCAGGAACTGCGAGGAAACGCTCATGGTGCTGGTTGTCGCGGTGCTCATACTCTTCGGGGTCATCTTCTGGCGCCTCCTTCGGCTTGAAGCGCATGTTCGCCAGCAACGGCAGGTAATCGAGGAGCTGCATCAGAGGGTATGGCAGCTGGAGGACCTCGTCGCCATCCTTCATCAGAAGCGCGAGTCGCGCTCTGACTGAACCGCACCTTATCCGCGGCTAGTACGATCGCGACACCATCTGGTCCTCCCCGGAATGCAGGACGTCGTGAGCTGGGAGCGGCGGCGCTCGCCGCGCTTGCCCTCATATGGGGCTACGGCTGGACGGTCACGAAAGTAGGGCTCGACTACGTCGAGCCCTACACTTTTGCGGCTCTGCGTTCCGTCCTCTCCGTTGGCTGCCTGTTCGTCCTGCTGATGGCGCTGCGCCGCCCCATACGCCTGGTGGCTCCGGGCCTCACGTTCGTCGTGGGCCTTCTTCAAACGGGAGGATTCATCAGCTTCACCATGTGGGCTCTTGCCCACACGGGTGCCGGCAAGGCGTCGATCCTCACATACACGATGCCGTTCTGGCTGCTGCTGCTTGCTTGGGCCTTTCTCGGAGAACGTGTTCGCGGACTCCAGGGTCCGGCTGTCGGACTGGCCTTTGCCGGCCTGGTCCTCGTCGTCAGCCCTTGGCGAATTGACCAGGTCCTGCCCAGCCTGATGGCGGTTGCCGGGGGCTTGTGCTGGGCCGGCAGCGCTGTCGCGGCCAAGGAGCTGCATCGCCGTCACGAAGTGGACGTGCTGTCGCTGACGGCTTGGCAAATGCTTCTGGGCACGCCAATTCTCATCGCGATCGCCGCCTTCACCTATACGCCGCCGGCGTGGAACGGCGCCTTTGTCGCGGTCCTGGCGTACAACGTTCTGCTCGCCAACGGCGCCGCCTGGGTGCTCTGGCTATTCGCCCTGGGGGCGCTTTCCGCAGGCAGCGCGGGCATCGGGACGCTCGCGGTGCCCGTTGTCGGCGTGGCTGCTGCCTGGATCCATCTGGGCGAGCGGCCGGCGCCGGTGGAGGCCGCAGGCATGGCTCTGATCATCGTCGCCCTCGCCATGCTGACGCTCGGGGAAGTGACACAGGACAGGCGTGACCGGTTGAGCATCAGGCTGGCACGCCTGTCACGGCGCTCGCCTGAGCCCAAGTCGGCGTCTGGTACTCTTGGTTCATGCTCAAAGCCGTCACCTTCGACTTCTGGAACACGCTCTTCACGGACGTCAACGGAAGAGAGCGGGAGCGCCGCCGGGCCGACGTCCTCATCGAGGAGCTCAAGCGGTACGGACGAAGCCCTGCTCCCGCCGTCCCCGTGATCGAAGAGGCGCTGAGGACAGGTTTCGGGTTCTTTGACCAAGTCTGGCTCGACGAACACCGCACGCCTCTCTGCCCCGAGATCGTCGACAGTGTGCTCGCTGCCCTCGACCAGCGGCTTCCGGCGCCGTCGTACAGCCGCGTCGTGGAGCAGTTCGAGGAGATGATTCTCGAGCTTCCTCCGGAACCCACTCGGGGAGCCGGGGACGTTCTGGGAATCCTCGCCGTCCGGTACCGACTCGCCCTCATCTGCGACACGGGCTACTCCCCCGGAAGCGTCCTGCGCCGACTGATGGAACATCACAACCTGCTCGGTTACTTCGACTATCTCTACTTCTCCAATGAACACGGCATGAGCAAGCCTGACGCGCGCGTGTTCAAGCGGACGCTCGGGCAGCTCGGCGTCAAGCCGCGGGAGGCGGCCCACGTTGGCGACATCCAGCGCACCGACATAGCCGGCGCACAGGCCGCCGGCATGATGGCCGTTCACTTCGTCGGCGCGAACGATCGCGACGCCGCGCATTCAACCGCCGAAGCTCTCGTCCGCGAATTCGATGAGCTGCCCGCCACACTCGACAAGCTTCCGCGAGCGCGCTTCCGCCTGGCCTCCCCGCTCTCCCGCCGCTTCGGCCACCGCCGTCGCGCGTAACGAGCGCTCATGCTGGCGCCGTCGCCGATCACCGTCGTGCTCTTCGACTGGGGCAACACGCTGATGATCGACGACGGCAGCGTGGGGCCGATGGCGGATCGCCGGTTCGTGGAGGCCCTGCCGGGGGCGCGGGAAGTGCTACGAACACTTCATTCTCGCCGCAGGTTGCTCGTCGCAACCAATGCCGAAGCCTCTGATGCCGTCCTCGTGCGTAGGGCGCTCGCGCGAGTGGGCCTCGACACGTTCGTCGATGACGTCGTGACCTCGCGCGAGGCCGGCGCCGCGAAGCCCGATCCAGCCTTCTTTCAGACCGCGCTGCGCGTCGCCTTTCAGGGCTGCGAGCCGGAACCGCGGACGGCCGTCATGGTGGGCGATTCATGGGAGAATGACATAGCCGGAGCGTTGGCTGCCGGTATGAGGACGGTGTGGTTCAACCCTTCGCTCGCCGCACGTCCCGCGGGCTCTCCCTCTCCAGACGCCCAAATCACCACACTGCTCGATCTGATCGCCGCGCTCGTGCGAATGGAAGAGAACGGCAGCAAGATCGAATCAAACGAGCGCTAGCGAGTACACACAGGGAAGAGTGCTCAGGAGCGGACGGCAGCGGCGGCGGCGGCGAGTCGAGCCACGGATTCGTCTCGACCCAGCACGAAGAGCGACTCGAAGAGGCCCGGGGTGACGCTCTGGCCGCTCATGCCGATGCGCAGCGCCGCGAACACATCTTTTGGCTTCTGCTGCAGCCGGCCCGGCAGCTGCCGCACGAGACTCTCGATCGCGGGAAGATCCCAGGCGTCAAGACCCCCCAAGCCCTCCTCCGCGGCACTCAGAGTCTCCGCCGCGCCGGCCATCGCCGACAGCTTCTCGATCGCCGGAGCCTCAAGAGACAGCGGCCGGAAGAACCACCCGGCCAGGGGAATGAAGTCGCCGAGCAGCTCGATCTTCTCCTGAACGAGCGGCGCGAGGGCACGCGTCAGTAGTTCCTGCCGAGCGTTCGGCGCGACGGCGGCGGCGCCGCGGGCGGCCTCAGCATCCTCGATGGCCTCCGACAGCGCATGTGGACCGGGCGAGGCGCGTTCCGAAAGATGCGATGGATCGCTGTAGAAGCCGGCGCGAGTGAGATAGACGACCATACGATCCGCCAGGGGGTCGCGTTGCATCTCGCGGATGTAGCGGCCGTTCATCCAGCGCAGTTTCTCCGGATCGAAGATGCTGGCGCTGGTCCCGAGCTTCTCCACGTCAAAGCGCCTCACCAGATCATCCAGTGTCCAGGTGATCATGCTCTCGTCGAACTCGGTACTCAGAAAGGCCAGGTAGTTGCGGACGACCTCGACGAGGTAACCCATCGCCGTGAGTTGCTCCAGCTTGGTCGCGCCATGCCGCTTGCTCAGCTTCTTCTTGTCCGTGCCGAAGAGCAGGGGCATGTGCAGAAAGCGCGGCACCGGGACCCCGAGAGCCTCGTAGATGATGATCTGCTTGGGCGTGTTGCTGATGTGGTCGTCGCCGCGGATGACGTGCGTGATCTCCATACTGACATCGTCCACCACCACGGCGAGGTTGTAGGTCACCGTACCGTCTGAACGCCGGACGATGAAATCGCCGATGGTGGCGTTGTCGAACTCCACCGGGTCGCGCAACATATCCTGAAAGACCGTCCTGCCGGCAGGCACGCGCATACGCATCGTGTGAAGCTCGCCGGCAGCCACGCGCTGCTCCACCTCTTCGTTCGGGAGGGACCGGCACTTGCCGCCGTAGACCCAGGCGCGCTTGGCTGCTTGCGCCGCCTGACGTTCCGCCTCGAGCTCCTCTGGAGTGCAGAAGCACCGATACACGTGGCCGGTGGCCAGCAGGCGCTGCGTGTAGTCGTGGTAGATGTGCTGGCGTTCCGTCTGACGATAGGGGCCATGAGGCCCCGGTACCTCGGGCCCCTCGTCCCACTCCAGGCCCATCTCGCGCATTGACCTGAGTATCTGCTCGATGGCTTCGTCCGTGCTGCGAGAGGCATCGGTGTCTTCAATACGAAGGATGAACGCGCCGCGGTTTCGGCGGGCGAAGATGTAGTTGTACAGGCCCGTGCGGGCGCTGCCCAGATGCAGGTAGCCTGTGGGCGAGGGCGCGAAACGCACGCGAACCGGCATGGTGCCGTCGTTGGTTGACTGCGGCGTCACAGCCGCCATGATAAACTACCGTCGTGGCGCGGCCTATCCGCGGAGGGGTGACTGCGGAGTCCGCGCTGCACTTGCATTTGTCTCCGGAGGTATACGACATCACCATGGACGAAGCACCTCAGTCTGTTCAGCGTGCGCGTGTGATGGAGTCGCACGTCAGCAGCCCCCAGTCGCCTGTCAAGTTCCAAGTGGGCGACATCCTGGGTGTGGGTCACCGTGACCGGCAGTGGACCACCTATGTCTGGGTGACGGATCAAGGCGGGCATGCAGGATGGGTGCCTGACACCTATCTCGAGATGACAGACCCTCACGAGGCAATAGCCACTCGCGATTATGACGCTACCGAACTGACGATCGTGAAGGACGAGATCGTGGATGTGCTCGAAGATGCCGGCGGCTGGACGCACTGTCGCAACGCTCACGGCATCGACGGCTGGGTCCCGTCCAACAAGATCCAAGTGCTCGACCAGTCCTGACAGCGGTCCTCGGAACCAGCGAAAGCACGCCGCTCAGGTCGTGGCTTTCGCTTGTTCCGAGGGGTCAGTCGTCGCTGACCTTGCTGGCATCGTCCAATCCTTCGTCGCGGTGCGGCGGCCGCACTCGAGACGTTCGCGGCACCGACCATCGCCTCGGTGAGCTCTTTCACGATCGCGAAGCCGGGGCCGGTGCCTACCGGGCGATCATTCCCGCATCCGAATCGGGAGGCAGGCGTCGCCCCGGCGCCGTTGTGGCTCGGCACCTCTTTCTGGTAGCGTACCGCATCCGCCACCAACCGAGACGGAAAGCCCGGAACGTCATGCCACAGCTGCGCATCGTCGTCCTCGTGAAGCAGGTCCCGGACACGCAGAACGTGACCGGTGACGCGATGAAAGAGGACGGCACCATCAACCGGTCGGCGCTGCCGGCCGTGTTCAACCCCGAAGACCTCAATGCTCTCGAGGAAGCGCTCCGCCTCAAGGACCGGCACGGCGCCCGCGTCACGGTGATCACCATGGGTCCGCCCGCCGCAGCACAGGTGCTGCGCGAGTCGCTCTACCGGGGTGCCGACGAGGTCATCCTGCTCACCG